>NZ_CAKUCL010000230.1 GCF_934643405.1 uncultured Actinoplanes sp.
TCGACGCTCGACACTGAGTCGGACTTAAGCTCAGAATCCGATTTGCGAGAGTCGCCCAGCTTGGCGGAGATCGACTCGGCCTCGAAAGCGTCGGGCAGCTCGACCGCGGTGACCGGCCTCGCGGATTCGTCGGTCTTGGGCGATTTGTCCTGGGATCTACTGCCGTACACCTTGGCCTGCCCGCTGGGCCAAGCCACGGCACGCGCTGCGTCGGTCGAGTCGGGGTGGACCTTTCCGGGCACGCTGGCCCGGGCCGCACCGGCACCAGGCTGCGGCGAAAGCTTGCGGGTGGAACCGTCGACCTTCTCCGGCACAAGCGACCCGGCGCCGCTGACCGGCTTGGCCGACCCGGTCACCCGACCGGGCTCAGCAGGCGCAGCGGAGACCGGCACGGCAGCCGACCCCTTGGCGCCGGAGGCCGACGACGAAGCCGGTGCCCCGGAGACCGGCACCGAGGCCGATCCCTTGGTCCCGGAGGCCGACGACGAAGCCGGTGCCCCGGAGATCGGCACCGAGGCCGATCCCTTGGTCCCCGAGGCCGACGACGAAGCCGGCGCCGCGAAGACCGGCACCGGAGCCGATCCCTTGGTCCCGGAGGCCGACGACGAAGCCGGCGCCGCGGAGACCGGCATGGACGCGGAGTCCGTGGACCCGGAGGTCTGCGCCGCGGAGACCGGGATGGCGGCGGAGCCCTTGGCCCCGGAGGCCGGTGCAGCGGAAACCGCGATGGAGGCCGACCCCTTGGCACCCATGGCCGGCGCTGCGGAGACGGGCACCGAGGCGGAGCCCTTCGCCCCAGCGGTCGAGGGTGATGAGAGCGGAGGCGATGAGACGGGGCCGGACCCGGAGCCCTCGGACTCGGAGGCTGCTGACGAGGCTGGGCTGGGGCCGGAGCCGTTGGTGGAGGGGGCTGACGAGGCCGGGCTGGACGCCGAGCTCTTGGCGCCGGAGGTCGGCGGGGACGAGACCGGGACTGCTGCGGAGCCCTTGGCGGCGCCGGAGGTGGGAGCGGCGGCCGGCTCGGACTTGGCGAACCACGAGTCTTCGGCGTCGGCAGAAGGACGCGCGGAGACCTGGCCGGACACGGTCGCTCGGCCGCTCGGGGCGCCGGCAGCCGGGGCCGGCGAAGCCCACAGCGCACCGGGGGCCGGGGGCGGCGGAGGAGCGTACCCGTCCTGGTCGTCGTTCGCGGCCGACCGCACGGCGGGCGGCTTGGTGCCGTCGCTGTCCGGTGTCGTCTGCCGCTCGTCCATCCGTCCTCCAGACCGCCGGCTGGGTTCGGACGCCGGGCGCTGCCTTAACCGTGCCATATCCGTGCTCGTGAGCACACCCGGCATCAACCGGAACGCCTGCACCAGCGGCTGTTGACCACCGGAAAGACGGGTTTCGCCTCATCCGGAGGGCGTCACTTCCCGTCGGAGGACGAAGCGGACGACGATGCGCTTTCTGACGACTCGGCCGTGGACGATGACGACTTCGACTTGGACGGCGATGTCGTCGTCGCGGAGGTCGTCTTGGTCGCGGTGGCCGATGCGGTCTTGGTGGCGGACTCGGTGGCCGTCGCGGAGCTGGACGAGCCGCCCGACGGCGAGCTGTCGGACGACGAGCCACCCGACGGCGAGCTGTCGGACGACGAGCCTCCCGACGGCGAGCTGTGCGACGAGCCGCCCGACGGCGAGCTGCTGCTCGAGCCGCCCGACGGCGAGCTGCTCGAGCTGGATCCGCCGCCTGACGGGCTGGTCGAGCTCGCGCTCGGGCTCGGCGAGCTCGGCGGCGGCTGGGTGGTCGGCGGGGTGCTGTGCGACGAAGGCGGCGTCGACGGGTGGGTCGACTTCGTCGGCGCCGTGCCCGGCTTGGTCGTCTTGCTCGGCGTCGACGGCCTCGGCTTGGTGGTGTGCGTCGTGTTGCCCGCGGTGTTGGTGTCGTCCGGTTCGATGCCGCTGAGGTCCGGGCCCTCGGTGGTGCCCTGGACCGAGCCGTACACCCGGGTCGCCTGGAAGAGCAGCGACCACCGCACGGGGGTCAGCCGGACGTCCAGGCCGGTGCGCGGCGCCTCGACCATCATGCCGTTGCCCGCGTACATCGCGACGTGGTGGATGCCCCGCCAGCTGTTCGAGTAGCTGAAGAAGAGCAGGTCGCCGGGGAGCAACGAGTACCGGTCGACCACCTTGTTACGGGTCTGCCAGTACTGATCGCGGGAGACGCGCATCAGCGGGAAGCCGGTCAGCCGGTATGCCTTGAACATCAGACCGGAGCAGTCGTACGTGTCCGGGCCCTCCTCGGACCACTGGTACGGCTTGCCGATCTGCTTCAGCGCGAACGCCAGGGCGGTGAGGGCTCGCGGGTCGGCGCCGCGACCGGCCTCGGCGCCGGCGAGGTACTGCTTGCCGAGCGTGCTGTCGGCCGCGCGCTGCGCCGCCTCGGCCGCGTTCAGCTCGTCCTTGTTCGCCAGCTCCAGCGTCTGCTGCGCCGCCTGCTTCTTGGTGAGCTGCGCGTTCAGCTTGTCGTACTTCGCGACCAGCTCGTCGTACCGCCGGTCGGTCAGGGTCTGCTCATCGAGCGCGAGCTGCGTGTCGAGCTGGGCCAGCTCGAGCTGGCGGGCGGCCGCCCGCTGGCTGTCGCCGTCGCCGCGCTGGATGCGGGCCAGATCGTCCAGGCCGAGCAGGCCGGAGTCGAGTGAGCCGGGCGGCATCGCGGCGGCCTCGCGCACGGCTGCGGCGGCGGCGTCGGCGGCCACGGCCTGTGCTTGCCGCAGGTTTTCCTCGGCCTTCGCGTACTTCTGCTCGGCGACGGTGTACTGCGATTTCGCGAGATCGCGGTCCTGCCCGAGCTGGATCAACTGATCACCGAGCGTCGCGATCTCGGCGCGACCCTTCTCGATCTGCCGTAGCGCCGGGCTGGTCGCGGAGCCGGGAAGCGTCGGGGTCGGGGTCGGTGCGCCGGGGGAGGCCGCCTGCTGGCCGGGCATCACCAGGGCGCCGAGGGCCGTCGGGCGGGAGCCGGTGTCCGGCACGGCCGGGGGAAGCCCCTGCGCGGCGCCGGCCGGGTCGGCGAACGCGGGCACCGGTGCGAACAGGGCGGCGATCGCAGCGGCCACGGCGGAGTACACGACCGGGCGCCACCAAGGGTGGGCCGAACGTGAGTGCCTCGCTGCGTACCGTGCAGTAGCCATGAACTCCCCGTCCGCGACGTCGGACCTATCGCCGCTTGCCGTCCCCCTAAATGCTTACCGCACCGCTCGCATCGCTGTCGATTGATCGGAGGTGAAAGAAGACTGGGAATCGGACGAACGGCACGCGACGATCGTCGCCCGGACACCCGGCCTCGGATTGTTGTCGGAGGGTGGTCGTACTCTCGACGCCGAGATGAGAGGGGCGCCCATGGATGCCGGACTGAAGCGTGAGCTGGAGGCGAAGGTCTACGCCGGCGAGCGACTGACCCGTGAGGACGGTGAGGCGCTCTACGAGACCGACGATCTGGCTTGGCTCGGCCGTCTCGCGCACCACAGGCGTACCGAGATGAACGGTGACCGGGTGATGTTCAACATCAACCGTCACCTGAACCTCACAAACGTCTGTTCCGCCAGCTGTGCATACTGTTCGTTTCAGCGCAAACCGGGCGAAAAAGACGCCTACACGATGCGCATCGACGAGGCTGTCCGCAAGGCCAAGGAGATGGAGAGCGAACAGCTCACCGAGCTGCACATCGTCAACGGCCTGCACCCGACGCTGCCCTGGCGTTATTACCCCAAGGTGCTGCGCGAGCTGAAGGCGGCGCTGCCGGACGTCAAGCTCAAGTGCTTCACGGCGACCGAGGTGCAGTGGTTCGAGAAGATCAGCGGGCTGCCCGCCGACGAGATCCTCGACGAGCTGATGGACGCCGGGCTCGAGTCGCTGACCGGCGGCGGCGCCGAGATCTTCGACTGGGAGGTCCGGCAGCACATCGTCGACCACAACTGCCACTGGGAGGACTGGTCGCGCATCCACCGGCTGGCCCATGAGAAGGGCATGAAGACGCCGGCCACGATGCTCTACGGGCACATCGAGGAGCGGCGGCACCGCGTCGATCACGTCATGCGGCTGCGCGAGCTGCAGGACGAGACCGGTGGCTTCGCCGTCTTCATCCCGCTGCGCTACCAGCACGATTTCGTCGACTCGCAGGACGGCAAAATTCGAAACCGGCTCCAGTCCCGTACGCAAATGGCAGCGCCCGCGGAGTCGCTCAAGACGTTCGCCGTGTCCCGTCTGATGCTGGACAACGTGCCGCACGTGAAGTGCTTCTGGGTGATGCACGGGCTGTCGGTCGCGCAGCTCTCGCTGAACTTCGGCGCCGACGACCTGGACGGCTCGGTGGTGGAATACAAGATCACCCACGACGCCGACTCGTACGGCACGCCGAGCACCATGCACCGCGAGGACCTGCTCGACCTGATCTGGGACGCGGGTTTCCAGCCGGTCGAGCGGAACACGCGGTACGAGGTCGTCCGGGAGTATCCGAAACCGCAGGCCATGGCCGAGCGACGAAGCGAGCCGCAGCAGGTCTGGGCATAAGGGACGCGGCCCCACGGCGTACCCTCGGAATGTCATGACCGACACGAAGAGTGCGCGACGTCCGCGCCGTGACCCCAACGGGCGCCTCGCCACCATCGGCGACCTGATCGGCACCGCCCTGGCCGGCCTGGTGATGGGCGCCATCGTGCTGCTCGTCATCGAGGCGGCGCTGTCGCTCGCGCACGTGTCCGAGTTCGGCAACGCCAGCGGCTGGATCGCGGTGGTCCTGCCGGTCTGGCTGTTCACCGAGGAGTTCCGGGCACAGGGCTGGGGCGCCTCCCGCATCGTCGTCGGCGCGCTCGCCGCCGGCTTCGGCGTCGCGATCGGCCTGAGCGTGGCCGGTTTCGCCGCCACCGAGTTCCCGTCGCTGGTCAGTGGCCTGGCCGGCGCAGCCTCCTGCACGATCGTCTACTGCCTGGTCTGGTTCTACGGCCTGCGGTGGCTCAGCCACCGGGCGGGCTAGGAGAGAAGAGAAGATGAGTCCCGCCGTCAAGTACACGCTCGGCCGCCTCGGCCTGTTCGTGCTTCTGTTCGCAGCCGCGCTGCCGTTGCCCCTGAACATCTTCGTCAAGGCGATGATCGCCCTGGTCCTGTCGGCGGTCCTGTCCTACTTCCTGCTGGCCGACTGGCGCAACAAGATGGGCGAGCAGCTGGCCGGCGCGGCCGGCCGCCGCGCCCGGGAGAAGGAGCGCCTGCGCGCGGCGTTGGCCGGCGACGAGGACGCGGCCGCCAGGGGTGACCGAGCCACCGGCACCGACCCGGCGGAGGCCGACGACGCCAGGACAGAACACAAGTAAGCAAGGCCCGGGTAAGGCCGCCGGTCAGGTGGGATAGCGTCGGGGGGACCGCGTCTCAGCGAAGCCGGTGGGAACCCGGCGCTGTCCCGCAACTGTGATGGCCTCGCCAGAGGCCTAGCCAGGTCGCCTGGGCGTCGGTCGCGAATCAGCGCTCCCGCCGGAGGGGCGCCTCGCGGACGGAACTCGGGGTCCTGTCGGCGAAGCACCGCACGGCCGACCGAAGGACCCCTCATGAAACGCCTCCTGACCGCTGCCGCCGCGACCATCCTGCTGTTCGCGGGCGGATGTGGCGGTACCAGTGACGAACCCACGTCGACGACCGGTAAGAGCGCCGGCTATCCGGTGACCGTCGGTGACCTGACCGTCGACAAGCGGCCCGAGAAGATCGTCTCGCTCACCCCGACGGCGACCGAGATGCTGTTCGCCATCGGCGCGGGGCCGCAGGTCACCGCGGTCGACGACCAGTCGAACTTCCCGGCGAACGCGCCGAAGACTGATTTGTCGGGGTTCAAGCCGAACGCCGAGGCGATCGCGGCGAAGAACCCGGACCTCGTGGTGCTGTCCGACAACATCGACTCGATCGTGGCGCAGCTGACCAAGCTGAAGATCCCGGTCTACCAGACGCCGGCCGCGACGACGATCGAGCAGAGCTACCAGCAGATCGAGCAGCTCGGCACGATCACCGGGCACCAGGCCGAGGCGCAGGCGCTGCACCAGCGGATGGACGCCGACATCCAGAAGATCGTGAAGTCCGCGCCGGCCGGGACCACGCCGCTCAGCTACTACTACGAGCTGGACCCGACGCTCTACACGGCCACGTCGAAGACGTTCGTCGGCTCGATCTTCACGCTGTTCGGGATGACCAATGTGGCCGATGCGGCGGGCGCGAAGGGCACGTACCCGCAGCTGTCGCAGGAGGCGCTGGTCAAGGCCAACCCGTCGACGATCTTCCTGGCCGACACCAAGTGCTGCGCGCAGTCGGCGACCACGGTCGCGGCGCGTAAGGGCTGGTCCACGATCGACGCGGTGCGTAACGGCCGGATCTTCGCGCTGGACGACGACATCGCGTCCCGCTGGGGGCCGCGCACCGTCGATCTGGTCCAGGCCGTCGCGGACGCGGTGGCCAAGGCCCGGGCGTGAGAAGGGCCGGCCTCCGGCCGGTCTGGCTCGCCGGGGGCATCCTCGCGGTCCTGGTCGCGATGATCGCGGGGCTGGCGTTCGGCGCGGTGTCGTTGCCCCCCACGGGCGTCGCGCTGGAACTGCTCAACCTCCTCCCCGGCGTCCATCTGCACAGCGGCCTCACCGGTCGTGAGGTCGCCATCCTCACCGAGCTCAGGCTCCCGCGCGTCGTTCTCGGGCTGCTCGTCGGCGGCATGCTGGCCCTGGCCGGTGCGGCCTACCAAGGCGTTTTCCGCAATCCGCTGGCCGATCCGAACCTGCTCGGCGTCGCCGCCGGCGCCGGGCTCGGCGTCACCGCGGTCATCGCCCTGCGGTCGCCGAGCACGGGCGGTGACGCCACCGCGAATCTGCCGATCGGCGTTCCGGTCGCCGCCTTCGCGGGCGCGCTCATCGCGGTCGTCCTGACCTGGCTGCTCGGCGCCGCGGGTGGCCGCAACCGCACGCCCGCCACCCTCATCCTGGCCGGCGTCGCCGTCTCGGCGTTTCTCGGCGCCGCCCAGACCTACCTACTGCAGCGGCATGTCGACACCGCCCGCGAGGTCTACTCCTGGCTGCTCGGCCGGCTGTCCACCGCGGGCTGGCACGACGTGCTCACCGTGCTGCCCTACGCGGTGGTCACCGGCGCGATCGTGCTGGCTCAGCGCCGGGAGCTGGACGTGCTGACCGTCGGCGACGAGGAGGCGACCGGGCTCGGCCTGCATCCGCAGCGCAGCCGCTACCTGCTGATCATCGCGGCCTCGCTGGGCACCGCCGCGGCGGTGTCGGTCTCCGGCCTCATCGGCTTCGTCGGGATCATCGTGCCGCACACGATGCGCCTGCTCGCCGGCCCGAGCTACCGCTCGATCCTGCCGCTGTCGATGCTTTTCGGCGGTGCGTTCCTCACGCTTGCCGACCTTCTTGCCCGTACGGCCGGGGGAGCGGCCGAAATCCCGATCGGCGTCGTGACGGCGTTCTTCGGTGCGCCGTTCTTCATCGTGGTCCTGCGCACCAGCCGGGGGCAGGGATGACAGCGATCTCCGTGGAGCGGCTCCGGGTGCGGCTGGGTGGCGCGCTGATCGTCGACGGCGTGGACCTGGACGTGGCCGAGGGCGAATGGGTCACGATCATCGGGCCGAACGGGGCCGGCAAGTCCACGGCCCTGCGCGCGATCGGCGGTTTGCTGCCGTTCGAGGGCGAGATCGCGCTGAACGGCACCCCGGTCGGCCGGCTGCACCGCCGGGAACGCGCGAAGACCATCGCCACGGTCGCGCAGTCCCCGGTGGTCCCGCCCGGCATGCGCGTCTTCGATTACACCCTTCTCGGCCGTACGCCGTACGTCCCCCCACTCGGCCGGGAATCCGCCGCCGACCTGACCGCCGCCGAGGAGGTCCTTGCCGCGCTCGACCTGACCCGGTTCGCGGACCGGCGGCTCGAAACCCTGTCCGGCGGCGAACGGCAACGGGTGTTCCTGTCCCGCGCGCTCGCCCAGGGCGCCCGGATCCTGCTGCTCGACGAGCCGACCAGCGCCCTGGACATCGGCCACCAGCAGGAGGTGCTGGAGCTGGTCGACCGCCTGCGCACCGAGCGCGGCCTGACCGTGCTGGCCACCATGCACGACCTGACCACGGCCGGCGAGTACGCCGAGCGCCTGGTGCTGATCGCCGGCGGTCGCGTGGTCGCCGCCGGACCGCCGCGTGCCGTGCTGACCGAGGACAACCTGGCCGAGCACTACCGGGTCAAGGTGCGAGTGATCGAGGGCGAGCACGGCCCCCTCGTGGTACCCGTACGAGGCTAGAAAGGTCAGTTGTTGCCGGCCAGGATCGCGAAGATGGCGCCCTGCGGGTCCTCCAGCACGGCGTACCGGCCGACCGGCAGGGTGGTCGGCGGCTGAAGCACGTGACCGCCGAGCTGCATCGCGTGCCCGGTGGAGATGTCGCAGTCGCGCACCGAGAAGTAGACCATCCAATGAGGGCTCATGTCGTCCGGCCACTCGTCGCCGATCATCGGCTGGATGCCGCAGACCGGGGTGTCGGCCACCTTCGCCACCACGTACGGCAGGCCGTCCATCGTGCTGTTGCGAAAGCTCCAGCCGAACACCGAACCGTAGAAGGACATGGACCCGTCCAGGTCTCGGGTGTTGAGCTCGTTCCAGGTGAGCGCGCCGGGCACGTCGAACAGCGCCGCGCCGCGCATCGTGCCGGCCTGCCACACGCTGAACGGCGCGCCGGTGCGGTCCAGGAAGGCGGCCATCCGGCCCTGGTCCATCACGTCGAACGGCGGCACCAGCACCTGACCGCCGGCATCCAGCACGCGTCGCGCGACGGCGTCCGCGTCGTCGGTTCCGATGTAGGTGCTCCAGGCGGTCGGCTGGCCCTCGCCGTAGAGTGGTCCGGCCCCGGCGACCGGCTGGCCGTTGAGCAGGAAGGTCGTGTAGCCGCCGTACTCGTCGCCGGAGACGTCCGCCGTCCAGCCGAACAGCGCGGTGTAGAAGCGCTTGGCGTCCTCGAGATCGGCGGTTCCTAGATCCACCCAGGCGGGGGAGCCCGTCGATGCGGTCATCGCCGCATCGTCGCACCGTGCACCTTTGGACAGGATTAAGTGTCGGAGTTCTAGCTGAACCGACGACCCTCATCGCGTCGATAGGCCCATATGGCGATCGCCCCGAGGGCCACCGTCCACCCGATAAGAGAGATCACCGAGCCGGCGTTCACCGGATAGTCGCCGACAGCGGCCCACATCAGACGCACCGCGCCGCCGGTCGGAAGGTACGGCGCGAGGTCTTCGACAAAGCCCGGAGCGCCACCCGGCGCGGTCATCAGGCCACCGCCGAAGGCCAGCGGGAAGAACAGCACCTGCGCCACGACGATGGCCGCCTTCTGCGGCAGCGAATACCCGATCGCGAGGCCCAGGAAGATGAACGGGATCGCGATCAGCGCGGTCACCCCGGCCGCGGCCAGGAAGGCGAGTGGCGTCAGCGTCGCCTCGGTCATGAAGGCCGCGATCAGCACGACCGGGAGCAGGGAGAACACCATCAGGCACAGGCCGGTGAGGATGCGGCCGGCGAAGCGGGGCAAGGCGCCGGCGGCCAGCGTCCGGACGTACGGGTCCCACGGTTGCACGCGGTCTTCGGCGACTCCTACGCCGTACTGGAAAAGGTTTGTGCTCATCACCGCGAAGGTGATCATCGAGGCGGTGGCGAAGGTGGCGGTCCGGGGATCGTCGCCGGCGAACGGGACCACGAAAGCGAGCATGGACGCGGCCGGCCAGAACGCGCTGCCGACGACCGCGATCGGGATGCGGAACGTCTCGAGAAGCTGGAATTTCGCGTGGGTGAGAGCGAGCGAGGTCATCGGGCTGCCGCCTGAGCGGGCGCGCCGGTCAGCGTGAGGAACGCCTCCTCCAGCGAGGTCGGGCGCACCTCCAGATCGGCGAACGGGACGTCGAGCCGGACCAGATCGCGGACCAGGCGATCGGCGTCGCCCGTGAGCAGGTGGAGCCGGTCGCCCTCGCGCTCCCGGCCCACCACGCCGTCCAGCTCGGGCAGCGGGGCGGCCACGCGGAGACTGACCCGCCGGATGGCGACGAGGCCGCGGACTGCCGCGACACTGTCGTCGGCGAGCACCCGGCCTCCCCCGATCACCACCACCCGGCGGGCCAGAGCTTCGATCTCTTCAAGGTAATGGCTGGTCAGCACCACGGTGCCGCCGCCGGCGTGGAACGAGCGGATGCCCTCCCAGAGTGATCGCCGCGCCTCCACGTCGAGCCCGGTGGTCGGCTCGTCCAGGAACACGATGCGCGGACGGCCGACGAAGGCGAGCGCGACGGCGACGCGGCGCTTCTGGCCGCCGGACAGGGCGCCGGTCTGCCGCCGGGCGAGATCGGTCAATCCGAAACGGTCCAGCAACTCGTCCTTCGCCATGGCGTCGGAGTAATGGGCCCGTACGAAATCGACGACCTCTCCGACGCGAAGCGAGGAGGGCAGACCCGTCTCCTGTGGAGTCACGCCGAGTGACCGCCGGTTGGCCGGCCGCCGAGGGTCGCCGCCGCACAGCTCGACCCGGCCGGACGTGGGCCGGCGAATGCCCGTGAGCAGGTTGACCAGCGTGCTCTTGCCGGCGCCGTTCGGGCCGAGGAGGCCGACCAGCTCGCCGGACGCCACCTCGAGCGAGACGCCGTCGAGGGCGAGAGTGTTCCCGTAACGGCGGGTGACCTCCACGGTGCGGGCCAGGATCACGGCTCCTCCGAGGGATTCAGCAGGGCGCGAAGGGCGGCGGTGTACTCCTCGAAGGCCAGCCGGCCCCGACGGGTGAGCCGGACCAGCGTGGTGGGGGTGCGGCCGTGGTGGGTCTTGGTGACCTCCACGTAGCCCGCGTCCTCGAGTTTGCGCAGGTGGACGGAGAGGTTTCCGGCCGTCATCCGCAACGAGTCCTGAAGGCGGGGGAAGGCCACCCTGTCGTCCTCGCGCAGCACCGACAGGGCGGAGACGACCCGCAGCCGGGCCTGCGCGTGGATGATGGGATCGAGATCGGTGGTCTCTCTCATCGCAGCCGCAACCACCCGATCAAGCCGGTGAGCAGCATGCCGCCGCCCCCGGCGATCGCGACGACCAGGGAGTGCCAGCCCGGGCCGATGAGGATGCCGACCACGTTGATCACGCTGGTCCAGGCGCCGAGGACGAACAGGCTGCGGTCGTGCCAGAGCGCGCCGCCGGCCATGTGCAGCGCGCCGGTCAGCGCGACCATGCCGCCGGCCCAGAGCAGACCGAGCCGGCGTTCCGGCAGCACGTCGCCGAACTGGCTGAACAGCACGGCCAGGCCGGCGAACGCGATCGACCAGGTCAGGCCGTACAGCAGGCCCTGCCGGCTGGTCGGGCCGCTGACCTTGGTGCTCACGCGGGCGCCGGCGAACCCGGTGACCAGGCCGGCGCTGATCATGAGGCCGAGCAGCACGATGAGCGGCAGCCAGTCGGGGAGGCCGACGAAGACGCGGTCGTCCGGGCCGTAGCGCAGGAAGAAGAGGCCGAAGCCGATCAACCAGGCCAGACCCCACGGCCAGAGCATCAGCCGGGGATCGGGGGTGATGTCGCGCTCGAGGTTGGCGCGCTCGCGCTCGATCAGCGCGAGCGATTCGGCGGGGTCACCGAGCGGCAGGTCGTCGTCCATGCAAAGCACTTTACCGAACAAAGTCAAAGAACTTTGTGTCACAAAGTTGCCAGCTTCGCGTCAGCGTTATTTCGGTCTTTGCCCCGCTTTCATCCGGTCCTCCTGGCCTTTGCTGCTTCCCCTGGCTTTTTGTGGGGTTGCCCTGGCTTCTGCGGGTAGCCCCGGCTTTCGTGGGTTTCCCTGGCTTTGCGGCTTTGCGGCTTCCCGAGCCTTCGCGGGTTTGCGGGCTTC
>NZ_CAKUCL010000231.1 GCF_934643405.1 uncultured Actinoplanes sp.
GCCCAGCAGCGGCCAAGCCGAGCCGCCCAGCAGCGGCCAAGCCGAGCCGCCCAGCAGCGGGCAAGCCGAGCCGCGCAGCAGCGGGCAGGTCGAGCCGCGCAGCAGCGGGCAGGTCGAGCCGCCCAGCGGCGGCGAGCCTGCGCTGCACCACGGCGAGCAGGCGGAGCCGCGTGCAGGCGGGTGGGCTGAGCCCGGCAGCAGCGGCGACGGGTTGGGGCTGCCGGGCAGCGTGGCTGAGCTCGTGCTCGTCGGGTCCGACGAGCACGGGTGGCGCACGAGGGCGATCTGGGAGCGCAACGAGCCGGTGCTGCTGCCGTCGGCCGACGAGGTTCAGATCGGAGATGACGTTCGCCCGTGGTCCGAGCTGGCCGCGCGGCTGGACGTGGTGCCGGGGATGGACCCACCGCGGTGGTCCGCCCCTGCGTGGCCGGCGGCCTGACCGGCGGGCGCAGCTGCCCGGCGGGCGCGGCTGCCCGGCGGGCGCTCGGGCTGAGGCGGCCTGTTTGCGGCGCTGCCCGACCGATGGGCTACGGGCGGCGGTGGACGACCACGCCTGCTACGCCGGGGCCTACGTGGGCGGCCACCACGGCGCCTATCTCGGTGATATAGCAGTCGCGCATGCGATCGCCCAGACGCATGGCGACGGCGTCGGCCAGCGCGGCTGCTCTGTCCTGGGCCTCCAGGTGGTGCACGGCTATGTCGACGTCGCCGTCGCCGGAGGCCTCCACGGCCAGGTCGACAAGCTTGGCCAGAGCACGGCCGGCGGTGCGGACCTTGTCCCGGACCACGATCGCACCGTCCTGGACGTGCAGGATCGGCTTCACCGACAAGGCCGTGCCCAGCAGGGCGGACGCTGCCCCGATCCGGCCGCCTCGGCGCAGGAACTCCAGCGTGTCGACGTAGAACAGGGTGCTGACGCTCGCCGCGTGGGTCACGGCCTCGTCCCGTACGGAATCCAGGTCTTGATCTTTGGCGGCTGCGGTGGCCGCGGCCAGGGCGGCGAAACCCAGGCCCATGCCGGTGGTTCCGCTGTCGACCACCTGGACCTTCTCGCCCAGTTCGGCGGCCGCCAGGCAGGCCGCCTCGTAGGTCCCCGAGAGCTTGGCGGACAAATGCACCGAAACTACGCCGTCGGCACCGTCTTTCAGGAGCTTCCGGTACGCCTCGGCGAACTGCGACGGCGCTGGGCGCGAGGTGCTGACCGACGCCCGGCGAGCGCGCAGCGCCTGGGCCACCTCGGCCGGGTGGATCTCGAGACCTTCGAGCCCGTCGCTGCCGTTGACGACGACCGTCAGCGGCACGACGGTCAGGTCATACGTGCCGCGAAGTTCGTCGGGCAGGTACGCGGTGGAGTCGGTGACGACCGCGACGGGCATGCGGGCACGGTAACCGATGGTCGCCCGGTCGGCTGCGGCGGAGGTGATCGCGTCCCGAGATTCACCACGGCCGGGGGCCACCCTCGAGGACCGAGGTCGGGCAAGGGGGCGTCAACCCCGCTTGCCGGCCCCGTGGATCGCGGCCCGGAACCCTCACTTCAGCACCGCCGACCGGAGCTGCGGAAACGGCTATGGCCCGGGCGGCCCGAAGTCAGGGAATCGGACCTCAGCCCTCGCGGACCCGAGGCCGAGAAGACGGGGCTTCATCCCCCGCGGGCTGGAGCCAGGAAAGGACCTCAACCCTCGCGGACGGCGCTCACGATGAACGGGACGCCCTGCTGGCAGGTCGACAGCATCGACGGCTCGGAGCGGCCGACGACCGTCACCTTCTTGCCGACGGGGGCCTTCGACCTCAGCGCCGGATCGTTGAAGATCAGCAGATGGGCTTTGCCGGACGCGTTCAGGAGCAGGCAGTTCGGTTCCACTCCGGCGCTCACCGTTCCGGTGATCGTCTGCGCGCTGCTGTCGGCCGGTTTCCCGGCGCCCGGCCCGGCGCCCGGCCCGGTGCTCGGCCCGGTGCTCGGCCCGGTGCTCGGCCCGGTGCTCGGCTTGGCGCTCGGCAATGGCAGGTCGACCACGTCGGAGGAGGCCGGGGAAGGAGCCGGCGCGCCCGCCTGCTCCGGGTCGTTGGCGGCACAACCCGCGACCAGGACGAGAAGCAGAACGGCGGAAGCAGCGCGAGTCAGCATGGTGGCTTGGACGCTACCGGATCATCACCGGTTCCCCCGCACCGCCAAGCCGGCAAAGGGCCATGGCCAAGCAAAGGCCCTCAGACCGCCGCCGGCACCGGCCGCTCGGTGAACGCCCCGACGTTGTACGCGGCCATCTGCCAGCCCCGCTTCGCGTCGAGCGTCAGCTCCACCCAATGGCAGTTCTGCAGCGCCCGCAACGTGCGCAACTGCTCCACCCGCCACCCCAGCAGATGGCCGATGCCCTGCCTCGCCGCGGCCCCGTGCGTGGTCACCACCCCCGTGCCGCCCGGCGGTGTCAGCGCGGCCGCGTCCAGCAGCGCCTCGGCGACCCGCTTGCCCAGGTCGTCGAGGCTCTCCACGTCGCCGCCGACCTCCTGACCGGCGGTCCACCGGGCGTACTCGTCGGGGTGCGCCGACGCGACCTCGGCCATGGTCAAGCCCTGCCAAGCGCCGAAGTAACGCTCCCGCAGGCGCTGGTCGGGGCGGACCGGCAGGCCGGTGAGGGCGGCCAGCGCGGCCGCCGTGTCGGCGGCCCGCCGCAGGTCGCTGGAGACGATGACGTCAGGTTTCAGCTTGACCAGCAGCTCGGCGGCGTCGACCGCCTGCTGCCGGCCGAGCGCGTTCAGCGGCACGTCCGTCTGGCCTTGGACGCGGTGACCGGCATTCCAGTCCGTGTTGCCGTGCCGCCAGACGATGAGCCTCACGACGCCTCCGCGTCCACCATGTCACGGTCGACGAACGGAATCGTGGGGCAGTCTTTCCACAGCTTGTCGAGGGCGTAGAACTCCCGCTCCTCGGAGTGCTGGATGTGAACGACGATGTCGACGTAGTCGAGCAGCACCCACCGGCCCTGCCGCTCGCCTTCACGGCGCACGGGCTTGGCCTTCTCAGGCAGGTTGACCAGGGCTTCCTCGACGGCGTCGACGATGGCGACGACCTGCCGCTCGTTGCTCGCCGAGGCGATCACAAAAGCGTCGGTGATGGCGAGCTGATCGGCGACGTCGATGACGACGATGTCCTGCGCCTTCTTGTCGGCAGCGGCCTGGGCGGCCGCCAGTGCCAGTTCAAGAGCGCGTTCGGTTACGGGCAAGAGGGTCCCCTCGTTCGGCTTCCTGGTACATCAAGCGTCTCACACGGGTGTGACATTTCCCGACCCCCGATAGAGGCCTCGCTTGTTGATGTATTGGACGACACCGTCGGGCACCAGGTACCACACCGGATGTCCGAGGGCGACCCGCTGGCGGCACGCCGTCGACGAGATGGCCATGGCCGGCACCTCCACGAGGGTGACCGTGTCCTCCGGAAGGTGATCGTCGGACAGCTCGAAGCCCGGCCGGGTCACCCCGACGAAGTGCGCGATGGACAGCATCTCCAGCGCGTTCTTCCAGCTCAGGATGCGTTCCAGCGCGTCCGCCCCGGTGATGAAGTACAGCGACGCGTCGGCGCCGAACACCGCGCGCATGTCACGCAGCGTGTCGATCGTGTAGGTGGGCCCGTCCCGGTCGATGTCCGCCCGGCTCACGTGGAAACGCGGGTTCGAGGCGGTGGCGATCACCGTCATCAGGTACCGGTCCTCGGCGGCCGAGACCCGGCCCTTCTCGTACGGCTGACCGGTGGGCACGAAGACGACCTCGTCCAGGTCGAAGCGCGCCTGCACCTCGCTCGCCGCGACCAGGTGCCCGTGGTGGATCGGGTCGAAAGTCCCACCCATGATCCCGATACGGCGTCCCGGCATCAGAGAAATATAGATCAACCATCCAGACGTCTGCGTACGGCGTTGAGCAGGTCGTCCGCGGTGAACGGTTTCTCGAGCAGCGCCACACCCGGGTCGAGGGTCCCCTGCGAGCACAGGACAGGTTTCGCGTATCCGGACATGTAGAGCACCCGGGTGCCGGGCCGCACGCCGGTGATCCTCTCGGCGAGGTCCTTGCCCAGCATTCCGGGCATCACCACGTCGCTGAGCAGCAGATCGATCGTTCCCTCATGCCGCGCGGCCAGGTCGAGCGCGCGCAGTCCACCGTCCGCGGAGATCACCCGGTATCCGGCGCCGGTCAGGATGCGTCCGGCCGACTCGCGCAACGCGTCCTCGTCCTCGACGAGGAGCAGTGTCTCGCCGCGGCCGTCCAGGCGGGACGAAACGGACGAGGAGACCGGGGCGGACGGCGAGATCGGCCACAGAACCGTCACCGTCGAACCCAGCCCGGGCGAGGACTGGATGGTCACCTCGCCCCCGGCCTGGACCACGATCCCGTGCACCATGGCCAGCCCCAGCCCGGTCCCGTCGCCGGTGCTGAACAACGGCTCGAAGGCCTGCTCCATCACCTCGGGCGTCATGCCCTTGCCGGAGTCGCTGACCCGCAACCGCACGTGCGACCCGTGGCTCCCGGTGTCGATCACCAGGTTCCCACCGGACGGCATCGCGGCCCGCGCGTTCGACGCCAGGTTCACCAGCACCTGTTCGATCTGCGCGGGGTCGCCGGTGACCGGGGGAAGCGACGGATCCAGCCGTACCAGAAGCTTGATGTCCGGACCGAGCGAGTCCCGCAGCGTCCCCTCCAGCGACGTGATCAGCCCATTGAGGTCGAGCGCCTCCGGCCGCACCACCTCGCGCCGCGCGAAGGCCAGCAGCCGATGCGTGAGGTTCGTGCCTCGCTCGCCGGCCTTGATCACCTGCCGGGCGTCCGCCGCGATCATCGCGACGTCCGGCGACTCGGACGTCGCCTCCTCGATCACGAAGTTCGCGTAGTTGACGACCACGCCCAGGATGTTGTTGAAATCGTGCGCGATGCCGCCGGCGAGTCGGCCGAGGCTCTCCAGCCGCCGGCCGCGGTGGCCGGCCTGGTCCGCCGAGGCCTGCACCCGCTCGCTGATGTCCCGGATCACCGCCACCGCGAGCCGTCCCCGCGGCGTGTCGACCGTCGAGACAAACGCCTCGACCGGCGCCTCCGCTCCGTCCCGGCGGCGGATCCTCGTGGTGACCGGTCCGCGACGATCGGGGGGCATCGGCGAGGGCGACGGGGTCAGCAGCTCATCGACCGGCCGGCCGAGAAGCTCGTCACGGCTCCAGCCGGACAGCTCCTCGGCCCGTTCGTTGGCCAGCACGACGCGATGCTCGTCCATGACCAGGATCGCGTCCGGCACTGCCTGAAGCAGTCCACCGGTCAGTTCTTCGGACCACTCCCCCAGAATATCGGGAGCAATCACCGGGAAAAGCTAAAAACGCGCGTCCAGCGCCCGGCGCAGGTCGTCGTCCGCGTCCAGCACCACGCGCCGCAGGATGGGATCCAGGTCGGCCTGCGCGAGCAGCGACGCGGCCAGCTCCCGGGTCTGCGGCTCCACCACCACGGCCGGATACGCCGCCGCGGCCGTCCGTTCCGCGCTCATCCCGCTGCGGACCCGCATCATCGACGGCATCTCAGCGAAATACCTGCTTACGTACGGCCGGAGAAGCTCGGCCTGCTCCGGCTGCCAGAACCCGTTGGCCGTGAGCTCGGCCAGCCGGTTGGACAGCGTGGCGTCCCCGACGATCGACTCCCAGGCCCGCTCCTTCTGCTCGGCGTCCGGCACCGCCGCCCGGCAGCGCGCGGCCCACTGCTCGCCGGTGGCACTGCGGTCGCGGGAGAACTCCGCGTCGATCTCGGGGATGCCCACCGCACCCAGCACCGCCAGCCGATACATGATCAGCCAGCGCAGGTCGTCGTCGATGGCCAACCCCTCCGGTACGCCGTCGCCCGCCAGCCAGCCCAGCAGGCGTGCGGTGTCCACGGTCGCCCCGATCAGCCCGCGCGCCGCCGCGAGCTGCCGCGACCCGCCCGGCTCCGAGGCGGCCAGCAGCCGGTCGGTGGCCTGCGCGACCAGTTCGAGGGCGGCCGGCCTCGTCTGGGGGGTCGAGTACCGGTCGACCAGGCCGCGGGTGGCTCGCAGCACGTCCTCGATCACGACCACCTCGGTCTCCACCGGCAGCGCCGTGAGCACCAGCGTGACGAGCTCGGCGACCGGACGCTCGCCGTCCACCACGGCGTCGAGCATCGCGGCCCACAGCACCGCTCGGGCCAGCGAGTCGTCGATCAGCGGCAGCATGGTCGGCACGGCATCGTTCGAGTCGGCGTCCAGCCGGATCTTCGCGTAGGTGAGGTCACCGTCGTTGAGCAGGATCAGGTCGGCCACGGGCTCGCCGGCCAGCTCGTCGACGACCGTCCGGTCGCCCGAGATGTCCACGGACACCCAGGTGCGCCGGACCACCGCGCCCTCGGCGGTACGGTCGTAGAGACCGATCCCGATCTTGTGGGGTCGCAGAGTCGGATAGTCCGCGGGCGCCGTCTGCAGCACCGCGACCTCGCCATAGCGGTCACCGTCACGAACCACCGAGGTCCGCAGCGTGTTGATCTGCGCCCGCCGCAGCCACAGCGAGGACCACGCGGTCAGGTCCCGGTCACTGGCCGCCGAGAACGCCGCCAGCAGATCGGCCAGCGTGGCGTTCCCGTACTGGTGCGCCGCGAAGTGCGCGTTGATGCCGGCCCGGAACGCCTCGTCCCCGATCCAGGCCACCAGCTGCTTGAGGACCGCGGCCCCCTTCGCGTACGAGATCCCGTCGAAGTTGAGCAGCGCCTCGTCGGTGTCCCGGACCTCGTCGGGCGCGACCGGGTGGGTCGACGGGTGCTGGTCGGCGCGCAGACCCCACGCCTTGCGCTGCATCGCGAAGGTGGTCCACGTGTCGGGGAAGCGGGTCGCCTCGGCGGTGATCCGGCTGCCCATGTACTCGGCGAACGACTCGTTCAGCCACAGGTCGTCCCACCAGGCCATGGTCACCAGGTCGCCGAACCACATGTGGGCCATCTCGTGCGCGATCACGTTGGCCCGGCGCTCCCGCTCGCTCTCGGTGACCGCCGAGCGGTAGATCAGCTCGTCGCGGAACACGACCAGGCCGGGGTACTCCATGGCGCCGAAGTTGAACTCGGGCGCGAACGCCTGCTGGTAGTGCCCGAACGGGTAGCGGATCTCGAAGATCTCGTGGTACCGGTCCAGGCACTGCTTGGTGATCGTGAAGATCTCCGCGGCCTCGGCCTCGAGCTGCTCGGCGAGCGCCTTGCGGGCGTAGAGGGCCAGCGGGATACCGTCGTGCTCGTCGGTGACCGCGTGGTACGGCCCGGCGATCAGCGACGCCAGGTACGTCGAGATCGGCTTTGTCGGCGCGAACTCCCAGCGGCCGTCCTTGCTCGCGACCAGCTCGCCGTTCGCCGCGACCAGCCAGCCGGCCGGCGCGGTCACGCTCACCCGGAACGACGCCTTGAGGTCGGGCTGGTCGAAGCTGGGCAGGATGCGGCCCGCGTTGTTGATGAACATGTGCTGGTAGAGGTACGTCGAGCCGTCCCCCGGGTCGACGTAGCGGTGCAGACCCTCGCCGGTGTTCGAATACCGCATCGTGGCGTCGACGACCAGCTCGTTGTTCTCCGCGAGATCGGACAGCGCGAGCCGGCCCCCGGACATCGCGGACTCGCCGACCGCGGTCCCGTTCAGCGTCATCGAGGCGACGGCGACCGGCTCGAACTCCAGGAATGTCGACGCGCCCGGACGGGCCGAGAAGCGCACCACCGTACGTGACCGGAATGTGTCGCCCTCGCCGGTGACGTCGAGGTCGACCTCATACTCGTGGACGGCGACGGTGGCGGCGCGGGCGGTGGCCTCGGCGCGGGTCAGGGTCGGCATGACGCCCATCCTGCCGGATTCCCGACGGGCGTCACACCGGACCCCGTTGCTATCATTTCTGACGTGCGCGCCTTGAACCTTCGGTGGTGGCTGCCCTGACGGGCGGCTCACCCCAACGCGCATGACCTCATCGCGGCCGCCCTCCCCGGGCGGCCGTTTCTCGTTGTGCGCGGCTTCTCCGGGGACGGCCCCGCCCGTACACAAGGAGAAGTCAGATGACCAAGATCCGCCGGCTCACCGGGTTTCAGCCGACCGGGAAGCTGCACCTCGGGAACCTGCTCGGCGCGATGCGCCCGCTCGTCGAGGCGCAGGAGAGCACCGACTCGATCGCCATGATCGCGGACCTGCACGCGCTGACCATGGAGCACGATCCGGCCCAGGTACGCGCCGCGACCCTGGAGGTGGCGGCGGTGCTGATCGCCGCCGGGGTCGATCCACGGCGTACCCCGATCATCGCGAACTCGCAGGTCCCCGAGCACACCGAGCTGCACTACCTGCTGGAGTGCACGACCGGGTTCGGCGAGGCGGCCCGCATGATCCAGTTCAAGGAGAAGTCGGCCGGCGACCGTCCGGTCCGGCTCAGCCTGCTCACCTACCCCGTGCTGATGGCCGCGGACATCCTGCTCTACGACGCCCGGCAGGTGCCGGTCGGCGATGATCAGAATCAGCATCTGGAGCTGGCACGCACGCTCGCGACCAGGTTCAACACCCGGTACGGGGAGACCTTCACGGTGCCCGACGGGGTCCGGCCGGAGTCGGCCGCACGGATCATGGATCTGGCCGACCCGAGCCGCAAGATGAGCAAGAGCACGCCCTCGGCGGCGGGGCGGATCGGTGTTCTCGACCCGCCGGACGTGATCCGCCGCACGATCGCGCGCGCGGTGACCGACACGGTCGGCGTGGTCCGCGACGACCCGGAGAACCAGCCGGGGATCAGCAACCTGCTGGCGATCATGCGAGCCTGCACGGGCGCCGAGCCGGGGCCGTACACGTCCTACGGCGTCCTCAAGAAGGAGGTCACCGACGCGGTCGACGCGGTGCTGGCGCCGATCCGGGCACGGTACGCCGAGCTGGCCGCCGACCCCGCCCACGTCCGGGAGATCCTGGCGGAGGGCAAGGCCCGGGTGCGTCCGACGGCCCAGGCTTGCGTACGGCGTGCCCGCGCGGCGATCGGCCTACTGGACTAACGCCGCGAGCCGCTTCTCGAAGCCGCACGCCGAGGTCTGGTGATAACCCGACGACTGGAAGAGAGCGACCGCCGCGGGCAGACCGGTCTCCAGCCGGAGCACCGGCCGGCCCGCGGCCAGCGCCTCCTCCTCGACCGCGACGATCAGCTGACGCGCGATGCCCTGGTTGCGGAAGGCCGGGCGCACGTACAGGTGCCGCACCTCGGTCAGGTCGTCCCCCACGAGGCACCACGCCGCATACGCCACGACCCGCTCCGCTATGACCGCGATCAGATACGCACAGTCACCGTCGGGCGCGTACAGCGCGCGGCTCTCCCGCTGCTGGGCAGCGATGAGAGCAGCCAGTTCCGGGTCCAGGGCGGTGCGGGCCTCGATCCTCACGGACGTGACGCTATGCAACCTGCCTTGCCGGATGGTTGCGCAGAGCTGGACGATGCCCTATTCGGCGGTGTCGTCCTCGTCGTCCTCGTCGTTCACCAGCACCGGCTGCTTGGCCGTCGCGAGGCTGCTCACCGTGCCGTCGGCGGCCATGTGCAGCAGCTCGTCGTCGCCCCGCTGGCGGCGTGCCTTGCGGGCGGCGAGACGCTGCGCGGCGGTGGCACGGCCGCTCTCCTCCTCCAGGCGGGAGTCGGTGCCCCGCGGGCCGGAGATGTACTCACCGGCGTTGGGCTGCCAGTCGAAGACACGCTCGCCGATCCGGACCGGGTCGCCCGCCTCGGCGCCCTTCTTCTTCAGCTCGTCCTCGACGCCCAGGCGCTCCAGCCGGTCGGCGAGGTATCCGATCGCCTCGTCGTTGTCGAAGTTCGTCTGGCGGATCCACCGCTCGACCCGCGTGCCCCGGACGACGAAAACGCCGTCCTCGTCCTGCTCGATCGTGAAGCCGGCGTCGTCGACCGCACGCGGCCGCAGGATCGCCCGGGTGGCCTCCGGCTTCGGCTTCGCGAGGCGGTGCTCCTCGACCGTACGGGCCAGGGCGAAGATCAGCTCCTTGAGGCCCTCGCGGGTGACCGCGCTGACCTCGAACACCTGGTAACCCCGCGCCTCGAGGTCGGGCCGCACCATCTCGGCCAGATCCCGCCCGTCCGGAATGTCGATCTTGTTCAGCACGACGAGCCGGGGACGGTCCTCCAGACCCCCGTACGCCGCGAGCTCCGCCTCGATCGCGTCGAGGTCCGCCAGCGGGTCACGCTCGATCTCCGGCGTCGCCGCGTCCAGCACGTGGACCAGCACCGAGGTGCGCTCGATGTGCCGCAGGAACTGCATGCCCAGGCCCTTGCCGGTGGCCGCGCCCGGGATCAGCCCCGGCACGTCGGCGACCGTGAACGTCTGCTCGCCGGCCTGCACCACACCCAGGTTCGGCACCAGGGTGGTGAACGGATAGTCGGCGATCTTCGGCTTGGCCGCGGACATCACCGAGATCAGCGACGACTTCCCGGCGCTGGGGAAACCGACCAGCCCGACGTCGGCGACGCTCTTCAGCTCCAGCACGACGTCGAGGCGGTCGCCCGGCTCGCCCAGCTCGGCGAAGCCCGGCACCTTGCGCCGCGAGTTCGCCAGCGACGCGTTGCCCCGGCCGCCGCGACCGCCGCGGGCCACCTCGAACGTGGTGCCCGCGCCGATCATGTCGGCCAGCACCTCGCCGTCGGTGGTCTGTACGACCGTACCGTCCGGCACCGGGAGCACCAGGTCCTTGCCCTTGGCGCCGTCCCGGTTCGCGCCCGCTCCGCCACCGCCGTTGCTGGCCTTGACGTGCGGGTGGAAGTGGAAGTCGAGGAGCGTGTGCTGTTGCGGGTCGACGACCAGCGTGATGCCGCCGCCGTGGCCGCCGTCGCCGCCGTCGGGGCCGCCGAGCGGCTTGAACTTCTCCCGGCGCACCGAGACGCAGCCGTGCCCACCGTCACCCGCCTGCAGGTGCAACACAACCCGGTCGACGAACGTGGTCACAGCTCAACTCCTCAACGTTGCGTGGGGATTCGCGCCGCTCCGGGCGGCCCAGCTCCCCACACACGAAACAACCAACGTTGCGTGGGGATTCGCGCCGCTCCCAGCGGCCCAGCTCCCCACACACGAAACAACCAACGTTGCGTGGGGATTCGCGCCGCTCACAGCGGCCCAGCTCCCCACACACGAAACAGCAGACGACGTGTGGGGATTCCGGCCGCTCCGGGCGGCGGCGCTCCGCACACTGCGGCGACGGTCAAACAGAAGCGGGCCGCGGACCCCAACGAGGTCCCCGGCCCGCTTCCAGAAAGTCGCGAATTACTCCGCGGACGGAACGATGCTGACCGTCTTGCGGCCACGCTTCGTGCCGAACAGCACGTTGCCCGCGGCCAGCGCGAACAGCGTGTCGTCGCCGCCGCGGCCGACCAGGTCGCCCGGGTGGAACTTCGTGCCGCGCTGACGGACCAGGATCTCGCCGGCGTTGACCAGCTGGCCACCGAACCGCTTCACGCCGAGCCGCTGGGCAGCGGAGTCACGGCCGTTCCGCGAGCTGGAGGCACCCTTTTTGTGAGCCATGGCTGATCAGCCCCTACTTCCCGCTCGAGATGCCGGTGACCTTGATCTTGGTCAGCGGCTGACGGTGCCCCTGACGCTTGTGGTAACCGGTCTTGTTCTTGAACTTGTGGATCCGGATCTTCGGACCCTTGGTGTGCTCGGCGATCTCGCCGGACACCGTCACCTTGGCAAGCTTGGCCGCATCGGTCACCAGGTTGTCACCGTCGACGAGGAGGACAGCGGCGAGCGTGAGCGCATCGCCGGGCACACCCGCGAGCTTCTCGACCTCGATCACGTCGCCCTCGGCAACCTTGTACTGCTTGCCGCCGGTCTTGACGATCGCGTACAT
>NZ_CAKUCL010000232.1 GCF_934643405.1 uncultured Actinoplanes sp.
CTGTTCGCCAGCCTGGTCACCGGCAACCCGGTGATCGTCAAGCCGCACCCGGGCGCGGTCCTCCCGCTCGCCATCACCGTGCAGATCTGCCGCGAGGTGCTCGCCGAGTCCGGGCAGAACCCCGACCTGGTCACGCTGGCCGTGGAGGAGCACGGCGACGGCATCGCCGCCACCCTGGCCACCCACCCGGACGTGCGGATCGTCGACTTCACCGGGTCCAGCGAGTTCGGCAACTGGCTGGAGGCCAACGCCCGCCAGGCCGTCGTCTACACCGAGAAGTCCGGGCTCAACACGGTGATCGTCGACTCCACCGACGACTACAAGGGCCTGCTGCGCAACCTGTCGTTCTCGCTGTCGCTCTACAGCGGGCAGATGTGCACCACCCCGCAGAACATCCTGGTGCCGCAGGCCGGCATCGACACCGACGCGGGGCACCGCAGTCCTGAGGAGTTCGGTGCCGATCTGGCCGGCGCGCTCGACAAGCTGCTCGGCGACCCGAAGCGGGCGTCCGGCACGCTCGGCGCGATCGTCAACGACGGCGTGTTCGCCCGGCTCACCGAGGCCGGCACGCTCGCCGACGTGATCCACCCGACCGCCGAGGTGGCCGACGAGCAGTATCCGAACGCGACCATCCGCACGCCCGTGGTGGTGCGGCTGGACGCCTCGGACGAGAAGGTCTACACCCGCGAGTGGTTCGGCCCGGTCTCCTTCGTGATCACGACCGAGTCGACCGAGCACGGCCTGCGGGTCTTCACCGAGACCGTCCGGGCGCACGGCGCGCTCACCGCCTCGGTGTATTCGACCTCGCCGGACGTTCTGGCCGCCGCTCGCGAGGCCGCGCTCGACGCCGGGGTCCACCTCTCGGAGAACCTGACCGGCGGCGTGTTCGTCAACCAGACGGCGGCGTTCAGCGACCTGCACGGCTCCGGGGCCAACCCGGCGGCCACCGCGTCGCTGACCGACGACTACTTCGTCACCGGCCGGTTTTTCACGCTGCAGTCCCGTCACCACGTGCCGGCTCCGGAGGCGTCCTGATGTCCGAGGCTTACCTGGTCGGCGGCGTACGCACCCCGCAGGGCAAGTACGGGGGTGCGCTAGCCGCCGTCCGGCCCGACGACCTCGCCGCGCTCGTCGTCGGCGAGGCCGTGACCCGGGCCGGTGTGCCGGGCGACGCCGTCGACGAGGTGGTGCTCGGTGCCGCCAACCAGGCGGGCGAGGACAACCGCAACGTCGCCCGGATGGCCGCGCTGCTGGCCGGCCTGCCCGACACCGTGGCCGGGTACACGGTGAACCGTCTCTGCGCGAGCGGCCTGACCGCGATCGTCTCCGCGGCCAACACGATCCGGGCCGGCCAGGCCGACGTGATCGTCGCGGGCGGCGTCGAGTCGATGACCCGCGCGCCGTGGGTCATGCAGAAGCCCGGCACCCCGTGGGCACGTCCCGGTGAGGTGGTCGACACGTCGCTCGGCTGGCGGTTCACCAACCCGGCCTTCACCGAGCACGACCGGTCCGCGGGCACCCGCCCGGAAGACCGGCGGATCACCCTGAGCATGGGCGAGACGGCCGAGGAGGTCGCCGCGCTCGACGGCATCACCCGCGCCGACAGCGACGCGTTCGCGTTGCGCAGCCACCAGCGGGCGGTCGCCGCCATCGACGCGGGCCGGTTCGCCGGCGAGATCGTGCCGGTCGGCGACGTCGCCACCGACGAGATCCCGCGCCGCGGCTCCACCCTGGAGAAGCTGGGGGCACTCAAGACCGTCTTCCGCAAGGACGGTGTGGTCACCGCCGGGTCCTCCTCGCCGCTCTCCGACGGCGCCGCCGCGCTGGTGGTGGCCAGCAAGGAAGCCGTCGAACGGTACGGCCTGATCCCCCGGGCCCGGGTCGTCACGGCCGCCAGCGCCGGCGTCGCGCCGCAGCTCATGGGCCTGGGCCCGGTGCCCGCCACGGAGAAGGCGCTGACCCGGGCCGGCTGGGGCGTCGGCGACCTGGAGGCGGTGGAGCTGAACGAGGCGTTCGCGGTCCAGTCGCTGGGCGTGATCCGCCGGCTGAAGCTGGACGAGGAACGGGTCAACGCGGACGGCGGCGCCATCGCCCTCGGACACCCGCTCGGCTGCTCCGGCGCCCGCATCACGGTCACGCTGCTCGGCCGCATGGAGCGGGAGAACGCCGGCCGCGGCCTCGCCACCCTCTGCGTCGGCGTCGGTCAGGGCGTGGCCATGCTGCTGGAGCGGCCGTGAGCACGACGCTCGACGTCGAGGAGCTCGACGACCGCGTGGTGGTGACGTTGCGCCGGCCCGAGGCCCGCAACGCGATCAACGCGGCCATGGTCGGCGAGCTGCACGACGTCTGCGCGGTCCTGGAGCAGCGGCCCCGGCTGCTGCTCCTGACCGGCGACGGCGGCACCTTCGCGGCCGGCGCCGACATCGGCGAGCTGCGCGGACGCGGGCGCGACCAGGCGTTGCAGGGCATCAACAGCCGGCTGTTCGACCGGATCGCCCGGCTGCCGCTGCCCACCGTCGCGGCCGTGGACGGGTACGCGCTGGGCGGCGGCGCCGAGCTGGCATACGCGTGCGACATCCGGCTCGCCTCGCCGGCCGCCGTCTTCGGCAACCCGGAGCCGGGCTTGGGCATCCTCGCCGCGGCCGGCGCGTGCTGGCGGCTGCGCGAGCTGGTCGGCGCGTCGGTCGCCAAGCAGGTGCTGCTCGCCGGGCGCCGGCTGGACGCCGACGACGCATACCGCCTCGGGCTGGTCGCCGAGATCGTGCCCGCGGACGACCTGCTGAAGCGGGCGCACGCGCTGCTCGACCGGATGGCCCGCTCCGGGGACCTGGCCCTGCGCCTGACGAAGCTGGTCGCCGACGCGCCCGGCGGCCACCCGGTCACCGACGACCTGGCCCAGGCGATCCTTTTCGAGTCCGAGGAGAAACGCAGCCGGATGGATGCCTTCCTGGCCGGGGGACGCTCGTGACCGCGAATCAGGGTTCCGCGCCGGTGGCGGCCGTGCCGAAGGTGGTCGGTGTCATCGGCGGCGGCCGCATGGGCTCGGGCATCGCCCAGGTCTTCGCGATCGCCGGGTCGGTCGTCTGCCTGGTCGAACGCGACCCGGCGGCCTCCGCCGCGGCCCGCGACCGGGTCGCGATGGGGCTGCTGCGCGCCACCGAGAAGGGCAGTCTCGCCGAGTCCGCCGACTCGGTGCTCGACCGGCTGCTGCTGGTCGACGACGTCAGCGCGCTGTCCGCCGACACCGACCTGATCGTCGAGGCCGTGCCCGAGGACGCCGCGCTGAAGGTCCGGGTCCTGGCCGCCGCCGAGAACGCGGTGGGCGACCAGGCCGTGCTGGCCACGAACACGAGCTCGTTGTCGATCGCGGGGCTGGCCGAGGGCCTGCGCCGGCCGGAACGTTTCCTCGGCATGCACTTCTTCAACCCCGTACCGGTCAGCAAACTCGTCGAGATCGTCAGCGGGCCGCAGACCGCGGCGGCCACGCTCGACCCGGTCCGTTCCTGGGTGGCCGGGCTGGGCAAGAGCGAGGTCGTGGTGCGCGACTCGCCGGGCTTCGCGACCAGCCGCCTCGGCGTGCTGCTCGGCCTGGAGGCGATCCGCATGCTCGAGGAGGGCGTGGGGGACGCGGCCGCCATCGACCGGGCCATGGAACTGGGCTACCGCCATCCGATGGGCCCGCTGCGCTCCACCGACCTGGTCGGCCTCGACGTGCGGCTGGCCATCGCCGAACATCTGCACCGTGAGCTGGGCGACCGGTTCGCCCCGCCGCGACTGCTGCGGGACAAGGTGGCCCGCGGCGAGCTCGGCCGCAAGACCGGGCAGGGATTCTTCAGCTGGGAGGCATCGTGACCGACCTCGCGACCGGCGAGAGCAGGTTCGCCGAGACGATCGAGAAAGACCAGCGGGTCGAACCGCGGGACTGGATGCCCGACGGGTATCGCAAGACGATGATCCGGCAGATCGCCCAGCACGCGCACTCCGAGATCATCGGCATGCAGCCCGAGGGCGCGTGGATCACCCGCGCGCCGTCGTTGCGCCGCAAGGCGATCCTGCTGGCGAAGGTGCAGGACGAGGCCGGTCACGGTCTCTACCTGTACTCGGCCGCCGAGACGCTGGGCGCCGACCGCGGCGACCTGACCCGGCGGCTCATCGAGGGCCGGCAGAAGTATTCGTCGATCTTCAACTACCCGACGCTCACCTTCGCGGACGTCGGTGTCATCGGGTGGCTCGTCGACGGCGCCGCCATCTGCAACCAGGTGCCGCTGTGCCGCAGCTCCTACGGGCCGTACGCACGGGCCATGATCCGGATCTGCAAGGAGGAGTCGTTCCATCAGCGGCAGGGCTACGAGCTGCTGATGACGATGATGCGGGGCACCGCCGAGCAGCGCGTGATGGTGCAGGACGCGGTCGACCGCTGGTGGTGGCCGTCGCTGATGATGTTCGGCCCGCCCGACGCCGACTCACCGAACAGCGCGCAGTCGATGGCGTGGAAGATCAAGCGGCACAGCAACGACGAGCTGCGCCAGCGGTTCGTCGACATGAGCGTGCCGCAGGCCGAGGCGCTCGGCGTGACCCTGCCCGACCCGGAGCTGCGCTGGAACGCCGAGCGGGGGCACCACGACTTCGGCGAGATCGACTGGGCGGAGTTCAAGCGCGTGATCGCCGGCTCGGGGCCGATGAACGCCGAGCGGATCGCCCACCGGCGGCGGGCCGACGAGGAAGGCGCCTGGGTGCGCGAGGCGGCCGCGGCGCACGCGGCCAAGCGGACGGAGGCCCGTTCATGAGCGACGACCAGATCAAGCACGAGTGGCCGCTGTTCGAGGTGTTCGTGCGGGCCAAGCGCGGCCTGAACCACGTGCACGTCGGCTCGCTGCGGGCCGCGGACCACGACATGGCGCTGCACCACGCGCGCGACCTCTACACCCGCCGCAACGAGGGCGTCAGCATCTGGGTGGTCCGCTCCGACGACGTCGTGGCCTCCGCGCCGGACGACAAGGAGGCGTTCTTCGCCCCCAGCGGCGACAAGGTGTACCGCCACCCGACGTACTACTCCATCCCCGACTCCGTTCCGCACATCTGAGCCGAGCGCGGACTGAAGGCTGGTCATCCATGTCTTTCGACGACGCCTACGAGGCGCTAACCGATCACGACGACGATGCCCGCTGGGCGTACGGGACGGGATTCGCCGATCCTCTCTCCGGGGTGTCCACGGCCGTCCCCGAGGGGATCGACCGCGCCGACCTGACGGCGTACTGCCTCATGCTCGGCGACGACGCGCTGGTCATGTCGCACCGGCTGCAGCAGTGGGTGACCCGCGCGCCGGAACTGGAGGACGAGCTGGCCATCGCGAACATCGGGCTCGACCTGCTCGGCCAGGCACGGTTGCTGCTCACCCGGGCCGGCGAGGTCGAGGGCGCGCAGCGGGACGAGGACGCGCTGGCGTACCTGCGCGATCCGCACGAGTTCCGCAACGTGCTGCTGACCGAGCGGTCGGACGACGACTTCGCGCATCTGGTGGCCCGGCTGCTGGTGTTCGCGACGTGGCGGCTGGCGCTGCTCGACCGGCTGGCCGGCTCGCATGATCCGGTGCTCGCGGCCATCGGCGCCAAGGGCGTCAAGGAGGTGACCTATCACCGGGAGTATGCGGCCCGATGGGTGGTGCGCCTCGGCGACGGCACCGAGGAGTCGCACGAGCGCATGCAGGCCGCTCTCGACGCGGTGTACCCGCTGATCGACGAGCTGTTCGCGACGCACGAGATCGAGGCGCGGCTGGCCGCGAGCGGGATCGCGGTCGACCCGGCGACGCTGCGGCCCGAGTTCGAGGCGGTCATGGCCGAGGTCGCGAAGCCGGCCACGCTCCGGGTGCCGGCGGCCGTCGACGCGCCGGCCGGGCGGGGCCGCGACGGCGTCCCCACGCCGGCAGGGCGGGGCCGCGACGGCGTCCACACGCCGGCGATGGTGGACATCCTGGGCGAGATGCAGGAGCTGGCCAGGGCCCTGCCGGGCGGTGCGTGGTGAGCGCGGCGGCAACCGGTGGCGTCGCGGCACCCGCCGGTCCGGCACCCGCCGGTCCGGCACCCGCCGGCGGCGTCGCGGTGACCGCCGGTCCGGCGCGGCTTTCCGGGCGCGCTGCCGAGATCGTCGCCACGGTCACCGATCCGGAACTGCCCATGGTCACGCTGGCCGATCTGGGGATCGTCCGCGAGGTCCGCGAGACCGGCGACGGCGCGGTCGTCGTGGCGATCACCCCCACCTATTCGGGATGCCCGGCCATGGCGGCAATCCGCGAGGACATCGTCGCGGCGTTGCACCGCGGCGGGTTCGGGCCGGTGGACGTCCGTACGGTGCTGTCGCCGGCCTGGACCACCGACTGGATCTCGGAATCCGGCAAGGCCAAGCTCGCGGCCGCCGGGATCGCGCCGCCGGGCGCCGCTCCGAAACGGGCCGCCGGACCGGTGCCGCTGGTGCTCGGCCTGCGGGCGGAGTCCGTGGCCTGCCCCCATTGCGGACACTCGCCGACCGAGCAGATCGCGGCGTTCAGCGCGACCGCGTGCCGGGAGCTGCGCCGATGCCCGGCCTGCCGGGAACCGTTCGAGCACGTGAAGGAGATCTGACGTGGCGGTCCGCGAGTTCCAGACGTTGCGGGTCGCCGCGGTCGAGCGGCTCTGCGACGACGCGGTGGCCGTGACGTTCGACGTGCCGGCCGAGCTGGCGGCGGCGTACGCGTTCCGGCCCGGTCAGTCGCTGACCGTGCGCCGGCCGTCGGACGACACCGACGAGCGCCGGTCGTACTCGATCTGCGCGCCCGCCGGCGCCCGGCCGCGGATCGGGGTGCGCGAGGTGCCGGGCGGGCTGATCTCCAGCTGGCTGGTGCACGAGGTGCGCGTGGGCGACCCGGTCGAGGTGGCGCCCCCGTCCGGCACGTTCACGCCCGACCTGGAGGCCGGCGGGCGGCACGTGATGATCGCGGCGGGCTCCGGGATCACGCCGGTGCTGTCGATCGCGACGTCGCTGCTGCGCAATCCCGCGGCGCAGGTGGGCATCCTGTACGGGAACCGGCGCGCGGACACGGTGATGTTCGCCGAGGAGCTGGCCGACCTGAAGGACAGTCATCCGTCGCGGCTGGAGCTCGTGCATCTGCTGTCCCGCGAGGCGCGCGAGGTCGACCTGCTCAGCGGCCGTCTCGATGGTCCGAAGCTGCGCACCCTGCTGCCGCTGCTGCTGGACGTGCCCGCGGTGGACCACTGGTGGTTGTGCGGGCCGTTCGGCATGGTCACCGACGCGATCGAGGTGCTGGGCGAGGCCGGGGTGCCGCCCGAGCGGATCCACCGGGAACTGTTCTGGGTGGACGAGGCGCCGCCCGAGCCGAACCGGTTCGAACGTGGCCCGGACGGGCCGAGCAGCGAGGTGACCGTGCTGCTCGACGGCCGGTCGACGACCGTGACGGTGGCCGAGGGCGACACCGTGCTGGAGGGCGCGCAGAGATCGAGGCCGGATCTGCCGTTCGCGTGCAAGGGCGGCGTCTGCGGCACCTGCCGGGCCCGGGTGATCGAGGGTGAGGTGACGATGAGGCGCAACTTCGCGCTGGAGCAGGCCGAGCTGGAGGCGGGTTTCGTTCTGACGTGCCAGTCGACGCCGGTCTCGGAGAAGGTGATCGTGACCTTCGACGACTGATCGGCTCGCCGGCCGAGGCGCCCGGGCGGGGGTGGAATCCGCGGCGGTGGGTGCCGAGCGCGGTGGCGGCCCGGGCGGCGCCCGGTGTCCCGCCGGGTGGATGACGGGCGGCGCCCGGTGTCCCGCCGGGCGGATGACGGGCGGCACCCGCTGTCCTGCCGGGTGGATGACGGGCGGCGCGGAAGACGGTGACCTCGCTGATGTGGCCTAGACATCAGCGAGGCCGCGAACGCCGTCAGGCGGGGCGCTGGGCGAGGGCGAAGATCTGGCTCTCCGGCGGGGTGCCGGCGGGCGTGAACTCGACCGTCTCGATGCTGACGACCGTGAAGCCGTGGGCCTCGAGGACCGCGGCCAGGTCGTCCTGGAGGTAGCCGGAGACCGTCACGGGGACGCCCAGGAACTCGAACGGCAGGCCGTCGCCGTCGAAGTTGACCATGCCGACGGCGAAGTAGCCGCCCGGCTTCAGCCAGCCGGCGACCTTGTCGAGGACCAGCTCGATGTCGGCCTTGCTCAGCATCAGCAGGGAGAAGAAGGCGGTCACGGCCTCGAACGAGCCGAAATCGGCGGGCAGGTCCTTGAAGTCGGCGTGCTTGAGCTCGGCGGCGGGGACCTGTTCGCGGGCCAGGCGCAGCATGCCGGTCGAGACGTCCACGCCCACCACGCGATGGCCGGACTCGGTGAGAATCTTGGCGGTGGGGACGCCGGTGCCGCAGCCGAGATCGAGCACTGAGGCGCCGGCCGGGAGCAGGCCGCTGAGCCGCTCGATCAACGCCGCCTGAAAGGGATTGCTGCTGTGCTCGCCCTGGTACTGCTCGGCGAGCTGGTCGAATACCTCCATGGGCGGCCACGGTACCGGGGGCCCCGGGTGATCTCTTCCGGTGAACGTCCTCAGTAGATCCGGCCGAACGGGTTATTGCCGAGGTCAGGCGAGCACGCGAGTGATCTTCTCCGATGCGATGACGGACGCACGCCGTACCGGATCGAGGTTGTCGGTGAGCACCACCGAAGCGCCGGCGGCGAGGGGAGCGAGCAGCCACATCAGGGGTTGCTCGGAAATCCTGGTGTCGATCAGGACGCGGTCGCCGCGGGTGATGCCCCTCCTGCGGGCCATGTCGGCCGCGATGGCGCCGTAGGAGCCGAAGGTGGTGCCGTCCGGGTCGGCCGCGGCGTCGGGACCGGGGGTGAGGGCGGGGGCTCCGGCGCCGAGGTGCGCGGAAACGGCCGTCGTGAAATCCCGGTAGCCGGGGGAGGCATCGGCCGAACCGGGCGGGGTCAGCAGCTCGAACGGGAAACGCGCGGACGGTACGTCGTCCAGCCAGCTGCCGATCCGCGAATGCGCCACGAACGAGGCGTCCATCGCGGGGCCGGCCGGCGACAGACCGGCGGTGGACCAGCCCCGGAACGCCACCTCGCAACCGGCCGACCACGCGCCGAGCAACACCACCGCGGTCTGCCAATGTGGCGGCAGCAGCACGGCCACCTTCGCGCCCGGGCCCAGCCCGCACTCGTCGGTCAGCAACGCGGCCGTCGCGGCGGACCATCGGCCGACCTGCGCGGCGGGCAGCCCCACCCGCTCGCCGGTGGCCTCGTCGCGGTAGGTGAGCAGTTCGTCCATCCGGGTACCTTAGGCGGTCAGATCCAGGCGCAGGTCACGCGCCCGCGCCGCGTACCGGGCCAGCACATGCACGGTCCTCGGCCCGGCAACCCCGTCCGGCCTGAGCCCGGTGCGCACCTGGAAGGCCCGCAGCGCCGCGGTGAGCTCCTCGTCGTCGCGGCCGGCGTGCAGGCCGAGATCGGCGAGCAGCGCGCGCAGGCTCTCCGGGTCGGCGGGCGGCGGCGTGCCGGTCCAGCCGATCAGTCCGCCGACGGCGGTGCCGAGCACGCTGAGCATTCGTCGAGCTGACATCGTCTGCCTCCGGCCGGGACGGGTTCGTCCCAGCTTCCGGCGTGCCCGCGCGGATGCCATCTGACCTGCGGCTTGTTTCCGGCCGGCGACTGCGACCTTCGGCCGGTCTCAGACCCGGCACGCGGTGGCGCGGGCAAGCGCGACGAGCTGCCGGGCGTCGGTCGCGGCCACGCCGTACTCGGAGATTGCGGTCGCCACGGCCGCGTCGCGCTTCCCGGCGGCGAGCGATCGGCAGGCTTCTTCGCCGAGCTCGGCCACCTCGTCATCGCGGCGGTCCAGCGCGACCTGCGGCATCTGTCGCTGTACCGCCGCGACGAAACGGTCGATCGACGGCGCCGCGGCGGAGGTTCGCCGGGCCTGCGGCCGGCGACCAGCGGTCGTCCCGGTCCGGGTGGGTGCCGCAGCCGCCGGCTGGGTGGTCGTCGCTTGCGGTACGGGACTGACGACGCGCCCGGCCGGCGGAGGAACCGTGGTCCGGTCCGTCCCCGGCGAGCACCCGGCGGTGGCCAGGGCCACGAGGCAGGCGGTGAGGGGGGCTCTCACCGCGACACCGCCGGGGGCCGGAAGGCGGGGTGCCGGACGGTGGTGCGGGGCGGTTGGCCACCGGCCCGGCCGCCGGAGGGGCCGGCGGCCGACGCGCGAAAGGTGGCGTCGCCGGTCGGTGTGTGCCGCGCCGTGGCGGTGGTGGAAAGGGGCGCAGCAGGGTCGGCGGTGGGGAGGGGCCCGGCGGGGTTGGCGGCGGAAGGGCGCGCGGCGGGGTCGGCGACGGAGAGGGGCGCGGCGCGGTCGGTGGGGAGGGGCGCGGCGGGGTCGGTGGGGAGGGCCGCGGCGGGGTCGGCGGCGGAGAGGGGCGCGGCGGGGTCGGTGGGGAAGGGTGCGGCGGCGGGGAGAGGGCCGGCTGTGCCGGGGAGTGTGCGTGGCCGGGCGGGGGTGGCCGGGCGCAGGCGGATGCGCGGGTTGTCGGCCGGCTCGATCGACGGGCCGAACGGGCGGCGGTCGGGAATCGTCGGGCCGATCGGAGCGGGCGCGTTCGAGCGGGGGCGCTGCGGTGACTGGTCGGCGGTGAAGCGGGCGAAATCCACGCGAAGACCCTAGGAGCCCGGCCGCGGCTCGGGCGTCGCCGCGCCCACGGACGGGGGATGACCGAACCCGGTCGGGTGATCGACGGCGTACAGCGAACGCACAGGAGGCTCACTGCCGGCGGACAAGCCGGCGAGCAACGGTGGGGACATCAGCCAACGAGACGAGGCGTGGCCATGACCGATCTGATGAGCCGGACCGAACCGTACGACCACGACACGAACAACGGCGGCGATCATGGGACGCCGCCACCGCCGCCCGCCCCGCCGTACGCCGTCATCCCGCCCGCCGGTGGCCGGCGCTGGCCGCGGCGGGTGGCCAGCGGCGCGGCGGTCCTGGCGCTGGTCGCGGCCGGCGGGACGACCGGTGGGGTGCTGGCGGATCACTACCTGCTGGACAAGCCGGCCACCGCCACGCCCACGAGCGGCAGCCCGGCCTCCGTCGCGCAGGACGACGACCTGGCGGCCATCGTGCGGAAGGTGCAGCCGAGCATCGTCACCGTGACGGTCGACGGCGCGCAGTCGTCGGATCTCGGGTCCGGCGTCGTGATCAGCGCGACCGGGCTGGTGCTCACCAACAACCACGTGATCGCGGCCGGTGGGACGGTCAGCGTGCGGTTGTCGGACGGGCGGACCGTACCGGCCAAGGTTGTCGCCACCGACACCGGGCACGACCTCGCGCTGGTGCAGGCGAGCGGGTTGACCGGGCTGACCCCGGTCACGTTCGGCACCGACGACAGCGTCGCGGTCGGTGACAGCGTGCTCGCCTTCGGGGCGCCGCTCGGGCTGCAGAACACGGTCACCTCGGGCATCGTGTCGGCGCGGAACCGCAGCGTGGACACCGGCAACGAGAGGCTGACCGGCCTGCTGCAGACCGACGCCGCGATCAACGAGGGCAACTCGGGCGGCGCGCTGGTCGATCTGTCCGGCCACGTGATCGGCATCAACGTCGCCATCGCCACCGCCGGCCGGCAGGACAGCGGCAGCATCGGCGTCGGCTTCGCCATCCCGGCCGGCACGGTGACCACCGCGATCAGGCAGATGGACTCGCGGGCGGGCTGATCAGGCGGCGCCCGGCGGCCCGCCGGGACCAGCGGCGCAACCGCGCTGCCCGGTGCGGCTCTCCGGCGGCAACGGCCGTACCC
>NZ_CAKUCL010000233.1 GCF_934643405.1 uncultured Actinoplanes sp.
GGCCGGGGGCGGCCCCACGGACGATCTCGCCGCCGGGCTGGTGGTGGGGCTCGCCTACCCGGAACGGGTCGCCCGGGTGCGCGAGGCGGGCGGACGGTCCTACCTGATGGCCGGCGGGACCGCCGCCGAGCTGGGGCCGGGCAGCGGGCTCGCGGGCGTCACCTGGCTGGCCGTCGCGGACGCCGATCGGGCCGCCGGCGCTCGCAGCGCGCGCATCCGGGCCGCGGCGCCGCTCGACGAGGACACGGCTCGCGAGGTGGCGGCGACCATGCTGACGTCCACCGAGGAGATCGGATGGGTGGACGGGGACGTCGTGGCGCGCCGCGTGCAGCGGCTGGGGGCGATCACGCTCGTCGAGCGGCAGCTCACCGAACCGGACCCGCGCCGCATCCGGGCCGCCCTGCTGGACGGCCTCCGCAAGGACGGCCTCGGGCTGCTGACCTGGAGTCGCGGCGCCACCGAGCTTCGCGAGCGGCTGGCCTTCGCGCACGCGGCCCTCGGCGAGCCGTGGCCCGACGTGTCCGACACGAGCCTGACGGACCGGGCCGAGCAGTGGCTCGACCTCGGGCGCGCACGCCGCCGCGCCGACCTCGCGAGGCTCGACGTCGCCGGCGGGCTCCGGCGGCTGCTCCCCTGGTCGATCGCGGGGCGGCTGGACGAGGTCGCGCCCGAACGGCTGCCGGTGCCCAGCGGCTCCCGGGTCCGGGTGGACTACACCGACCCCGCCGCGCCGGTGCTGGCCGTCAAGGTGCAGGAGGCGTTCGGGTGGCGGGACGCGCCCCGGCTGGCCGACGGCCGGGTGCCGGTGCTGCTGCACCTGCTCTCCCCCGCCGGCCGGCCGGTGGCGGTCACCCGCGACCTGGCCTCGTTCTGGCGGCAGGGCTATCCGCAGGTCCGCGCCGAGCTGCGCGGCCGCTACCCTCGCCACCCCTGGCCGGAGGATCCGGCCACCGCCGAACCGACCCGCCGCACCAATCCGAGGAGCCGCTGACGATGAACTACCTGGTCGAACTCGAGCGCACCTTCCGCGCCGTCCAGGGACTTCCGTCGCCGGTCCGGGCCCGGCGCGGCCTGGCCGGGATCAAGCAGATCGAGGTCACCGTCAAGGCGTCCGTGGCGTTCGCCGAGGACCAGCTCACCGACCGGGGCTGGTTCTTCGACACCGATGCCGCCGCCGAGCAGCTCAAGGCCTGCTGCGCCGGCCTGGACGCCCGCCCGTGGACCGAGATCTTCCCGTTCCGGCCGACCTTCGAGCTGGTCGCCCGCCACCTCTACGGCCGGCTCGAACCGCGGCTGCCCCAGCTCACGGCGGTCGAGCTGCGGGACCGCACGTTCGGGGTCACGACCCGCTACGCACCTGCGACGTGAGATCCGGCTGGGCCGGGATCCGCAGCCGCCGCACCGGGCCGGGCTGTCCGAACAGGTAGCCCTGCCCGAGCGGGCAGCCCACGTCGGCCATCCCCCGCGCCCGCGACACCGTCTCGATGCCCTCCGCGATCACCGTGATGTCCAGGTCGGCGCAGATCGCCAGCACCGACCGGCACAGCGCCGCCGCCCGTTCCGGCGCGACGTCCACGTCGGTCAGCGTCGAGTCGAGCTTCACGATGTCCACCGGCAGCGAATGCAACTGCGCCAACGCGTTGAACCCGCTGCCGAAGTCGTCCAAGGCCACCCGTACGCCCAGGGACCGCAACCGCTCCGCCGCCGCGGCCGCCCCCGGCAGGTCCTGGATCCGCCGGGTCTCGGTGATCTCCAGGACCAGGCGGGAGGCCTCCATGGCGTGACGCGCCAGGGCCGAGCACACCGCCTCCTCCACCCCGTCCAGACCGAGCCGGGCCGCGGACACGTTGACGTGCACGTCGATCGGCCGCCCGTACGCCTCCGCCAGTTCCGTCGCGTCCGCGCACGCCTGGTCCAGCACGAAGTCGTCGATCGCGCCGACCAGCCCGGTGCGTTCGGCCACCGTCACGAACACGTCCGGATGCACCGCCCCGGCCACCGGCGACGTCCACCGGGCCAGCGCCTCCACCGCCACCGTCACCCCGTCGGAGAACCGGACGATCGGCTGGTAGTGCACCTCGAACCCGGCCGCCTGCGGGCTACCGCCCCGGGACAGCGCCTGGGCCAGCAGATGCGGCAGGTCCGCGTTCGGCCCACCGTCGTTGCCGCCCTCGTAACGCGCCATCGCGCCCTTGCCGCGCCGCTTGCTCGCGTACATCGCCGCGTCCGCGCGCCGCAGCAGCGCGTCCGCCGACAGGTGCTCGCCCGGCTCCGGCACGACCACTCCGATGCTCGCGCCCACCTGGATGCTGTGCCCGTCGATCAGGAACGGCTCGCGCAGCGCGGCCAGGATCCGGTCGCCGGCCGGTTCCGCGTCCTCCGGGCGGTGGTCGAGCACCACCGCGAACTCGTCGCCGCCCAGCCGGGCCACCATGTCCTCGCCCGGCACGCAGCCGCGCAGCCGCTCGGCGATCGCGCGCAGCACCCGGTCGCCCATGGCGTGCCCGTAGCTGTCATTGATCAGCTTGAAGTCGTCGAGGTCGGCGAAGAGCACCGCCACCGGCACCGCGCGATGCCGGTGCGCGTCGAGCGCCTTGATCAGCCGCTCGCGGAACAGCGCCCGGTTCGCCAGGCCGGTCAGCGGATCATGGTATGCCTGATGGTGCAGCCGCCGTTGCCCCTCCGACACGCGGTCGAGCAGCACCGTGTTGTCGACGATGGTGAACATCTGGCGCGCCACGACCAGGCCGAGACCGAGCCAGCCCAGGTACGCCTCGAACGGCGGCAGCGGGTTGCCGGGCCCGGTGGAGATCGCGATGACCACGCCGGTCACGGTCACCGGCACGTACGGCAGGAGCAGGTGCAGCCAGTCGCGCTCGGGCACCTCGGCCGCCGTCCCGGCCGTCTCGCGCGGCGCGCTGAGCGCGGCCACCGCCAGCAATCCCGGGCCGAGCAGCCACCCGGCCGACGCGACCGGGCCCAGCGGCGCGCCGGACAGGTCGAACAGCCGGAGCGTGTCGGAGACACCGAAGGACAGCAGGGCCAGCCCGGCCAGCCGCAGCGGGACCTGCGAGGTCGGCGCCATCGGCCGGGTCAGCAGCAGGAGCACGACCATGGTGAGCAGCACCAGGTCGGCGATCGGGGACGCCACCGCGATCCCGGTCACCAGCGGATGCCCCTGGAACCGCAGCAGCAGGTGCGCCGGGGTCACCGTGCAGAGCAGGGCCAGCAGCGAGCCGGCGATGAGCACGCTGTCGATCATCAGGGCGAACTGGTCGCGGCGCGGCGAGGACGGCATCCCGCTGGGCCGCGTGTACGGCGCCTGCAGCAGCGCCAGGAACAGGCAGGCGGGCAGCACGAGGAAGCCGATGCCGGCCGCGGACACGACCGGGCGACCGGGCAGCGCCACGCCCTGCACCAGACACCAGAGCCGGGTCAGTGCCGTGACCGTCAGCCCGGCGCCGGCCAGCAGCCGCCATCGGCGCTGCACCCCGAGGCGCTCGCGCGCGACGGTCAGGCAGATCGCGGCCGCGCCGGCCGCGGCGACCAGCTGCACCGCGTCCCCGGTGAGCCGCCACCCCTTCGGGCCGATCACCTCACCGAGCGTGACCGCCCCGAGGACGAGCGCCAGCATGACGAACAGTCGCGCCGTCATCATCACCACCCGCGTGTGAGCCGCGGCCACCCCCTGATCCGCGACCGGAGTAAGGTACCGCAGCTCTGAGCAGGCGCAACCTCCCGCGGTGTCAGTCGCCCGCGGTCAGATCCGCGACGATCACCGTCACGTTGTCCGGACCGCCGCCGCGCAGCGCCAGGTCGATGAGGCGCTCGGTGCAGGTTTTCGGGTCGTCGGCGGCGAGCATCTCCTGCTCGATCGTCTCGTTGCTGACCACGGCGGTGAGTCCGTCGCTGCACAGCAGCCACCGGTCGCCGGGCTCCGGCTCGACGATCACGTAGGCCGGGCTGACCGGCTCGCCCTGCAGCACCCGGGTCACCACCGAGCGCCGCGGGTGCCCGGCCGCCTCGTCGGGGCTGATCAGACCCTGGTCGACGAGCATCTGCACGTAGGTGTCGTCCTTCGTCAGCTGGTTCAGCCGGCCGTCGCGCAGCAGGTACGCCCGGGAATCGCCGACGTGCGCCATGGCGGCCCGGGTGCCGGAGAAGATGACGCCGGTGAGGGTGGTGCCCATGCCCTGCAGGGACTGATCGGCCGCGACGGTCTCCGCGATCCGCCCGTTGGCCACCTCGAGGGCCCGGTGCAGCGCGTCCATCTGCTGCTCGTTGTCGATCGGGACGTCGAGCGGGGTCATCGCGTCGATCGCGATGCGGCTGGCGAGGTCACCGGCGGCCATTCCGCCCATGCCGTCCGCGACGACGAGCAGGCGGTCACCGGCGTAGTAGCAGTCCTCATTGTTGCTTCGGACATGTCCTTGATCGGTGCCGGCCGCCCACCGCAGGTGCAAGGTCATGGCGAGCAGCTTCCCAGATCACCGCAACCGTGTCTGCACGCGGTCGGCGGCGCGTCGCGAAAAACGACTCTCACCTGGGATTCAGCGCCCGGCCGAGGCATCGCGGATCGACCTCGGTCACCCGGCGTGTCGGCGCGATCCAGGAGAGTGCGGAATCCACGACGGACCAGCCGCGTACGGACACGGCACTGTCCGGCGGCCGTACGGGCTCGGGGCACAGGGTCTTGGAACGCACCTGGTCGTTGGGGATGAAGGTGACCAGCCCGCCGCTCTCCAGCACCGTGGTGGAGGTGTCGTCGACCGTGATCAGCTGGCCGCGGACCACGTGCGTGGCACCGCCGGCCGGGCCCACCTCGACCGCGCTGTTCGGCAGCACCGGCGCGCGCAGGAACACCACGCCGATCACCAGCGGCGCGACCAGCGCCGCCCCCACCGCCGGCCAGTGCGTGACCAGACGCGCCGCCCGGGCCGGCACCGCGCCGGTGAGCAGCGGCCCGAGCAGCGGCGGCACGCCGAGCAGCAGCGCGGTCGACGTCTCGCCGAGCCGCAGCGCCTGCCGCACGCCCGGCCACACGAAGACCAGCACCAGCGCGCCGACCAGCAGCGGCACGCCCACCGTGATCCACACCATGGCCCATCGCTCGGCCCGGAACCGCTGCGCCGCGGTGAGCCCGAGGATCGCGACGACCAGCATGCCCAGCACCGGTAGCAGACGCAGCTGCCAGGTGAGGGCGGCCAGCATCGCGGCGAGCAGCACCACCCAGTCCGGCATCCGCAGCGCGGTCACCGCGAGCAGCGAACGGCCGGCGTCCTGCGGGGCGCTGACCAGCAGGATGCCGCCGAGCAGCCGGAGCACCAGGATCACCGCCGGCACGCTCCAGATCAGCGTGATGAACAACGCACTGATCATCCCGAGCGGGCTGATGTACTGCACCAGCAGCAGCATCGTCGGCAGATCCTGGCGGCTCAGGTACCACAGCCGCAGCACCAGCAGCACCAGGGGGAACGCCGGCAGGACGGTGAGCAGCCAGTTGAGCTGGGCGCGCCGCCGCCGCGGCGGGATCGGCCCGCCCTTGACGAAGATGTCGGTCATCGCAAGACGTCTTCCCACGGCAGCTGCCGGACGTCCGGCCTGGTCACCCTGGGTTGCTCGGCGATGGCGATGGGCGTCCGGCCGTTGTTCGCGGTCTCGCTCTGGAAGTTCCGCTCGTACGCCCGCTCCCAGCGGGTGTCCTTCGGATCCGCGTAGGACCGGTAGAGCGTGAGATTCACCAGCTTCTGCAGTGCCGGGTTCTCCCCCACGTTGATGCCCCAGGCCTCGTTGGCCTCGGCGCCGATGTCCCAGTGGTCGAAGTCCTCCGGGGACCTGTTCTTCCAGCCGGCGAGGATCGCCGCGTCGGTGATGATGGCCTGGACGTTGCCGGCGCGGAGGTCGGCGACACACTCACTGATCCGGTTGCGCGGGACGACCGTTGCGCCGGTCGAGATCGGCGCGGTCAGGCCGGTCGAGGCGGAGATCGTGCAGACGTGTTCCCCGGCCAGGTCCTGCTTGGTGGAGACCGGCCGGTGGTGGGCGCTGTGCAGGGTCATCACCGACTGCTCGGTGTAGAGGTAGGGAGCCGAGAACCGGACGCCGGCCGCGGCCACCCGCTCCGGGGTGATGCTGTAGCTGGCGATCACCAGCTTGACCGGCACCCGGTTCCCCTCGGCGTCGGTCGCCTGCATCCGCGCGCGGTCCTCGCTCTCGATCGCAGAGAAGCGGACGTCGCTGCGGCGGAAACCGAGGTCCTCCGCGATCATGTAGGCGATGTCGACGTCGAAGCCGGACCAGACTCCGCTGGCATCACGGAAAGCGGTACCCGGCTGGTCGGCCTTGACGCCGATCGGCAGGGTCGTCCAGGTGTCCACACCGGCCTGGGCGCGCAGCTGCGCCACCGACGGCGGCCCCTCCCCGAACAGCCGGACCAGCGCCAGCCCGAGCGCCAGCACCAGCGCGAGGCCGAGCGCGGCCAGCCGGAACGCGGCCAGGCTGGACCGCGGCGGCGGGTCGAGCAGCGGCTCCGGCTCGGGCAGGGGCAACCGCCGGTCGGCCGCTTCCCGCTCGGCCACGTCCTGCACCGCGATGTCCTCGGCGGTCCCCTCCGGACCGGGCACTCCACGCCGCCGCACCGGCCACGTGAACCGCCCGGTCGTCCCCGAACTCGTCATCGGCCTCCCCTTCGTACCGACGGCCATCGTGCCGGACGAATGTCACGGCGCGAAGTCATCGTGACGCACGGGGGCGAGCGGGCGACATCGCCCCGGGGAGGGTCCTTTCAGCGGTACGCGACGACGACCGCGCTCTCGGCGGGAAGGTCCACCCGATCGCGATGCAGCACGACCCCGGGCTCGGTCGCCAGCAGCACCTTGCTCGGCGGCTGCCGCAGGCTCACCGTCTGCGGCGCCGTCGTGAGATTCGCCGCCACCGCGCAGTTGCCGCGCCGCATCACCACGAACTGGTCGCCGTGCCAGACCTCCACCTTGTCGAGCCACGGGTCGGAGAGCTCGGCGCGGCTCTTGCGCAGCGCGATCAGCTGCTTGTAGAGGTCCAGGATCTCCGCGTGCCCGGGCTTGCCCGGCTCGGCCCAGTCCAGCTTGGACCGCTGGAAGGTGGCCGGGTCCTGCGGATCGGGCACCTCCGCCTCGGCCCAGCCGTGCTCGGCGAACTCGCGCCGCCGCCCGTTCTGCACCGCGGCGGCGAGCTCCGGTTCGGGGTGGCTGGTGAAGAACTGCCAGGGGCTGCTCGCCGCCCACTCCTCGCCCATGAACAGCATCGGCGTGAACGGCGCGGTGAGCAGCAGCGTCGCGCCCACCTTCAGCAGGCCGGGCGAGAGGACCGCGGAGAGCCGGTCGCCGACCGCCCGGTTGCCGATCTGGTCGTGGTTCTGCAGGTACGCGACGAACCGGTGACCGGGGATCAGCGAGCGGTCGACCGGCCGGCCGTGGCGGCGCTGCCGGAAGCTCGACCAGGTGTTCGCGTGGAAGAACGCGCCCTCCAGCACGGTCTGCAGGCACTCCAGCGAGCCGAAATCGCCGTAGTAGCCCTGCCGCTCGCCGGTGAGCAGCGTGTGCAGGGCGTGGTGCACGTCGTCGTCCCACTGGGCCTGCAGCCCGAATCCACCCGCTTCCCTCGGCGTGATCAGCTTGGGGTCGTTGAGGTCGGACTCGGCGATCAGCGACAGCGGCCGGCCCACGTGCGCGGACAGCGACTCGACCTCCACCGCCATCTCCTCGAGCAGGTGGATGGCGGTGTGGTCGACCAGCGCGTGCACGGCGTCCAGGCGGAGCGCGTCCACGTGGTAGTCGCGCAGCCACATCAGGGCGCTGTCGATGATGTACCGGCGGACCTCGCCGGAGAGCGGGCCGTCCAGGTTGACCGACGACCCCCACGGGTTCGACCCGGAGGTGCTCAGGTACGGCGCGAACATCGGGGCGTAGGCGCCGCTGGGCCCGAAGTGGTTGTAGACGACGTCCAGCACGACGCCGAGACCCTTCGCGTGGGCGGCGTCGACGAAGCGCTTCAGCCCGTCCGGACCGCCGTACGCCTCGTGCGGCGCGAACCAGCAGACGCCGTCGTAGCCCCAGTTGTACTCGCCGTTGAACGCGTTGACCGGCAGCAGTTCGACCAGGTCCACGCCCAGTTCGACGAGGTGGTCGAGGCGGTCGATGGCGGCGTCGAACGTGCCGGCCGGGGTGAACGTGCCGATGTGCAGCTCGTACAGGACCGCGCCGGGCAGCTGACGACCGGTCCACGCCTGGTCCGTCCAGGAGAAGGCGTTCTGGTCGTACACCCGGCTGGCCCCGTGCACGCCCTGCGGCTGCCACGGCGAGCGCGGGTCGGGCAGCGGCGTCTCGGCATCCGGCAGGACGTACGCGTAGTCGGTGCCCGCGCCCGCCTCGGGGACGTCCACCCGCCACCACCCGTCGTCGCCGCGTTCCATCTCGTGGTCGCGACTCTGTCTCCCCGCAGGGGAAATCCCGTCCACCCCCGAGAACAGCCTCAGCTTGACGGTCTTCTCGGGCACCCAGACTTCGAAGATCGTCATTATTCCTTCACCAGCAACGCGACGGGGTAGGTGCTGAGCAGTTCGGCGACCGCGATGCGGTTCCCGCCGTAGGTGGCATTCGTGAAGACTTCCGTCCAGCTGTGGCCGTCGAGTGACAGCGCGGTGTCGCCCCAGCCGCCGCGGCGGGACAAGCCGACCGGCAGCCGGGTCGCGACCGCCACCACGCCGCCACGGTCGAAGGCGAGCACGTGCTCACCCACCCGGCCCTCGGCGAACACCGGCCGGTACCCGTCGAACAGTTCCGGCCGCTGCCGGCGCAGGCGCAGGGTGCGGCTGGTGACCAGAAGCTTGGCCGCGCCGCTCTCGTCGACCGGCGGCAGCCACCCGTCGTCGATCCGGCTGAGCAGTTCGCGCCGCAGACCGAAGTCGACCGGCCGCCGGTTGTCCGGGTCGACCAGCGAGTGGTCCCACAGCTCGGTGCCCTGGTACACGTCCGGCACGCCGGGCATGGTCAGCTGCACCACTTTCTGGCCGAGCGAGTTGGACCAGCCGGGCGGGGTGATCGACGCGGCGAAGTCGGACACCTCGCGGTGCAGCGCCGGGTCGTCGTAGAGGCGGTCGACCATCTCGCGCAGCTGCGTCTCGAAGCGCTCGTCCGGCCGGGTCCAGGTGGTCGCGGCGGCGGCCTCGCGGGCGGCCTTCAGCGCGTACGCCTGCAACCGCTCCCGGGAGATCGGCCAGGCGCCCACCGCGGCCTGCCAGACGAGATGCGCCAGCGAGGGGTCGGCCAGCGGGACGATCCGGACCCAGCGGCGCACCACCTCGGTCCAGTCCCCGGGCACCTCGGCGAGGACGGCGAGCCGGGCCCGGACGTCCTCGCTGCGCTTGGTGTCGTGGGTGGACAGGGTGGTCATCGAACGCGGCAGGCGGTGAGCCCGCTCGTGGTTCGCGTCGTGGAAGTCGTCCGGGGTGACGCCGAAGTCGGTGGGGTCGTTGCCGACCTCGTTGCGCGCGGTGAACCTGGTCCAGCGGTAGAAAGCGGTGTCCTCCACGCCCTTCGCCATGACCGCGCCGGTGAACTGCTGGAACCGTACGGCAAGCTCGTCGTCGGCATGTCTGAGCCGGCCGGTGAGCTGGTCCAGCACCGGGATCAGCTGCGGGTTGCGCCGGCCGGCCTCGGACCTCGCCCTGGCGAGATGACGGGAGCCGTGCGGCAGATAGCTGCGGTAGACCGGGAAGCAGGCGGCCAGCTCGGCCAGCGCTCGGGGCGCCGCCTCGATGTCCGGGACCAGGCGGGACAGCCGGGCCAGCTCGGCGGCGAGCAGCGTGTTCGCCACCCGGAACTTGGTCTCGTGCACGAGATCCTGCCAGGAGGTCGTGCCGCCGGTGAGGTGGTGGTCGAGGGTGTCGAAGAACGCCTCGGTGGACGTGTCCACGAAGACGCCGCCCGCCTCGGCGAGCGCGTCGTAGCCGGTGGTGCCGTCGACCGGCCAGTCCGGCAGCTCCTCCCCCGGCTCCAGGATCTTCTCCACCACCAGCCAGGCGTCCGGTGCGGCCTCGCGCAGGCGGTTGAGGTACGCCCCCGGGTCGCGCAGCCCGTCCGGATGGTCGACGCGGATGCCGTCCACCATGCCCTCGCGATACCAGCGCAGGATCTCCGCGTGGGTGGCGTCGAACACCGCCGGGTCCTCGACCCGCAGCCCGGCGAGGTCGACGATGGCGAAGAACCGGCGGTAGTTGAGCTCGCTGTCGCCGCGGGTCCAGTTGACCAGCTCGTAGTGCTGCCGGTCGTGCACCTCGCGGGCGGTTCCCTCGCCGGTGCCGTCGGCGATCGGGTACCGCTTGTCGTAGTACCGCAGCTCGCCGTCCTCCAGGCGCAGGTCGTCCAGCGCGTCCGGCGAGTCGGCCAGCACCGGGATCAGCACCCGGCCCCGCGACCAGTCGATGTCGTAGAACTCCGAGAACTCGGACTTCTGGCCGTTCTTCAGAACGTCCCACCAGGTCGGGTTCGCGTGCGGCACGCCGACCCCGGCGTGGTTCGGCACGATGTCCACGACCAGGCCGAGATCCGCGGCCTTGAGCGCCTGGGACAGCTTGCGCAGCTCCTCGGCGCCGCCCAGCTCGGGGTTGACCCGGGTGTGGTCGACCACGTCGTAACCGTGCTCGGAACCCGGCGTCGCGGTCAGCAGCGGCGCCGAGTAGAGGTGGCTGACGCCGAGGTCGGCCAGGTAGTCGGCCAGTTCGGCCGCGGCGGGCAAGGGGAAATCGGGGCGGACCTGGACTCGATACGTTCCAGTGGGGGAGCCGTCGGAAGGGGGCATTCAGACCGTCCTGTCCAGCACGATTAGTGACCGGTCCGGCACCCAGATCTTGCTGCCGGCCTCGACGACGGCGGCGCGATCCGGGGACGGCTCGGCCGTCTCGATGACCTTCTCCCACTTCTCCCCGTACTCGGCGGGAGGCGTGGCGAACTCGATGGGCGCGTCGTGCGCGTTGAAGAAGAGCAGGAACGAGCTGTCCACGTGCCGCTGGCCGTACTGCCCGCGTTCGCGGATGCCCTCGCCGTTGACGAACAGCGCGACCGCGCGGCCGAAGTCGTTGCCCCAGTCGTCGCCGGCCATCGGCCGTCCGTCCGGGGTGAACCATTCCAGGTCGGGCAGCGGGTCGCCGCCGCCGCGCGCGGTCACCGGCAGACCGGTGAAGAACCGCCGCCGCTGGAAGACCTGATGCCGGTGCCGGAACGCGGTCAGCTTGCGGGTGAACTCGAGCAGCGGCTCGTCGGCGTTCGCCCAGTCGATCCAGGAGATCTCGTTGTCCTGGCAGTAGGCGTTGTTGTTGCCCTGCTGGGTGCGGCCCAGCTCGTCGCCGTGCGAGATCATCGGCACGCCCTGGCTGAGCATCAGCGTGGCCAGGAAGTTGCGCCGCTGCTTGGCCCGCAGCTCCAGCACCTGCTTGTCGTCGGTCGGGCCCTCGGTGCCGCAGTTCCAGGACCGGTTGTGGCTCTCGCCGTCGCGGTTCTCCTCGCCGTTGGCCTCGTTGTGCTTGTCGTTGTACGAGACCAGATCGTTGAGCGTGAACCCGTCGTGCGCGGTCACGAAGTTGATCGAGTGGAAGGGCTTGCGGCCGTCGTCCTGGTACAGGTCGGCGGAGCCGGTGATCCGCGACGCGAACTCCGCGAGCGTGGCCGGCTCGCCGCGCCAGAAGTCCCGTACGGTGTCGCGGTATTTGCCGTTCCACTCGGTCCAGTTCGGCGGGAAGTTGCCCACCTGGTA
>NZ_CAKUCL010000234.1 GCF_934643405.1 uncultured Actinoplanes sp.
AGCTTCCTGGCCTCGTACACACCGTCGCGGATCACGGCGCGCCGGGCCGGCGGCGACATGCTGGTCGACCGCAACCACCTGGATCCGCTGACCGGCCGCTTCGAGGTCGAACGCACGGTGATCCGCGACGGCCGAGCCCGCACCCTCACCTTCGTCAAGCGCTTGCTCGGCTTCCCCGAGCTGCGCGACTGGTGCCTCGCCGCGGGCTTCACCGGCGTGTCGGCCCACGGTGAGGACGGCAGCCCGCTGACCGCCGGCCATCACCGCATGGTCGTCGTCGCCGCCCGTCAGCCCAGCTCCTCGGCCAGCCCGACGACGATGCCCTCGGGACCGCGGACGTAGCACAGCCGGTAGACGTTCTCGTACCGCGCCACCTCGCCCACCAGCTCGGCGCCGTGGTCGCGCAGCCGGGCGACCGTGTCGTCGAGGTCGTCGACGGCGAACATGACCCGGCGGATCCCCAGCGTGTTGGCCGGCGCGCCGGCCGGCTCGGACCGCACCGCCCGGGGCGTGCGGAACATCGCCAGCTCCACGCGACCGTTGCCGTCGGGCGTGCGCAGCATCGCGACGTCCTGTTTCACGTCGTCGATCCCGATGACCCGCTCCACCCAGCGCCCCTCGACCGGCCCCTTGCCCTCCAGCTCCATGCCGATCTCGACGAAGAACGCGATCACAGCGTCGATGTCCTCGACCACGATGAGCACGTTGTCCATCCGGCGCAGCCCCATGCCAACCCCTCCAGACGCTTCCCGTACGGCCCGGCAGCCGCACCTCCTCCGGAGACGGAGCCACCGTCCCGTCCTCGACATCATCTCCCCCGATCTTGACGGAAACTCCTTGCCGCGGCGCTGCCCGGACCGCAACCATCGAGCCATGCGGATCGATACGGCGGTCAGTGACTACTACGACCGGGGCGGGGAGGTCGAGCGGCTCAACGCCGGGCGCGGGCGGCTCGAGTTCCTGCGCACGCGTGACGTGCTGCGGCGTGTGCTGCCCCCGGCGCCCGCGCGGGTGCTCGACGTCGGCGGCGGCGCCGGGGTGCACGCCCGCTGGCTGGCCGCGGACGGCTACCGGGTGCGGGTGGTCGATCCGGTGCCGCTGCACGTGGACCATGCCGGCGCGATCCCCGGCGTGGACGCCGTCCTCGGCGACGCCCGCAACCTCCGGGAGGACGACGACGCCTACGACGCCACCCTGCTGCTCGGCCCGCTGTACCACCTCCCCGACCGGCGTGACCGGGTCGCTGCGCTGCGGGAGGCGGCCCGGGTGACCAGTCCCGGCGGCGTCGTGGTGGCCGCGACGATCAGCCGGTACGCGGGCCTGTACGACACCCTCGTGCGCGGCCGCTATCTCGAGCCGGAGGTCAACCGCATCACCCGCGCCGAACTGGCCACGGGCGTGCACGAGCCGTTCGACCAGGACCTGTTCACCCTCGCGTACTTCCACCACCCTGACGAGATCCTCGGCGAGTTCGCCGACGCCGGCCTCGCGGACGCCGCCCGGTACGCGCTGGAGGGCGGCGCGTGGATGTTCGCCGACCGCGACGGCTGGCTGGACGGCGACGACCGCACCACCGCCCTGCTGGACGCCCTGCGCGCCACCGAACAGGACCCCACCCTCTTCGGCATCAGCTCCCACCTGCTGACCGTCCGAGCCGTCGCCGGATAGCCGCGCCGGAAAACGCGTTGCCGTCGCCGGGCCGGCTGGCGACCATGGGCACATGCGCATCGATGCGGCGGTCCGCGCCTACGACGAGATCGAGCGCCGGACCGGGCAGGTCCGGCGCCTGCTCGAGGTGGCCGGCGGCGCCGGGCTCCCGGTCCGCCGCCCGCCCGCGGACGCGCGGACCCGGCCGGAGCGCCGGTGGAGCACGCCGGAGCGGCCGCCGTTCTGGGCGGTGCCCGCGTCCGGCCTGCGCCGGCCGGCCCGCACGAGGCGCTGGTACCGCTGCGTCCGGTCGCCCGCCCGGTCAGCCGCGCGGCGTGGCCCGAGACGCCACGGCTGACCGCCCGAGCCGCCCGCCTTCCTCGCGCAGGCGGACCCTTTCGCACGCATTGCGTCCCGCACTCTGATCGGCTTCGATGGGGCGATGACGTCTCGTGAGACACCGCCGTTCCGCGCCGACCACGTCGGGAGCCTGCTGCGGCCCCCGGGACTGCTGAAAGCCCGCGAGCGACGCGCCGCCGGCGAGATCGGGGCGGACGAGTTGCGGGCGATCGAGGACGACGCGATCCGCGACGTCGTGCGGATGCAGCGCGACGTCGGGCTGCGCTCGGCGACCGACGGGGAGTTCCGCCGCACGTCCTGGCACATGGACTTCATCTACCAGCTCGGCGGGGTGCACCGTACGCAGGAGAAGATCCAGGTGCATTTCCGCAACGCGGACGGCGAGCTCGACTTCGAGTCGGCGGCGCTGGTCATCGACGAGCCGGTGCGGCTGGGGAAGACGATCTTCGGGGACGATTTCGCGTTCCTCGCCGACACCGTCGAGCCGGGCGTCACCGCGAAGCTGACCATCCCGTCGCCGAGCATGGTGCACTACCGCGGCGGCCGCGCGGCCATCGAGGAGAAGGTGTACCCCGACGAGGAGCAGTTCTGGGCCGACCTCAGCGCCGCGTACGCCGAGCAGGTGCGCCGGGTCGCCGCGCTGGGCTGCCGGTACCTGCAGCTGGACGACACCAGCCTGGCGTACCTCAACGACCCGGACCAGCGGCGGCTGCTCACCGAGCGCGGCGACGACGCCGAGCACCAGCACCTGCGCTACATCAGGCAGATCAACGCGGCCATCGCCGGCCGGCCGGCCGGGCTGAACGTCACCACGCACATGTGCCGGGGCAACTTCCGGTCGTCGTGGGCCGCCGAGGGCGGGTACGACTTCGTGGCCGAGGCCCTGTTCAGCGAGCTGGCCGTGGACGGGTTCTTCCTGGAGTACGACGACGAGCGGTCCGGCGGGTTCGCGCCGCTGCGGTTCGTGCCGCCCGGCAAGCAGGTCGTGCTCGGCCTGGTCACCACCAAGCGCGGCGAGCTGGAGTCCAAGGACACGCTCAAGCGGCGGATCGACGAGGCCGCCAAGTACGTGCCGCTGGAGCAGCTGTGCCTGTCGCCGCAGTGCGGATTCTCCTCGACGGTCGAGGGCAACGTGCTGACGTACGAGCAGGAGGTCGCCAAGCTGCGGCTGATCGCGGAGACCGCCGCCGAGGTCTGGGGTTGACGACGCTTCGTTGACAGGCGGTGACGCCGGGATCAATATGTGTGCATGTCTCTATGGGAGCGCTCCCGCGTCCTCGCCGTGCTCGGCGTCTCCACTCTCGTCGTGGCCGGCGCCCCGGCGCCGGCCAGCGCCGACGAGGTCGAGCAGGTGATCAACGGCGGCTTCGACGGCACCACCGATCCGTTCTGGTCGACGGCCGGCGTGCCGATGACCCTCGACGACGGCCGCGCCTGCATCGACGTGCCCGGCGGCACGGCCAACCGCTGGGACGTGGCGATCGGCCAGAACGACATCGATCTGGTGGCCGGCGAGAGCTACCGCTTCGCCTTCGACGCGAGCGGCGACGGCCACGTCGTCCGCGCGATCACCGGCCTGGCGGTCAGCCCGTACGACACCTACTTCGAGCAGTCGCCGGCGCTGACCGCCGGCGCCACCCACCACGAGTACACGTTCACCGCCTCGACGAGCACCGAGCAGGGCCAGGTCGCCTTCCAGGTGGGCGGCAGCCCGGACCCGTGGCGCTTCTGCGTGGACAACGTCTCGCTGGTCGGCGGGGTGCCGCCGGAGACCTACGAACCGGACACCGGTCCGCGGGTGCGGGTGAACCAATTCGCCTACCTGCCGGACGGCCCGAAGGTGGCCACTGTGGTCACCGAGCGGACGACCTCGCTTCCGTGGCAGCTCAGAAACGCCGCGGGCGCGGTCGTCGCGAGCGGTGTGAGCACTCCGCGCGGCGTGGACGTCTCCTCCGGGCAGAACGTCCAGACGATCGATTTCGGTGGCTATCGCAGGACCGGCAGCGGCTTCACGGTGACGGCCGACGGCGAGACCTCCCGGCCCTTCGACATCGATTCCCGGCCGTACGGCAAACTCCGCTCCGATGCCTTGAGGTTCTACTACACGCAACGCAGCGGGATCGAGATCCTCGACGAGCTGCGCCCCGGCTACGGCCGCCCGGCCGGTCACGTCGACGTGCCGCCCAACCAGGGTGACGGCAACGTGCCGTGCCAGCCCGGCGTGTGCGACCACCGCCTCGACGTCCGCGGCGGCTGGTATGACGCCGGCGACCACGGCAAATACGTGGTGAACGGCGGCATCACGGTCTGGGAGCTGCTCAGCGAGTACGAGCAGTCGCCCGCCGCGCGCAGCGTGCGGCTCGACATCCCGGAGAGCGGCAACCGGACGCCGGACCTCCTCGACGAGGTCCGCTGGGAGCTGGAGTTCCTGCTCCGCATGCAGGTCCCGGCCGGGCAGCCGGACGCCGGCATGGTCTACCACAAGATCCATGACCAGGCCTGGACCGGGCTGCCGCTGCTGCCGCACCTCGATCCCCAGCCGCGCGAACTGCACCCCGTCTCGACCGCGGCCACCCTCAACCTCGCCGCCGTGGCCGCCCAGGCGGCCCGCGTGTACCAGCGCGACGACCCGGCGTTCGCGGCGCGTGCGCTGACCGCGGCCCGCACCGCCTACGACGCGGCGAAGGCGAACCCCGGACGGTACGCCCCGGAGTCGGACGGCGTGGGCGGCGGCGCCTACAACGACGCGAAGGTCAGCGACGAGTTCTACTGGGCGGCCGCCGAGCTGTTCCTCACCACCGGCGAGCAGCGGTTCGCCGGCGACGTGCTCGCGTCGCCGGAGCACACCGCCGACGTGTTCGGCAGCGGCGCGTTCGACTGGGCGGCCACCGCCGCGGCCGGCCGCCTCGACCTGGCCCTGATCCCGAACCGGCTGCCCGGCCTCGCCGCGGTCCAGAAGTCGGTGGTCGCGGCCGCCGACAAGTACCTGGCCGTCCAGCGGGCCCACCCGTACGGCGTCGCCTACGCCCCGGCGAACGCCAGGTGGGACTGGGGCTCGAACAGCATCCTGCTCAACAACCTCGTGGTGATCGGCGCCGGCTACCGGCTGACCGGCCGCCCCGGCTACCGCGACGGCGTGCTCACCGGCATCGACTACGTGCTCGGCCGCAACGCGCTCAACCAGTCCTACGTGACCGGGTACGGCGAGGTCAGTTCGCAGAACCAGCACAGCCGCTGGTACGCGCACCAGCTCGACCCGGCGCTGCCGCACCCGCCGGCCGGCACGCTCGCGGGCGGTGCGAACTCGTCCATCCAGGACCCGTACGCGCAGAGCAAGCTGACCGGCTGCGTCGCACAGTTCTGCTACATCGACGACATCCAGTCCTGGTCCACCAACGAGGAGGCGATCAACTGGAACGCGGCGCTCGCCCGGGTGAGCGCGGACGTGGTCGATCTGTCCCGGGAAAACCGCTCGTGAAATGAGGCAGCCGTCTCTAGCGTGGGCCGCATGTCCGCCGATGCGGCCCACGCCGCCGAGATGCTCAGCCAGTTGTCCAGCCCGGCCCGGCTCGCCGCGTACGCCGAGCTGGTCCGCCGGGGCGCGGAGGGCGCCACCATCGCCGAGCTGGCCTATCCGCTCGACCTGCCGATCGCGAAGGCCGGCGAGACACTGGCCCGGCTGGTCGGCGCCGGCCTGGCCACCGGCACGGGCAACGGCATCTACCGGGCCGTCCCCGGAGTCCTGCGCTCCGCCGCCGCGGCGATCGACCGGATGCAGCCGATCGCCCCGCTGCTGTCGGAGTACCCGCAGCTCAAAGGCTACTTCTCGCACGGGCGGCTGACCTCGCTGCCGCCCACGATGAGCGAGCGGTACCAGCAGATCGGCGATCTGCTCCTGCGGTTCCTCGCCCTCGACGGCCTCTGCGACGAAGACGAGCTGAACCGGCGGCTCGCCGCGGTCACCGACGACGTCGCGGGCGTGCGCCGCATGCTCGTCGACACCGGCCGCCTGCAGCGCGACCGGGCCGGCACCACGTACGGCACGGCGTTGCCGTAACGGGGTCTCGTGCGCCCCGCGTTCGTCCGGCCGGGACCTCCCGGCGCCATGTGCTGAATTCACCGCCCCCGGCTCGATCGTTCGTGAACGGGTGGAATACCGGGTCGCGGTCCGGGTAGCCGGGGAGTGCCCGGGCAGCAGCAGGTACGAACGTCAGACGCACAACCGGGAGGAGACCCCCAGTGCTTTCGCAAGATCAGTACGACACGCTCACCGGCCGCACGGTCTACGACCGCAACGGCGACAAGATCGGTGACATCGGACAGGTCTGGACCGACCGTGACGCCGAGCCCACCTGGGCCAGCGTCAAGACCGGCCTGTTCGGCCTGCGGGAGTCGCTGGTGCCCCTTCGCGACGCCGAGGCCGACGGCGCCAACCTGGTCGTCCCGTTCGAGAAGTCCCAGGTCAAGGACGCCCCGCACATCGACGTGTCGCACGACGACCCGCTGACCCACGGCGAGGTGGACCGGCTCTACCAGCACTACGGCATGACCGGCGGGTACCGGAACGAAGGCTACGAGTCCAGCCGCGCGCAGGCCGGCGGCTACGGGACCGGCACCGAGCGGACCGGCGCCGAGCGGACCAGCGCCGAGCGGACCGGCACCGAGCGGCGTGAGGGCGGCGACGACGCCATGACGCGCTCGGAGGAACGCCTCAACGTGGACACCCGCACCGAGGAGGCCGGCCGCGCGCGGCTGCGCAAGTACGTGGTGACCGAGCGGCAGCAGGTCGACGTCCCGGTCCGCCGCGAGGAGGTCCGCCTCGAGCGGGAGCCGATCACCGAGGCCAACCGCGGCGACGCGGCAGACGGCCCGGCCATCACCGAGTCCGAGCACGAGGTGACCCTGCACGCCGAGCGGCCGGTCGTGGAGACCGAGGCCGTGCCGGTCGAGCGGGTGCGGCTCGGCAAGGAGACGGTGACCGAGGAGGAGACCGTCGGTGGCGAGGTGCGCAAGGAGCGCATCGAGGCCGACGTCCCCGGCGAGCAGGGCCGGCGCGAGATCCGCTGACCGTCCGCTGAGGCCGCCGTCGCGGGCGGGACGGTGGCCTCAGCGCACCACGGTCACCGGGCACTTCGCGTACGCGGCGACGTGCTGGCTGACCGAGCCGAGCACGAGCCCGGCGAAGCCGCCGTGGCCGCGTTCGCCCACCACGAGAAGGTCGGCACCCGCGGAGTCCTCGATCAGGACCTTCGCGGGGCGGCCCTGCTTGACCTGAGCCTGCACCCGGATCGGCGGATCGTCGCCGAGCTCCTCCTTGATCACCTTCAGGAGGTCGTCGGTGGTGCGCTGGCTGGGATCCGGCACGTACCGCTCGGACACGCTGACGCTGCCCGCCGGTGGCAGCAGCGTGTGCTCCCAGATGTTGAGGACGAACAGGTCGGCCCCGTGATCGGCGGCTTCGGCGGCGGCCCAGATCAGTGCCTTGCGGCTGCTGGGCGATCCGTCCACACCGACCACGACGGTTTTCCATGTGTTCACCGCCGCCTCCTTGCTGGCCTCGGAAGCCATCGGTGCTGACCGTATTACGCATCGTGCCGATCCGTCGAGAGCAATCGAAATATCGACACCGGCGGTTGCAGGGCCAGCACACTCGGTTTAGCGTCGCCTAGAGGTGTGACGTGGATCTCAGCGGCGGAAGGGGTCGGCATGACCGCCACGACAGAAGTCTCACCCGCGACCGGTCAGGTCGAGCGCCGGCCGTTGATGTCCGGCTCCGCGCTGCTGATGATGAACCTCGGCTTCTTCGGGGTCCAGTTCAGCTTCGGGCTCACCCAGTCCGCGGTGAACCCGCTGTTCCTGCTGATCGGGGCGAACCCGGACCAGCTGCCCATCCTGAACCTCGCCGGCCCGGTCACCGGCCTGATCATCCAGCCGCTGATCGGCGCGATCAGCGACCGGACGTGGCATCCGCGCTGGGGCCGGCGACGGCCGTTCATCACCGCCGGGGCGCTGCTCTGCGCGGTGATCCTGTTCGCCTTCCCGTTCGTCGGCGTGCTCTGGCTCGGCGTGATCTGCTTCTGGCTGCTCGACGCCGGCAACAACACCTCGATGGAGCCGTACCGGGCGTTCATCTCCGACCGGCTGCCGAAATCCCAGCTGGCGCGGGGCTTCCTGACCCAGAGCATGTTCACCGGGGCGGGCGCGGTCCTCGCGAACATCTCGCTGTTCGCGCTGCAGAAGGTCTCGGCCCTGCAGAAGACGGCCGGCAACGGGGTGCCGTACTGGATGTTCGTCTGCTTCATGATCGGCACGGTGTGCATCCTTCTCACGGTGCTCACGGCCATGTCCCGTACGCGGGAACTGAAGCCGTCCGACGACGAGCTGGCGGAGATGCGCGCGGCGCCGCGCGGCGCCAGGTACGCCATCCACGAGATCGCCGACGCCGTGCGCAGCATGCCGATCGCCATGCACAAGATCGGCGTGGTGTTCGCGTTCCAGTGGTACGCCATGTTCATCTACTGGCAGTTCCTGGCGGTCAGTCTGGGCGAGACGGTCTTCAACGCGAACCCGGAGCAGGGCGGCCCCGGCTGGGACGACGCGATCGCGTGGAGCGGCCTGCAGAACGGCACCTACAACTTCGTCACGATGATCTCCGCGCTGTTCCTGGTCGGTTTCGCCCAGCGGATCGGCGCGAAACGGGTGCACGCCCTCGCCCTCGGCCTGGCCGCGCTGTCGCTGGTCTGGCTCGCGCACATCCACAACCAGTACACGGCCCTGGTGCCGATGATCGGCGTCGGCATCTTCTGGGCCAGCGCGGTCGGCGTCCCGTACCTGATGGTCGCCAGCATGGTCCCGGCCAAGCGCACCGGTGTCTACATGGGCATCCTCAACATGATGATCGTGGTGCCGATGCTGGTGCAGACGGTCACGTTCGGCTGGATCTACAAGCACCTGCTGGACAACAAGGGCAGCAACGCGATGATCCTGGCCGGGGTGCTGCTGGGCATCGGCGCGGTGGCCATGCTCTGGGTCAACCCGCCGGACGAGGCGGACGAGTCCCCGATCGTCCCGCTGGGCGGCAAGCGCAGCATCACCGTCTACGACCGGGTGGTCGTCGGTTCCGACGGCACCCCCACTTCCCTGTACGCCGTGGACCGGGCCGCCGAGGTGGCCCAGGCCGCGCAGGCCCGTCTGGTGGTCGTGACCGCGTACCGCGAGGGCTCCCCGGCCGACACCTCCGCGTCGGGCGTGCACCGGGACATCTTCGGCGCCGACGCCGCCCGCGAGGCGCTGGGCAAGTCGGTCACCGCGCTCACCCGGGAGCGGGCGCGGTTCATCGAGCAGCGCATCGTGCCCGGCGACGCGGCGCAGGCCCTGCTGGACACGGTCGGCGCGAACCCGGCGAACCTCATCGTGGTCGGCAACCGCGGCCTGGGCGCCAGCGAGGGCCAGCTGCTGGGCTCGGTGCCGGCCGGGGTCGTCCGCAACGCGGTCTGCGACGTGCTGGTCGTGCAGACGTCGGCGCTGGACGAGGAGCGGCTGTTCGCCCCCACCGCCGCCGACCCGGCGCGACCGCCGGACGCGCGCACCCCGCTCGGGCCCGTCGACGGCCGCGCGGAGGCGGCGGACGGAGCCGGTGCCACCCGGCCGCCCGACGGCGAACGCCGCGGGGAGTAGCGGACTGGAGGTCGCACACGCGGCGGTGCATCAGCTGTGTGCACCGCTGCCGGACCGGCTGCCGCACCTCCCGGCCCCGCCGCCGGCCGCGTCAGTCGCGGAACTCGATCCTCAGTGCCGCCCGGTCGTTCGCCTCGTTCGGGTCGTTGTAGCCGGTCACCGGCAGCACGTTGGTGTCCGGGATGTAGGTGAGCCGGTAGCGCCTCGGCGAGTCCACAGTGAACGTCACCGTTCGTGTCGCGCCGCCGGCGAGCTTGGCCCCGGTGCAGAAGATGTCCTCCATGCCGCCACCGGTCCACGACGGGTCCAGGGCGCACCCGGGTGGCGGATCGACCAGCCGCATGCCGTCCGAGATGACGGTCTGCGTCCGGTACGGGATGGCCGAGGTGCCGGTGTTGTGCACGGTCACCGTCATGGAACCCGTGTAGTGGCCGTTCGCCTGCCTGGTCAGGATCAGATCGGTGCTGGTCAGTGCGAGATCCGAGGCGTACGGGTTGGCCGTGTGGCTGGTGGCTCCCTGCTGGACGAAGGCCGACCCGTTCCAGGTGAAGGTCAGCCACTGCCGGGTGACGTACCGCTGGTTCGCCGACCCGGGATCGCCGCACCGCCAAGGCATCGGGAAGTCGGCGATCTCGACCTGCACGGCGCCGTCCACGCCGGCGCGCACCCCGCAGACGGCGATCACGTCGCCGGTCTGCTGCAGAACCGGGCCGATCGTGCGGACCTCGCCGCCGGACGCGGACGCGAAGGCCACGACCTGCGACACGGGGTCGCCGCCGCGAGGGTTCATGCAGAACACCCGGGCGAACGTCTCTGCCCGGCCGTCGCGGTCGACGTCGGCGTGGGCGACCCCGGCGATCCAGAGGTCGACGTCGCCGACCTGAGCGCCGCCGGCCTGGAACCGGACCGGTCCGGCCGCGCATGCCGGGCTGCCGGTGCCGGCCGGCCACGCGGGCAGGTCGAGCTCGGCGGAGTAGAGCGCCGCCTCGGTGATGCCGCCGTCCGGAGCCTTCGTCGACGGATGCGTGCTGCGTCCGGGTCCGAAGAAGGACGGCTGGGAGGCGGAGACGCGCGGGCCCGCCGGTGGGCCGTGCGGGTCACCGGTCACCATCGCGGCAACCGTCAGAGGAACACCGGCCACCAGGGTGGACAACGCCGCGATCGCGACGTTGCGGTTCCGCTTGCGGATGCGCACGCTCTCCGAGCGCGGTGCACATCGACCACGGTGCCCTTCCTCCAGACGCGCGGCGCCCGGTGGTCCGGCCGCTCACCGGTTACACGCCTGGCGACCGGGTCCGGTTACAGCGGGCGGCACATTGCGCTCAGGTCAGGTCCTCGAGGGTGGCGACCACCTCGCCGGGGGCGGGCATCGCGGCGATCTCGGCCGCCACCTGCCGGGCCGCGGTGCGCAGCGCGTCGTCGGTCAGCAACCGGTGCAGGTCGGCCGCGGTGATCGCCTTCGCCTCGACCGCCAGCCCGGCGCCGCGCTTCGCCAGCAGCTGCGCGTTGTGCCGGCGGTCGCCCGCGCCCGGAGTGGTCAGCTGCGGAACGCCCGCGGCCAGCCCGCCCAGCACGCTGCCCGCCCCGGAGTGGTGGACGAACGCCGCCGCGTGCCGCAGGGCTCGGTCGAGCGGGATGCGCCCGACGCTCCTGACGTTGCCCCGCAGAGCTTTCGCGGCCGGGCGGACCAGGACGATCTCGGCGTCGACGCCGGCCGCCGCGGCGACGACCGCCGGCCCCGGGTCGCCGTCGTTCGGACCGTCGAGCGTGCTGCGGCTGACCAGCACCCGCGGCCGGTCGCCGGGGGAGAGCAACCAGTCCGGGATCTCGCCGCCGCCGGAGAACGGCACCGGCCGCATCATCACCGCCCCCTCCGGCGCCGGGCGCAGGCTCGGCGGCGTCACCGTGATGGTCAGCTCCGGCCGGGGGATCGGCCGCCCGGCGAGGGCCGAGCTGCCGGTCACCGCGTCGAACAGCTCGGTCGCCGGCCACAGCGTGTTCTCCTGCAGCACCGACGGGATCGACAGCCGGCCGGCCACGACCGCGCCGGCCTCGCCCAGCGACT
>NZ_CAKUCL010000235.1 GCF_934643405.1 uncultured Actinoplanes sp.
GCGTGGGTGAGTTCGCCGTCCGGGGTGCTGGACGCGTTCAGCGCGTCGTGCCGGATCGGTCGGCGGGCTTGCTGCTGAGGGGGCTCGCGCATCCAGCGCAGCGGCAGAGCGCGGCCCTCCGCGGGACACCGAACTCGATGGCGAAGCTTTATGACGATATGTCGGTTTCGGTGGTTGGGTCCTATATTATGTAGGTGTGGCGGTGGTGCTGATAGCGGAGGACAACCCGGATCATCAACGGCTGATGGGGGAGGTCGTCCGCCGGCTCGGACATGACGTGACTCTGGCCGACGACGGCTGGGCCGCGCTGGTGGCCGCCAACCGCCGCCGTCCGGATCTGGTCGTCGCGGACGTCGACATGCCGGAGATGGACGGCCTTCAGCTGTGCCGGGCGCTGCGCGAGGACGTGCTTCTCGCCGATGTGCCGATCGTGCTCGTCACCGCCCTGCTCCTGCCGGGCGACCCGCTGCTGGAGGAGAGCGGCGCGGTGGCCGTGGTCCGCAAGCCCTTCGACGTGCAGGAGCTGTCCGCGGTCCTCGCCCGGCAGCTGGACGACCCGCCCGGGCGGCCCGCCGGCGGCGACCGGGCCGCGACCGGCGGGGAGGGGATGGCACCGGCCTTCGTCGACGCGATGATGCAGTGCGTCGACGTCGGCATGGCGGCGTGCGACACCATGGGCCGGCTCATCTCGTTCAACGGCTTCCTGCGCGACTTCTTCGGCGACGAGAGCGCGGCCGTGCCGGTCAAGGAATGGGCGCAGCGCTTCGATCTGCGCCACCACGACGGCACCCCGCTGCGCACCGGCGAGGTGCCGATGCTACGGGCCCTGCGCGGCGAGACGATCGAGCACGCCGGTCAGCTGGCGGTCGACCGTCGCGGCCGGCGGCGCTGGATCACCATCAACGCCCGCCCGGTGCGCGACGGCGGCGACACGATCATCGGCGCGGTGGCGGCCGTGCACGACGTCACGGCCGAGTACCGGTCCCGCGTCTACCAGACCTGCAAGAGCGAAGCCCTCCGGATCCTGTCGGAGAGCCCGAGCGCCGCGGCCGCGGCCGACGGCGTGGTGCGTCTGATCGCGACGTCGCTGGGCTGGCCGTACGTGCGGTTGTGGATTCTCGACCAGGTCACCGACCGGATGCGGCCGGCCGCCACCTACGCCGCCGAGAACGAGCCGGTGCTGCCCCTGCCGACCAGCTTCGCCCGCGGGCACGGCCTGGCCGGCGTCTGCTGGGAGCGGGGCGAACCGGTCTGGGTGCCGGACATCCGCGCCGCCGGCTCACCGGTGCTGCCCGAGGTCGCCGCCGCCTGCTCGTACCGCGCGGCCGGGGCGATCCCGGTGCGCAGCGGCGACCGGATCACCGGGGTGCTCACCTTCTTCGCGTACGACCAGCAGGAGCCCGAACCCGCCCTCGTGCTGTTGCTGACCGGCATCGCGGGCAGCATCGGCGCCTACCGGGAACGCCGCCGCGCCGACGAGCTGGCCCGCAACTTGGCCGCCGCCACCGACGAATACGTCGCGCTCGTCGGCCACGAGCTGCGCACCCCGCTCACCTCGATCACCTCCTACGTGCAGCTCATCGCCGAGAGCCCGGGCATCACCGGCGAGCTGCGCGAGCTGGTCGAGGTGGTCGACCGCAACAGCCAGCGCCTGCGCCAGCTCATCGAGCAGCTGCTCGACCTGGCCTCGATCGAGGCCGGGCACGCCGTCCTCAGCATCGAGCCGGTCGACCTGGCCGCCGTCGTGGCCACCTCGGTGGCCCTGGCGCGGTCGGTCGCCGCCGCCCGGCGCATCGTCATCGACACCCGGGTCCCCGACTCCCTGACGTTGTCCGGCGACCCGGACCGGCTCACCCAGATGCTGCACGGCCTGCTGGACAACGCGATCAAGTTCAGCCCCGACGACCCCACCGTCACGGTGACGGCAACCGGCGACGACGAGACCGTCACGCTGATCGTCACCGACACCGGCATCGGTCTGCCCGCCGACGAGCAACCGCAGCTGTTCCGCCGGCTCTACCGCGGCGAGAACGCGCGGCACCGCGGCATCCCGGGCAACGGGCTCGGCCTGGCGCTGTCGCGGGCGATCGTCGAACACCACCGCGGCACCATCACCCTTGCCCCGCACCAGCCGGCCGGCACTACCGTCACGATCCGGCTGCCCCGCTCCACCGACCGCCGGCCGGCCGAGGGCAGCAGCTGATCGGACCGGCGCGGCCACGGCGTCGTCCATCCCCGGCCGCCGGCTTCACGAGCAGGACCCGGCCGTCCGCCGTCGCAGAACCGAGCGAACCGGATCAGTAAACCCGACGGATTCTGTCAGCCATCGCCACTACTGTCGGCGGCATGCGAGCAACCGGAACGTTCCAGGTCGCCGGGTTCACGCCGGCCGCGGTGGCGGCGCCGCCCATCCGCACCGGACTGCCGGTCGGGGTCGCGACCATGGAGAAGACCTTCGACGGGGAGGTGGACGGGCGGTCGGCGACGCTGTTCACCGCCGCGTACGACGAGGCGACCGGCGTCGGCACCTATGTCGCCATGGAGTCGTTCGAGGGGTCGCTGCACGGCCGAGCGGGCGCCTTCAACTTCGCGCACTCCGCGACCACGCGCGGCGCGGACCGGGAGAACGACTTCCTGGTGATCGTCCCGGGCAGCGGCACGGGGGCGCTGTCCGGGATCACCGGCAGCGGTGGCATCGGCGACGACCACCGGATCTGGTTCGACTACGAGGTCAGTGACTGATCAGGCCGCGACGACCGGCCGGGCGGCGGTGCCGCGGCGCCACCGGGCGCCGGCGGATCGTGCGCACCACCGGGGGCACCGACGGCGGCATGGCGGTCAGCAGCGGCCGCAGGTCGGCGGGCGCGTAAGCCGCGGCCGACGCCGGCACGTGCGGGTGACCCGCGGCGTTGAGCTGTTCCAGGACGACGCGGGCCAGGAACGCCGCGTTCGGGCCGTCGACGAACAGGCCCGTACCGATGCGGGTCAGGAAGTCGCGGCAACTCGCGACCGGCGTGCCGGGAGCCGGCAGCCCGGCGCGGATCGCGGCCGGCAGCTGCACCGCAAGTCGCTGGTAGACCGTCGGCGGCAGCACGTCGGCGAGCGCGCCGACGACCGCGCGGACCGCGCGCCGGGTCTCGTTGGGTCCGTGCAGACGCGCCCTCTGTTGCACCATCACGAGCAAGTCCACCGACTGACGCCTCTTCCCCCGGGACCGGACCGGCAGCAGCAAATGCCCGGGGGAACAGGCGTCAAACCACATACGCCCCCAAGTGTGACGGAGACGGCAAAAAGATCAAGCAGCCTTGCCGGTGATCGAACCGTGCGGGTCGAGGACGTACTTGCGGGCAGCTCCCTTGTCGAACTCCATGTAGCCCTCGGGAGCCTGGTCCAGCGAGATCGGCGTGGCGTTGACGTTCTTCGCGATCTGCACCCGGTCGTGCAGGATCGCCATCATCAGCTCCCGGTTGTACTTCATCACCGGGCACTGGCCGGTCACGAACGACACCGACTTCGCCCAGCCCAGTCCGAGCCGCAGCGACAACGATCCGACCTTCGCCGCCTCGTCGACGCCGCCCGGGTCCCCCGTCACGTACAGGCCGGGAACGCCGATCGCGCCGCCGGCGCGAGTGATCTCCATCAGCGAGTTGAGCACCGTGGCCGGCATCTCGGTCTGCGCGTCGGCGCCGTGCCCGCGGGCCTCGAAACCGACCGCGTCCACCGCCGAGTCGACCAGCGGCTGCCCGATCGCGGGCGCGTCGTGGCCGAGGATCTGCTGCACCTGGTCGGCCGGGTCGCCCTCGGAGATGTTGACGGTCTCGCAGCCGAAGCTGCGGGCCTGCGCGAGCCGCTCCTCGTTGAGGTCACCGACGATGACGACGGCCGCGCCGAGCAGCCACGCCGAGGTCGCCGCGGCCAGGCCGACCGGTCCGGCGCCGGCGATGTAGACGGTCGAGCCGGTGGTCACCCCGGCGCTGACGCAGCCGTGGTACCCGGTGGGGAAGATGTCGGTCAGCATGGCCAGATCCAGGATCTTCTCCCGCGCCTGGTCCTTGTCCGGGAACGGCAGGAGGTTCCAGTCCGCGTACGGGACCAGGACGTACTCGGCCTGCCCACCGATCCAGCCGCCCATGTCGACGTACCCGTAGGCCGAGCCCGGACGGTCCGGGTTCACGTTGAGGCAGACGCCGGTCTTGCGTTCCTTGCAGTTGCGGCACCGGCCGCACGAGATGTTGAACGGCACCGACGCGACGTCACCGACCTTGATGAACTCGACGTCCGGCCCGACGTCGACCACCTCACCGGTGATCTCGTGACCCAGCACGAGCCCCTCGGGCGCGGTCGTGCGCCCGCGGACCATGTGCTGATCGCTGCCGCAGATGTTCGTGGCGACCGTCTTGAGGATCGCGCCGTGCGGGGTCTTGCGCCCGACGTTGGCCTTGTTGACCCCGGGACCGTCCTTCATCTCGTAAGTCGGGTAGTCGATGGTCTGAATCTCCACCCGGCCGGGACCCATGTAAACCACCGCTCGGTTTCCAGGCATCGTTGCCTCCTCCTTGCGCACTCCCGGTTACGGCATCGTCACGGGGCCATGTTTCTCGCGAGCGCAGCGGAGGGGAACCGGGCGGAGATATTTGTTCACATGCTGCTTTTGCAGGCTCAACCCCTCCGCGTACGGCTTCGCCAGAGCAGCCGGACGAAGTAGGGTGCGCCGATCGGGACCGTCGGCGCGTGAGTTCATTCCGGGCATGCGATCCGTTCCGGCCGATGTGCTGGCACGCCTCGACCTGCCGGCTGCCGCGATCCGCGAAGCCGACCACACCGAGGCGCTCCTGCCCGATGCTCCCGGCGCCGCCCAGCTGCGGGCCGGCGCGTCCCCATTCGCGGCCTGGCTCGGCGGGCAGGTGCGGGGCGGCCTCGCCACCGGCCGCGGACTCGTCGTCGCGGTCGCCGAACCGGAGACCGGTGGCAGCCGGCCCGTCGCCATCTGGGGCTTCGCCGAGCGGGTCACCTACCGGGCCCTGACCGATCTGCTGCTGGCCGGCGCGGAGCTGGATCGTTCGCCGGAGAGGTACCGCGAGTTCGTGGCCGCGCCCGCGAAGTACGCCGAGGAGCGGGGTGAGCGGCCCGGCCCGTACGACGACCTGCCCTTCTCCGCTCCGTGGCCGTACGAGGCCGCCGTCCGCTACGTGGTCAAGGCCGACCTCGCCTCGTTCTACCAGTACGTGGACCATGAGATCCTCGGGCGCGAGCTGTTGATCCGCGCGGTGCGCCGGCGCGAGTGGGCGGCCTGGCGGTTCAACGACGACTTCCGGATCGCCGTCACCTCGTTCGAGGAGGCGAAGCGCGCGCGACGTGGACCCGGAATGGGCGCTCAGTCTCCTGGAGTCGACCGTCACGCCGCCCGAGCTGGAAGCCGGCACCGACGGGTGCGGGGCGGACGAACCTGCGTGACGCCGACCGCACCGACATCCGCGACATCCGGCGCTCGCTCATGCGGCTCGCGGACCCGGACGAGCCACGCGCGGTCGAGGTGTTGCCGAGGATGGAAAGCATCGTCGGGTTCGTGCCGTCACGAGCCGGCGGTACGCGCCGAGGCGGCCCTGGCGCTCGCCTCGGCGGGCCTGATCGACGCGCGCCACCACACCCGGGCCCTGGACCAGGAGCCGTCCGCGCTGGCCGGCTGGTACCTGCTGGCGTTGCGGCGGCTCGACGGTGACGGCCGGCACGACGCTCCGCGCGGCTGGGCGCAGATCATGCGCGACGGCGGAGTGGTGGTCACCGGCGACGCGCTGAGGGGCTGCCTGGCGACCTGCCGCGACTTCGTGACGGCGCTCGACGCGTACGCCGTGGTCAGCTCTGGGCGATGACCTCGGGGTGCGCCGAGACGTAGGCCGCGAGCGTGTCCGTCCGCGCCGCCTTGATCATGGCGAGGGAGTCGGCGCTGATGATCTCGACGGCGCCGACGCCGGCGATCGGCCTGGAGTTGAACCTGCCGTTGTTGGTCTTGAGGGTGATCAGCTCGTCGGGGTTGATGCCCTTCATCGCGAAGGCCCAGTCCTCGAGCGCGATGCCGCCGTCGTCCACGGTCATCGCCTTGCCGACCGCGCCGAGCAGCTTCGGCAGCTTGGTGGGGGAGTTCAGCCCGGCCTTCACCGTCTGCTCCAGGATCGCCTTGAGCAGCTGCTGCTGGTGACGCTGCCGGCCGTAGTCGGAATCCTTGTCGGCGAGCAGGTCGCGCTGGCGGGCGAAGTCGAGCGCCTCGCCGGGGGAGAAGCAGTGGTTGCCCTTGGCGTAGAAGTTGGCGGTCACCCCGGGCACCTTGCGCGGGTGCAGACCGGCGGCGTCGGTGGTGTACGGGACGGCCTGCGTGCCGTCCTTGCGGTGACCCACGTGGATCGACGTGACGTCCTCGTCGACGTACATGCACACCTTGCCGAGCACCTGCAGCACCTGGGTGAACCCGCTGAAGTCGATGATCGCGCCGGCGTCGGGCGTGATGCCGGTCAGCTTCTTGACGGTTAGCGCCAGCAGCTCGAAGCCGTGCGACAGGGCTGCGGCGCCGTCCAGCCCACGACTCCCGTACGCGAACGCTGAGTTGATCTTGTTCTTTCCTCCGCCGTACCGGATCTTGCCGTTGTCGTACGCGGGGATCGACACGTAGCTGTCCCGGGGCAGCGAGATCAGGTACGCCTGCGAGTGGTCCGCCGGGATGTGCAGCAGGATGATCGAGTCGGAGCGGCTGGGCTCCTTGTTCTTCCAGCTCGGCCGGGTGTCCAGGCCGACGAGCAGGATGTTCTTCGCGCCCTTGATCTCGGCGTGCCGGCGTTGCGCGTTGTCCTGCGCCGAGCCGAGCAGATGCTGCTTCGGCACGGCCTTGGTGGCCTGCCCGACCAGCACGTTCCCGGCGACCGCGGTGCCCCCGCCGGCGATGGCGAGTACCGCGCCGACGGCGATGGACAGGCGGGCCCACAGCGGCGAGCGGTGGCGCGTGGAGCGAGGCGTCTTCGGCACGGTTCCCCTTGGTTGACGGCGTCACTCGTGAGGACGGCTTTCGATCTTCGAGGGGTTGCCCGGCGTGACGAAGATCGCTTTCCGGCACTCGGGGCTGTCACCGGGATACCCCGCCGACGACGGTCCACGCGTCGCCGGCGCCCTCCCGCCGCGTCACCCGGGCGTCCCGTCCGGGGGCTACCGGCAGGCGCCGCCCGTCGCCACCGGGCCGATGGCGAACTCCGGGCCGGCCGCGCCGAACGAGCCGTAGATGCAGGCTTCGCCGGTGGACGCCGCGAAGGCTCCCGCGGCGCGGACGGTGATCTTCAGCAGGCCGGCCGACCGCAGCGCCGCGTCGATCTCCGGCCCGCCGGGAGCGGAGCTCGCACCGGCCGTGAGCAGCGCGAACCGCACCCGCAACGCGCGGACGCAGGCCTCCGCGCCGGGCACCGCCGCCTCCGGGACGACCCCGCGCCGCGGAGTCGGCCGATTCTGCTGCGCCAGGGCGTGCAGAGCCCGCTGCCGGGGATCGCCGAGGTCGAACGAGACGGACACGGTCGGCGTCGCACCCCAGGCACACGAGGCTGCGCCGGACCGTTGCGGAGCCGGAGCGATCGGCACCGGCACCCGAGCCGGTCCCGCGCTGGCCGCGCTCACGACAACGGACACACTCCGCTGCGGAGCGGGCGCCGAGCCCGCCTGACCGCACCCGGCAACCAGCACCGCCGCAGCGGCGACCACCAGCCATCGCATGCCCCGCACCCCCGCGACGGTATCGGATCGGCGCATCCCCATGGAGACCCCGGCCCGGGGCCGGGCCCGCCCGTGGGCCACGGACCACGGACCGACCACGTACTCACCAGGGCGCGATCCCACGGTCCGCCACGCGAGGGTGATCACCGTCAGCACGTCGGACGCCGTACGCGAACGGAGCCGAGACCGTGATCCCGACAGATGCCCCATCCGACACCGCCGTGACCGTGTTCGACGCGGCGCGGCCCAAGCTCATGGCGGCCGCCCTCGGCGTCGTCGGCGACGTCGGCGAGGCCGAGGACCTGGTGCAGGAGACCTGGATCCGGTGGCACCGCACCGACCGCGCCGTGGTGATCAACCCGCCGGCGTTCCTCACGGTGACCATCACCCGGCTCGCCATCAACGCCGCCCAGTCCGCCCGGCGCCGTCGGGAAACCGTCGCCGGTCCGTGGCTGCCCGAGATCGTGGACCGCGGCGCCGGACCGGAGACGGCGGCCGAGAGCAACGAGGCGGTCGAGCGGGCGCTCCGGCTGCTGCTGGAGCGGCTCACGCCCGCCGAACGCGCCGCCTACCTGCTGCGCAAGGCGTTCGACTATCCGTACCGGCGGATCTCCGAGGTGCTCCGGCTGGGCGCGGACAACGCCCGGCAGCTCGTTGTGCGCGCCCACGAGCGGCTGACCGGCGACCGGCGGCAAGCCGTCGACCCGGCCACGCACCGGCGCCTGGTCGACGCGTTCCTCGCCGGGGCCCGCGCCGGCCAGCTGACCGGCCTGGAAAACCTGCTGGCGGCCGAGGTCGGCGGACGCCCCCGGCGGCGTGGGGGCGCGTGCCCGGTCAGAGCTTGCGGGCTCCGCATCGTGGAGCGTCCTAGGTGAACTGTCCACGTCCGAGGAAGGCCAGCAGCCGGTCCCCGGCGGCGGCGCCGGGCGGTGGGCGCAACGGCGGCAGGAACCGGCCGGGCCGGTCCCACGGCCGGATCATGAGGACGGACAGGTCCAGCAGCTCCTCGGCGAGGCCGGCCGGGATCGGACGCGGCGATCCGCAGGCCTGGGCGACATCCCAGCCGTGGACGGTCACCTCGATGGCACCCGCGGCGGCGGTCAGGGGAGCGGACAAGGGGGCTTCCTCCACCCGTACGGGAAACTCGCCGTTGACATTCGACCAGGCGCCGAGCAGACCCACCGCTTGGTCGCGCACCTGGGGGATCACCCCCTCGGGCCGGGCCGCCGGGGTGAGGGCGACCCGCCCGGTGTCCGCGGCCTCGTGCAGCGCCGCCATCGAGTCGCCGAGGTGTTCCAGCAGATCGTGCAGGTCCCAGCGGGCGCACGGCGTGGGGCGCGCCAGCTGCGACGGGGTCACCAGGGCGAGGCTGCCGAGCGCGTACGCGATCGCCCGTTCCAGCACCGCGACCCCGCCGACCACGGCATCCATCACGATCCGCCCGCATGCACCGGGATCGACTCGGGCAGGCCGAAGGTGGGGAACAGGCGCTCGTCGAAGAACGCGGTGACGTGGCTGACGCCGTCCGGGGTGAGGGTGAGCACCGGCAGGTTGAACGGACGGTAGGTGTCGCCCTCGCGCATGTAGAGACCGAACGCGTACTGCCCGTTGGCCCTGGTCGGAACCAGTTTCATGTCGCCCGGGCCCTGCGCCGGGCAGCGCGTGTCGATCAGTCGCACGATCGTCTCCGGGCCCTGGTACCAGCCCTCGAACGGCGGCATCTCCCACACCGCATCCTTGGTGAAGATGGCGACCATCGCGTTGATGTCCTTCGCCTCGAACGCGGCCACGAACCGGTCGAGCAGCTCCCGCTGGTCCGGCTCGTCCGGCTCGGTCACCTCGTCGGCGGTGACCGTGCTCTGCTGCAGCTGCGCGCGGGCCCGTTGCAGCGCGCTGTTCACCGAGGCGGTCGTCATGCCCAGCATCTCGCCGACCTCGGCGGCCGGCCACTGCAGCACGTCGCGCAGGATCAGCACCGCGCGCTGGCGGGCGGGCAGGAACTGCATGGCGGCGACGACCGCGAGCCGGATGCTCTCCCGGCCGGTCACCACGGTCGCCGGGTCCCCGCCGAGCATGCCGTCCGGTATCGGCTCCAGCCACGGGACCTCGCGCTGGACCAGGTCGTCGGCCGGGTCGGAGCTGGGCGCGCCCAGACCGATCGGCAGCGGGCGGCGCTGACGGCCCTCCAGGGCGTTCAGGCAGGCGTTGGTGGCGATCTTGTGCAGCCACGTGCGCATCGACGAGCGGCCTTCGAAACGGTCGTAACTGCGCCAGGCGCGCACGTAGGTCTCCTGCACCAGGTCCTCGGCGTCGTAGACCGAGCCGAGCATCCGGTAGCAGTGCGCGAGCAGTTCCCGCCGGTACGGGTCGGCCTTCTCGACGAACTCGGTGTCCACCACGGTTTCCTCCTCCATGCGTGTACTGACCTGGGGCCGCCCGGAAACTCATCGCTGTTGCGCCGATGACTTTCGGCAATCTTCGCGGTCTTTCCCGGCGATCGTAATTTCCCGGTTCGCGTTTCTCAGCTCGCGTTCCCGGCCGCGTCTCGCCTCAGGAGGACGGCAATCATGCCGCAAGATCGCAGGTGGATGGCTCTGCTGGTGCTCTGCACCGGCATGTTGATGATCATTCTGGACGTCACGATCGTGAACGTGGCGCTGCCGTCGATCCAGCGCGATCTCGGCTTCGGTCAGGCCGGCCTGGCCTGGGTGGTCAACGCCTATCTGATCCCGTTCGGCAGCCTGCTGCTGCTCGCCGGTCGGGTCGGTGACCTGGTCTCGCGCCGGGGTGTCTTCGTCGGCGGCCTGGTCGTCTTCACGCTCGCGTCGGTGCTGTGCGGGCTGGCGGGCAGTCAGCAGATGCTGATCGCCGCGCGGTTCCTGCAGGGCGTCGGCGGCGCGATGACCTCGGCGGTCATCCTCGGCATGATCGTCACGATGTTCCCGTCGCCGGCGGAGCAGGCCCGGGCGATCGGGGTCTACAGCTTCGTGGCCTCGGCGGGCGGGGCGCTGGGGCTGCTGCTGGGCGGCGTGCTGACCCAGGCCATCAGCTGGCACTGGATCTTCTTCGTGAACCTGCCGATCGGGATCGCCGTGGCGGTCGCCGCGCTGCGGTTGCTGCCGGCCGACCGGGGCGCCGGGCTGCGTCAGGGCGCCGACGTGCTGGGCGCCGCGCTGATCACCTCGTCGCTGATGGTGGCGGTGTTCGCGCTGGTCTCCAGCCGCCCGGTGCTCGCGGCCGTCGCCGTCGCGCTGATGGTCGGCTTCGTGATCCGCGAGGCCACGGCGGCGACCCCGCTGATCCCGCTGCGGATCTTCCGGTCCCGCACGCTGACCGGCGCCAACCTGGCTCAGCTGCTGAGCGCGGCGGGGATGTTCGGCATGTTCTTCGTCGGCGTGCTCTACGTGCAGCACGTCCTGCGGTACGACGCGCTGCGGATCGGCTTGGCGTTCCTGCCGGTCACCGTGGTCATGGGCGGGCTGTCGCTGCGCTACTCGGACCGGTTGATCGCCCGCTTCGGCGCCCGGCGCCCGGTCATCGCGGGTCTGGCGCTGGTCGCGGCGGGGCTGCTGTGGTTCGCGAGGGTGCCGGCCGACGGCCACTACCTGATCGACGTGCTCCCGTCGATGGTCGTGCTCGGCCTGGGCGCCGGGATGGCGTTCCCGGCCCTGGCGGCGCTGGCGATGGCAGACGCGACGCCGTCCGACGCGGGCCTGGCCTCCGGCGTCTTCAACACCACGGCCGAGGTGGGTTCGGCGCTGGGCCTGGCGGTGCTGGCGACGCTGTCGTCGGCCCGGTACGCCGGCTCGCGCGCCGCGGGGGTGTCCGAGGTGGCCGCACAGACGGCCGGGTATCGGTTGGCGTTCGTGGTAGCGGCCCTGCTGGTGGTGTCCGCCTTGCTGGTGACGATCGTGGTGGTACGCGCTGCCGCCGGGTCTCCCTCGCCTTCTTCTTCTTCTTC
>NZ_CAKUCL010000236.1 GCF_934643405.1 uncultured Actinoplanes sp.
GTGGTGGGGGGCGCGGCACTGGGCAGGCCGGTGGTGGCGGTCGCGGGGCCGGCCAGGGCCGTTCGCCGGGCGTCTACGGCGGGCCGGGCCCGCGCGGGGACGGCTATGCCGATTACCACCCTCGCCGGGCCGACAACTACGACTACGACCCCGGTTACGGGCGTCGCTGAAGCATCGAACACGGGCCGGTCCGCGGGGACCGGCCCGTGTCGCGTCTCAGACCCGCCGGAGCACCGCCACGACGCGGCCCATGATCGTCGCGTCGTCGCCGGGGATCGGGTCGAAGGCCGGGTTCGCCGGCATCAGCCAGACGTGGCCGTCGCGCTGGCGGTAGCTCTTCACCGTGGCCTCGCCGTCGATCATCGCGGCCACGATGTCGCCGGCGTTCGCCGTGGGCTGCTGCCGGACGACCACCCAGTCGCCGTTGCAGATCGCCGCGTCGATCATCGAGTCGCCCTTGACCTCGAGCATGAAGACCTCGCCCTCGCCGACCAGCTCGCGCGGCAGCGGGAAGAACTCCTCCACCGCCTGCTCGGCCAGGATCGGCCCGCCGGCGGCGATGCGGCCCACCAGCGGCACGTACGCCGGCTGGGGACGGGCCGAGCGCAGCGTCTCGTCGTCGACCATCTCGCTGGGGGAGCGGACGTCGACGGCGCGCGGACGGTTCGGGTCACGGCGCAGGAAGCCCTTGGTCTCCAGCGCCTTCAACTGGTACGCCACGCTGGACGGCGACACCAGGCCGACCGCCTCGCCGATCTCCCGGACGCTCGGCGGGTAGCCGTACCGCTCCACCCAGTCGCGGATGAACTCCAGGATCCGGCGCTGCCGCGCGGTCAGATCGGTGGTGACCGGGTCGGGGAACTGACTGACCACCGGGGTGACCGAGCGCAGCTGCGGCGCGTCGCCGGTGGTGCGGGACCGGCCCGGCGCGCGGCGGCGCAGTGCGGCGGGCGCGCTGTCGGGTTTGCTGTTCTGCTGATGTTGCCGGCTCGTCCGGTCGTCGGTCGACACGTCCGCCCTCCCTGTCGGCCAGTGCCTCACGGCACGTGGTGCACATCGCGGAGCCGGAGCGAAACGCCGTGGGGATGGCATCTGCCCGGCTGACCCCTCTTGACCGAGAACCGTAATGGTGCGGTACGACATATTCAAACATCTGTACGACATTGCCCCCGGCGTGTCGCCCGGAAGTGCTCGACTTCCGTACGCGTGTTCTGATAGACCGTCGGACAGGCGTTCGATCGAACGCCTGTCCGATGACCGTCGTCTCGTCTGGGAGATCGTCATGGTCGGTAACGACCTTCGGCACGTCGAACCGCCCCTGCGTCTGACCCGGCGTGGCCGCGTCGTGGTCCTGGTCCTGCTCGTTCTCGCCGCTTCACTGGCCAGTGCCGTGTTGTTCACCACCGCGTCGCGCGCCGGTCAGATGCCGGCCGGCGCGCCGCCTACGATCGTCGTCCAGCCCGGCGAGACGCTGTGGGACATCGCCGCCCGCGCACGCCCTGATCGCAACGGTCAGGCGGCGGTCGACGAGCTGCGCCGTCTCAATGATCTGCGGGGGTACGGCGTACGTGCGGGAGAGGTTTTGATCTTGCCGCGGGGCGACTGACCGCAGCGGTAGGTGATCACCGGTCCACCGCTCGTGTCGAGTCGTAAATTACGGCGCGCCGAACCGCATCTGAACTTGCGCCCGCGTCCGCCGGGGCATAGCGTCTACCCCAACATCTAGTAGTTACAAGGGTGTAAGTCATCCACAGGTTGGGGTTACCCGCCTCGGTTATCCACAGGCCGTCCACCGGCGCCGCACCGCTTGTCAAGAGCGGGGCGCTGGATTTCGGCGTGTCCGGAAACCGGCACGGCGGGTCTCCGGAGGGAGCTTTGCGGTGCGCTGTCCGTACTGTCGTCACGCCGATTCGCGCGTGGTCGACTCACGCGAGGCCGACGACGGTCAGCTGATCCGTCGCCGCCGCTCGTGTCCCGAGTGCGGCAAGCGGTTCACCACGGTCGAGGAGGCGGTTCTCGCTGTCGTCAAGCGCAGCGGGGTCACCGAGCCGTTCAGCCGCACCAAGATCATGAGCGGGGTTCGCAAGGCCTGCCAGGGCCGCCCGGTCGACGAGGACGCCATCGCGCTGCTCGCCCAGAAGGTCGAGGAGACCATCCGGGCCAAGGGCGCGGCGGAGATCCCGAGTCACGAGGTGGGCCTGGCCATCCTCATCCCTCTCCGCGAGCTCGACCAGGTGGCTTACCTGCGATTCGCCAGCGTCTACAAGTCCTTCGACTCGCTCGACGAGTTCGAGAAGGAGATCGCGGCGCTGCGCGAGGCGTCGGTCGCGCCGTAGGCGGCGGCCGGCATCTGACGAAGAAGTGACGACGTAGGGCATCGAGGGGGAGCAGTATGGCCGGGGACGGCATCACAGCAGGCAGGCAGCGCAGTCGCGCGAACGGCGCGAGCGCGGCCCGCGGGGGGCTGCGGGTCGAGCGGGTGTGGACCACCGAGGGCGTCCACCCGTACGACGAGGTCGAGTGGGAACGCCGCGACGTCGTCATGACGAACTGGCGGGACGGCTCGATCAACTTCGAGCAGCGCGGGGTCGAGTTCCCGGCGTCCTGGAGCGTCAACGCGGCCAACATCGTCACCACCAAGTACTTCCGGGGCGCGGTCGGCACCCCGGAGCGGGAGTGGTCGCTCAAGCAGCTCATCGACCGTGTCGTCACCACGTACCGCAAGGCCGGCGAGACCAACGGGTACTTCGCCACCGCCGAGGACGCGGAGCTGTTCGACCACGAGCTCACCTGGATGCTGCTGCACCAGGTGTTCAGCTTCAACTCGCCGGTCTGGTTCAACGTCGGCACCAAGTCGCCGCAGCAGGTCAGCGCCTGCTTCATCCTCTCGGTCGACGACTCGATGGACTCGATCCTCGACTGGTACAAGGAGGAGGGGCTGATCTTCAAGGGCGGCTCCGGCTCCGGCGTCAACCTGTCCCGCATCCGGTCGTCCAAGGAGCTGCTGTCGTCCGGGGGGACGGCCAGCGGCCCGGTGAGCTTCATGCGCGGCGCCGACGCCAGCGCGGGCACCATCAAGTCCGGCGGTGCCACCCGGCGCGCGGCCAAGATGGTCATCCTCGACGTGGACCACCCGGACATCGAGGAGTTCGTCTGGACCAAGGCGCGCGAGGAGAACAAGATCCGCGCGCTGCGGGATGCCGGCTTCGACATGGACCTCGGCGGCACCGACATCGTCTCGGTGCAGTACCAGAACGCCAACAACTCGGTGCGCGTCTCCGACGAGTTCATGCGGGCCTACGAGGAGGGCACCGACTTCGCCCTGCGGGGCCGGCTGGACGGCGAGGAGATCGAGCGGATCGACGCCAGGCAGCTGTTCCGCGGCATCGCCCAGGCCGCGTGGGAGTGCGCCGACCCCGGCCTGCAGTACGACGACACCATCAACGACTGGCACACCAACCCCGAGACCGGCCGGATCACCGCGTCCAACCCCTGCTCGGAGTACATGTCGCTGGACGACTCGTCCTGCAACCTGGCCTCGCTGAACCTGATGAAGTTCCTCAAGGCCGACGGCGGCTTCGAGGTGGAGAAGTTCGTCAAGAGCGTCGAGTTCATCATCACCGCGATGGAGATCTCGATCTCGTTCGCCGACTTCCCGACCGAGAAGATCGGCATCACCACCCGCGCCTACCGTCAGCTCGGCATCGGGTACGCGAACATCGGCGCCCTGCTGATGGCGTCCGGCCTGCCCTACGACTCGGAGGCCGGCCGCAGCGTGGCCGCCGCCATCACCTCGCTGATGACCGGCGTGGCGTACCGTCGCTCGGCCGAGCTGGCCGGCGTCGTCGGCCCGTACGAGGGCTACGCCCGCAACGCCGACGCGCACAAGCGGGTCATGCGCAAGCACGCCGCCGCCAACGACGAGATCCGCCCGTCGAACCCGGTCGCCGTCGAGATCGTGCGCGAGGCCACCAAGCAGTGGCAGAGCAACAACAAGATCGGTGAGAAGAACGGCTGGCGCAACGCCCAGGCGTCGGTGCTCGCCCCGACCGGCACCATCGGCCTGATGATGGACTGCGACACCACCGGCATCGAGCCCGACCTGGCGCTGGTCAAGTTCAAGAAGCTCGTCGGCGGCGGCTCGATGCAGATCGTCAACCAGACCGTGCCGCGCGCGCTGCGCAGCCTCGGGTACCCCGAGGAGCAGGTCGAGGCGATCGTCGAGCACATCTCCGAGCACGGCAACGTGGTGGATGCGCCCGGTCTCAAGCCGGAGCACTACGCGGTCTTCGACTGCGCCATGGGCGAGCGCGCCATCGCCCCGATGGGTCACGTCCGGATGATGGCCGCGGTGCAGCCGTTCATCTCCGGCGCGATCTCCAAAACGGTCAACATGCCCGAGACGGCGACCGTCGAGGAGATCGAGGAGATCCACTACCAGGGCTGGAAGCTGGGCCTGAAGGCGCTCGCGATCTACCGCGACAACTGCAAGGTGGGCCAGCCGCTGTCGGCCGGAAAGGCCGCGAAGCCGGCCGCCGAGACCGAGGCGGCCCCGGCCTCGCAGGTCGAGAAGGTCGTGGAGAAGGTCGTCGAGTACCGCCCGGTCCGCAAGCGTCTGCCGAAGAAGCGCCCGTCGGAGACGGTGTCCTTCTCGGTCGGCGGCGCCGAGGGGTACCTGACCGCCTCGTCGTACCCCGACGACGGTCTCGGCGAGGTCTTCCTCAAGATGTCGAAGCAGGGCTCGACCCTGGCCGGCGTCATGGACGCCTTCTCGGTGGCCATCTCCATAGGCCTCCAGTACGGCGTGCCCCTGGAGACCTACGTCAGCAAGTTCACCAACATGCGCTTCGAGCCGGCCGGCATGACCGACGACCCGGACGTCCGCATGGCGGCCTCGGTGATGGACTACATCTTCCGGCGCCTCGCCCTGGACTTCCTGCCGTACGAGACGAGGGCCGAACTGGGCATCTTCACCGCGAAGGAGCGGGCAGCCCAGGTTCAGGCCGAGGCCGCCGCCGAGGCTGCCGCGGTCGACCTGGCCGGCATGGCCGCCTCCGCTCCGGTGTCCGCCCCCGTGGGTGGCGCGTCGGCCCCCGCCGACACCCCGGCCCCGGTCGCCGAGGCCCCGGCGGAGAAGCCGGCCGCCCCGGTGAGCGTCGGCTCGTCGACCGAGCTGCTCGAGCTGGTCATGGGCCAGTCCGCGGACGCACCGCTCTGCTTCACCTGCGGCACGAAGATGCGCCGCGCGGGAAGCTGCTACGTCTGCGAGGGCTGCGGCTCCACCTCCGGCTGCAGCTGAGTCTGACCAGGGATGTCCCCCGGACGCTGTCGTCCGGGGGACTTTCCGTTGCCCGAGTCCTCGCCTGCCGGTCTGACAATCGCCGGCAGAGCCGTTAATGCGAACAGATATCGCTATTCGTACAACCTGGTGCTTCTGATCTTCCTAGATTGCTGAGTGGTGCGGCGTAGACGAACGCCATCGGCTCAGGGGGATCAGCGTGTTCCAGACATTGAGGTGTCGTGCGCGGCGATACACGACAGCGTTCACCACATCCGCCTCCGTGATGCTGATCCTGCTCATCGGCCTGGTCGGGCAGCCGCTTCCGGCGACGGCCGCCCCGCCCAACACGGCGCCGGTGAACGTGCGGGTCACCGGCACCGGGTCCGGATTCGCCGACCTCGCCTGGGACGCGCCGGACTGGGGTGACAGCCTCGCCAAGCGCTACACCGTCCTGGTCGACGGGGTGGCCTTCGTCGCGTGCCAGGCCATCGCCACGCGGACCTGTCACGTCACCGGACAGGTCAAGAAGACCGTGAAGCTGGTCGTCCGCGCGCTGGGCGACAACCCCGGGGAGCAGGTCGACTCGCCGGAGGTGACCACGACCCTTCTTCCGCCCCCGGATCAGCCCACCGGGGTGACGGTGACCTCGACCGGCAGCCAGACGGCGACGATCACCTGGACCGCACCGAGCAGCTGGCGACTGAGCACCAACAAGACCTATGACGTGCTCGTCGACAACGCCGTGGTGCCGGCCTGCCGGAACATCACCGCCACCACCTGCGACATCACCGGCAGCAAGGGCAACTACACGGCGATCGTCCGGGCCGTCGGCGACCCGGGCCTCACTCGCAACTCGGCACCCGAGGCCTTCACCCTGGTCGTCGCGCCGGACGCCCCGACGGATCTGCATCTGACGGCCAGTGACGCGGGCTCCGGAACCCTCGCCTGGACCGAGCCGAACTGGAACGACAACGTCAACCAGCGCTACACCGTGAAGATCGACGGAGTCGCGGTCGACACCTGCACCAACATCGCGACCGAATCCTGCGCGTTCACCGCCGACGACATCACCGTGCGGGCGACCGTGACGTCGATCGGCGACGCGTCGCTGAGCTCCGAGTCCCAGGCGGTCACCCTGACCCTGCTCCCCGCGCCGGGCGCGCCGACCAACATCCACGCGGTGTCCTGGAAGCGTGGCGGCGCCACCGTGCAGTGGGACGCTCCGTCGTTCAACGGCAGCACGAACAACACGTACACGGTCCTGGTCGATGGCGATCCCGTGCCCGCCTGCACCGGCATCACGGCGACCTCCTGCGAGTTCACCGACACGCCGGACACGACGGTCCAGGTCGCGGTCCGCGCCAACGGCGACGAGGGCCTGGCCACCACCTCCAGCCAGGTCGGGATCGATGTGCCGGATCATCCGGACGCACCCACGGGTCTGCAGGTCGACAGCCGGACGCTCGGGCACACGGTCATCTCGTGGGTCGCACCCGGCGACTGGCGCCACAATGCCGACAACACGACCTACGACGTGCTGGCCGACGGCGCGGCCGTGGCCGGCTGCACCGGGCTGTCGGCCACCACCTGTGACATCACCGGACACAAGGACAGCAACGTTTCGGTCGTCGTCCGAGCCGTCGGCAACGCTCCGACCATCCTCAAGGACTCGACGCCGATGTCGGTCGACGTTCCCGATGTCCCGGGCGTGCCGGCGAACGTGCGAGCATCCAGCACCAGCGGCGGCGCCGCCACCGTCATCTGGGATGTGCCGAACTGGCGCCACAACACCAACCGCGAGTACGTCGTCACGGTCGACGGCGTCACGGCGAACTGCGGCGACGCGACCGCGGCGTCGTGCGCCATCTCCGGCAGCGGGTCCGCGATGGTCGCGGTCAAGGCGGTCGGGGACGACCCCGCGACGCTGTCGTCCGCGGCCAGCACGCCGGTGAGCATTCCGCTGGTGGCCGTGCCCTCGGGCAAGGTCGGAACCGTCACGGTCACCGCCACGGCCGCCAATCCCGTCGTCACGGTGGCCTGGGACTCGCTCACCGACAACTCGGGGAACTGGAACGGCGGCGTCACACAGGAGTACGCCGTGGCCATCACCGCGCCCGCCGGCGCGGCCCTGAGCAGCAACGGATGTGCCGCTCCGGTGGCTGGCCTGACCTGCTCCTTCACGACCAACGCGGACGGCGAGTATCGGGTCCGGGTGACCGCGGTCAACGAGGCCGGCCCGAGCACCGACAGCACCGAGGGAACGGCGACGCTGGTCCTCCACAAGCCGACCGGCAAGGTCACGAACCTGATGGTGACCACTGTCCCGGACAGCGCGGACGTGACCGTCAGCTGGACCGCTCTGGGCACCGGCGGCTGGCACGGCGCCGTCGACCGCAAGTACGTGGTGACGATCGACAAGCCCGGCGGTGCCACGCTGAGCAACGATCTCTGCACCGTGGCGCCCGTGTCCGGGACGTCGTGCACCTTCACCGGTTCGATCGCCGGCGAGTACACCGCCCACGTGGCCGCCGTGAGCGAGGCCGGCACCAGCACCGATGTCCAGGACGCGGCCGGCACCGTCGCGCTGGACGAGCCGTCCGCCGCCGTCACCCAGCTGGCCGTGACCCCGCAGCCGGGAACGGGCGAGGTGGCGATCACGTGGACCGGGCTGCAGCCGACGGAGTGGGAGGGGGCCAAGCACCGCTACAAGGTCGACATCACCGGCCCGGGTGGCGAGACCCTGAGCCCGAACACGTGTCCCGCCTTGGCCACGGCTGACGCCACGGTTGCGACCGGCTGCACCTTCACCACCGACAAGGCGGGGAATTACACCATCACGGTGACGGCGGTCAACGAGGTGGGCGAGAGCGCCTTCAACGCCGGCGACACGGCGCACGTGACCCTGTCCGCACCGACCGGGGCGGTCGGCAACCTGGCCCTGACCAACTCCGCCGGTGATGGACAGGTGGACGTCGGCTGGGACCTGCTTCCCGCTCCCAACTGGAACGACGCGTCCACCCGCAACTACATCGTCAAGGTGAGCGGTCCGGCCGGGGCGGCTCTGAACCCCGACACCTGTACGACCGGCCCGATCGCCGATCCGACCAAGCAATGCTCCTTCACCACCGACCGTCCCGGCGACTACACGGTTCAGGTGATCGCCAAGAGCGAGGCGGGCGAAAGCGCGTCCGTGGCGGAGGAGGTCCAGCACGTGACGCTGGACGAACCATCGGGCGCGGTCGCCAACCTGACCATCGAGAACGCGGCCGGCTCCGACAGCGTCAAGGTCACCTGGGATCCGCTGACGGAGGGCGGTTGGGAGTCCGGCGAGGATCGGTCGTACAAGGTCACCTACACCAATGCGGACGGGACCGCCACGGCCTGTGCCAAGGTGGCGGACGGGCCGACACCCAGTTGCACCTTCACGATCAGCACGGCCGGTGCGTACACGGTCGAGGTGGTGGCGGTCAACGAGGTGGGCGCGGCCATGAGCGGACCCACCAAAGGCGGGAACATCGTGTTCGTCCCCACGGCGGTGGTCGGCAATCTCGCGGCCACCACCGCGCCGGGCAATGCCACCGTCCAGGTCACCTGGGATCAGTTGACGACGCCGGGCTGGCGCGGCGGCACCACCAAGAACTACGTGGTGACCATCGACAAGCCCGCCGGAGCCACCATCACCGGCAGCTGCACCGCCCCGGTGGCCGACGGGCCGAACCCCGGATGCTCGTTCACCGGTGTCATCGGGGGTGACTACGTCATCAAGGTGGTTCCGGTCAACGAGGCCGGAGCCAGCACCGGCACCCCGGCACCCCACACGGCGCGTCTCAAGCTCAAGCCGACCGCGACCGTGACCGGTCTGCGGCTCCTGACCAGCCCGGGTTCGGGGGACGTCGCGGTGGTCTGGAACCGCGCCGCCGCCGGCGACTGGAACGGCGGCACCACCCACAACTACGTGGTGACGATCACCCCGCCGGCCGGCGCGACCGTCAACGGCGACACGGACTGCACGACCGTCGCGGACGCAACCCGGCCGGGCTGCTCCTTCACCGGCGACAGGTCCGGGGCGTACGGCGTGAAGGTTGCCTTGAGCACCGAGGCCGGCACCAGCGACTCCGGCACGAGCGGCACGGCGAACGTGAGTGCGAGCCCGCCGACCGGCAAGCCGGCCACGGTCACCGTGACCACCACACCGAAATCGGGCCTGGTGGCGGTCAAGTGGGACACCCTGGCCCCCGGGGACTGGCAGGGACAGACGAAGACGTACGTCGTCACGGTGACCCCGCCGGCCGGCGCGGCGCCGCTGACCCAGAACACATGTGCCGGCGCCGTGCCGGACGGTCCCACCCCGCAGTGCAGTTTCACCACCACGACTCCCGGTGACTACACGGTCAACGTGGCCGCGGCGAACGAGGCCGGCACCAGCGGGCTCAGCACCGACGGCAGCGGCCACGTGACGCTCGCCGCGCCGAGTGCCGGCGTCGGCAACCTGACCGTGGGCACCACTCCCGGCTCCGGCGTCGTGAACGTCGCGTGGAGCCGCGTGGCCGGTCCCGACTGGCAGAGCGCGCAGCAACGCGACTACGTCGTCACCGTGACCTCGCCGGCCGGGGCGGGTGCGCTGACCAGCAACACCTGCACCGGCGGCCCCATCGCCGACGCTCCGAACCCGCAGTGCTCCTTCACCGCGGTCACCGGCGGCGACTACACCGTCTACGTGACGCCGCGCAGCGAGGCGGGCGACGGTACCGAGGTTTCGAAGGCCGGGCACGTGACCCTCGCCGTACCGACCGGCACGGTCACCGGGCTGACGGTCGGCACCGTCGCAGATTCCGGCGTCGTGAGCGTGAAGTGGGATCCGCTGCCGGAGGCCGGCTGGTCCGCGGGGGCGACCCGCGGCTACACGGTGACCACCACGGCCGCGAACCCGACCGCCAACACCTGCACCAGCGTCCCGGCCGGTCCGTCGCCGAGCTGCACCTTCACCACCGACACCGACGGACCGATCTCGGTCGAGGTCTTCGCGGTCAACGAGGTCGGCCGGGCCGCGTCCGGTGTCACCGGCAACGGGGTGATCGCGTTCCGGCCCACCGCCGTGGTGACCGGCCTGTCCGCCACGGCGGCCGACGGCTCACCGGCGGTCCACGTCGCCTGGGATGCCCTGAGCGACGCCGGGTGGCGCGGCGGAACTCAGAAGGCGTATCGGGTGACCGTCGTGAAGCCGGCCGGTGCGACGCTCGGCCAGGACTCGTGCACCCCGTCGGACGTCTCCGCGGCGGGTACAGCATGTTCGTTCGTGGCGAGCGTGGGCGGCGATTACACCGTACGGGTGGCTCCGGTCACCGAGGCCGGCGTCAGCACCGGCACCGCGGCCGAGGACACCGTCCATGTCGTCCTCACGCCGACCGCCGCTGTCGCCGGTCTCAAGGTGACCACCTCGCCGGGCTCGCGAACGGTGACCGCGTCGTGGGACCAGGCCGCAACGGAACAGTGGAACGGCGGCGCTGTGAAGTCGTACGCGGTGACGGTGCAGTCCCCGGCGGGCGCGCAACTGGCCGGTAACACGTGCACCACGGTCGCCGACACGGCCACGCCGAGCTGCACCTTCCTCGTCGACCGCAGCGGCACGTACACGGTCGCCGTGGCCTTGCGCAACGAGATCGGCACCGCCACGACGACCCCGGCGAGCGCGTCCGGCACGGTCGCCCTCGGCGCACCGGGGGCACCGACCGCAGTCAGCGGCATAGCGGGCACGAACGCGATCACGGTGTCCTGGTCGGCACCGGCCAATGTGGGCGGCGGCATCACGTCCTACGCCGTCTCCGCCAGGGCCGAGGACTACCAGACCCGTACGTGTGAGGGAACGGTCGTCAGCAGCCCGTGCACCATCAGCGCCCTCGCCGCCGGTGTGGACTACACGCTGCGGGTCGTCGCCGTCGGTGCGGAGGGCAACTCCGTGCCGGGCGTCGGCGCGAATCCCGTGACCCCCACCGGACTTCCGGTGGCGCCGGTGGAGGTGCCGGACACGGCTGTCCCGGCGGGCAGCGAGACCACGACGTCCGGTGGCACGGTGACCATCACCGGCAGCGGGTTCGCGCCGGGGTCGACCGTCGTCCTGACGGTCTTCTCGACGCCGGTGCCGCTCGGTACGGCCGTGGCCAGCTCGAGCGGAACGATCAGCGCGACCGTGACGCTGCCGCCGGGCACCGGCGCCGGCAGCCATACGCTGCTGGCGAGCGGCCTGGACAGTCAGGGGGAGCCGGTCCATCTGGCCAAGGCGGTCACGGTGGCGACGACGCCACCGACCACGACGCCACCGACCACGACGCCACCGACCACGACGCCACCGA
>NZ_CAKUCL010000237.1 GCF_934643405.1 uncultured Actinoplanes sp.
CGGCGCCCCCGCGCAACCGGGCACCATCCCGGTGCCGGAGGCGGTCACCGCGACGCCGGCCGCCGTTCCCGCCAACCCGATCGACCCGGCCACCGCCCGGCCGGTGGCGCCCGACGGCACCGCCACCGTCGGCGCCCTGGGTCAGCCCGGCCTGGCCGGGGTCACCGGACCGCAGGCCACCGCTCCGGCCGCGCCCGCGGCCGAGGCGGCGCCCATCGCCTCGCCGGTGCCGACCCCGCCCGCCGCCGCCCAGGTCGCTCTGCGGATCGCCCCGCTGCGGCTGGACGCGGACGGCGTACACCGTCTGACCGTGCATCTCCACCCCGTGGACCTGGGACCGGTCCAGGTGGTCGCGGAGATCCGCAACGGCGACATCAACCTTCAGCTGACCGGCACCACCGACGCGGGCACCGCGGCCCTGCGCGACTCGCTCGCCGAGCTCAGGCGCGAGCTGGAGGACTCCGGCTTCGGCAACTGCACGCTGGATCTGCGGCAGGGCAATCCGCAGCAGGAGCAGGCCCGGCAGTTCGCCGCGGCCGGTTACGGCGCGCTCGGCCGGCGCGACGCGGGTCCGTCCGGGGCCGACGGTCCGGCCACGCCGGAGACCACGCCCACGGTCCGGCGGGCGGCACCGGGCAGCGGCCGTCTCGACGTACAGGCCTGAAAGCGGGAAGGACCGGCGGCCGATGCCGCCGGTCCTTCCCTCTGCCTACCGATTGATCAGCCGGTCTTCCCCTACCGGTCGATCAGCCGGGCTTCTCCACCTCGAGCGGAGTCGGTGTCACCGGAGTGCCCGTCTCCTTCTCGTCCGCCTTGCTGCCGTAGCCCGCCGTGACGAAACGCAGACCCGCCACCAGCACGGCGGCGATCGGCACCGCGATGATGAACCTGATCAGCACGTCGGTGAGCTCGAGCTGGTCGAGCACAAAGCGGTACCACGCCGGTGCACTGATCACCAGCGCGAACAGCAGGACCGACGGACGGATCACTGACGCACCGAACGGGTCACCCGGCGGGGCGCCGCCTTCACCGGCATCACGTCGGACGCGATCCGCGCGCAGAGCATGGCGGCCCAGGCGTGCGGCGTGGCCGGCTTGCCGTCCAGCGAGTAGATCGGCATGTCCAGCCCGAGCACCGAGGCCGGGTCGGCGGTGAGTTCCACGCTGTGCACCACGAGCGCCTCGACCTCGCCGAGTGTGCGCAGGTGGCGGGCCGTGTCGGCGGTCTTGCGGGTGGCGTCGACGACGGCCCACAGCGCGGTGGCGCCGAGCGCGTCGCACATGTCGTTGATCCACAGCGGGTCGGTGCCGCCGACCGGCGCGTCCATCACGACGATCCAGGCGTTCTCGGCGCTGTGCAGCTTCTCGACGCGCGACGCGGCTGCCTCCGGCGTGGAGATCAGCCGAGAGGAGTGCAGCCCGGTGCCGGCCGTCGACGCCGCCGCGAGCAGGAGGTGGTTCTCCGGCACGCCGATCTGGTCGAGCATCTGCCGGGCGATCATCACGCCGAGGTTGAGGTCGCCGGCGAGCACCAGGATCTCGCCGGGCCCGTCCGGGATCGCCGGCGCCGAGGGGCGTGCGGCGAGCACGCTCAGGACTCCGGCGTACGTGTCGCCGCCGGTGATCTGGCTGGCCATGGCTTCCGGCATGCCGACCGAGATGAGGTTGCGCACCACCGGGTCGTTGTCGGTCACCGTGCTGCTGGGCACCGCGGAGGCCGGCGGCGAGACCTGGTCGGCCTTCAACCCGTACGTCTCGGCCGCCGACGGGACGGGCGCGGGCGGATCGATCTCGACCTCACTCGGCGAGAGCCCGCCGATGCGGTCCGCCAGGCTCGGCGTCGAGGCTTTCGGGCCCGGCGCCGGTGGCGCGGGCGGTGCCGACGTGGGGGCCGGCGTGGACTGCGTCGGCTTCGGGTTGACCGGCGTCTCGGCGGCCGGGGCCGGTCGGAACGGCCGGACCGTCGGCACCTCCTCGCGCGGCGGCTTGGCCTTCGACGGCCGCTCGATCTCGGTGTGGCCGGAGGCGTCCAGCCCCGCCATCAGCTCGGCGAAGGCGGCTCCGGTGTCGCCGAACGCGGCCGAGCGGCCCTCGTCGGCGCCGAAGCTGTTCTCGGCCATGGGCTGCGGCGGCAGGTCGGCGGCCGGCCGGGTGGCCGTGCCGAAGGTCGCCGGTGTGATGTTGCGCGGCGACGCCGTACCGAAACCGGTGTTGCGGGCGGCGGGCGCCCTCGGCTCATCCAGCCGGTCCCCGGATTCGGCCCGTTCCAGGAGCCGTTCCAAAGTGTGGCCGTTGTCGGCGTTCTTCGATCGCTGTGCCATGTCGCTCCTGTCCCCGGTCGATTCGTCCGGAACCTCGACGGAAAGCTCGTAATGCTGTTTCGCGAAGAAGCCCCCGACCCCGCCACTTCGGACCTTGTCGGCGGAGATGATCCGGACACGGGAGCCGTACTCATCGCGTACTTGAGCCAGTAGTGGCTCGATGGCCGGTCCCTCAAGCAGCACCCGCGTAGGCACCGTTCACCACCCCTATCGTTTCGATCTGTGCTGTGGAACCAGAGATTTCGCCGTACGACAGCACCTGCACCCGGCGCGAACCGGCGCGCAGTAGTCGCATCAGTGGCAGCCGCAGCTGTGGAGAGCAGGCCAGCACGGGCGAGAGGCCCTGCTGTTCCGCGGTCTCGGCCAGGCGGGCGGCTTCGCTGACGATGGCCTCGGCACGCATGCCGTCGATCGCCATGAAGGCGCCCGTCTCACTGGGCCGCAGCGATTCGAGCAGTTGTTGCTCGAGCATGGGGTCGAGGGTGATCACCGTGAGCCGGCCGCCGGTCGCGTACTGGGCGGCGATGGCCGGGCCGAGCGCGGAGCGGGCCGCCTCGATCAGGCCGTCGGGGTCGACGGAGACCTTCGCTCGCAGGGAGAGCGCCTCGAAGATACGAACCAGGTCGCGGATCGGCACACCCTCGTCCAGCAGTCCCTGCAGCACCTTCTGGATCTGGCCCAGGCTGAGCAGGGACGGGGTGAGCTCCTCCACGACCACCGGATGGGTGCGCTTGACCATCTCGGTCAGCGCCCGCACGTCCTCGCGGCCGAGCAGCCGGCTCGCGTTGGTCCGGACCACCTCGGCCAGGTGCGTGATGATCACGCTGGCCCGGTCGACGACCGTGGCGCCGGACAGCTCGGCCTGATAGTGCAGTTCGGCCGGCACCCACTTGCCGGGCAGGCCGAACACCGGCTCGATCCCGGCCCGGCCGGGCAGGCCCTGGAGGCCCTCGCCGATCGCCAGGACGGTCCCGGGCGGCGCCTCGCCGGTGCCGGCGTCGGTGCCGGAGATCCGGATGGCGTACGAGGAGAGGGGCAGATCGAGGTCGTCGCGGGTGCGGACCGGGGGCATGATCACGCCGAGTTCCATGGCCATCTTGCGGCGCAGCGCGCGAACCCGGTCCAGCAGGTCGCCGCTGCTCGCGTCGACCAGGTCGACCAGGTCCGGGGAGAGGGCGAGCTCCAGCGGGTCGACCCGCATCTCGCCGAGCAGCTGTTCCGGGGAGTCGGGGGCCGGCATGTCGACCACCTCGGGGGCCGCGGCCTCGATCTCCGGCTCCGGGTCCTTGATCCGTTGCGCCAGCACCAGCACCGTCACGCCGACCACCAGGAACGGAACCTTGGGCAGGCCCGGGATGACGCACAGGGCGAGCGCGGCGCCGCCGCCGATGCGCAGCGCCAGCTTGTTCTGGCTGAGTTGCGCGGTGACGCTGGCGCCCATGTCGCCGGTGGTGGCCGAGCGGGTCACGATCAGACCGGTGGCCACCGAGAGCAGCAGCGCCGGCACCTGGGAGACCAGGCCGTCGCCGATGCTCAGCATGCTGTAGTGGTTCATCGCGTCGGCCGGGGCCATGCCCTGCTGGAGCACGCCGACCGCGAAGCCGCCGATCAGGTTGATCAGCGTGATGATGATGGCGGCGATCGCGTCGCCCTTGACGAACTTGGAACCGCCGTCCATCGCGCCGTAGAACTCCGCCTCGGCGGCCACCTCGGCGCGGCGCCTCTTGGCGCCCTCCTCGTCGATCAGTCCGGCGTTGAGGTCGGCGTCGATCGCCATCTGCTTGCCGGGCATGGCGTCGAGCGTGAAACGGGCGCCGACCTCGGCGACCCGCTCGGCACCCTTGGTCACCACGATCATCTGGACGATCACCAGGATCGAGAAGATGACCAGACCGATGACCAGGTTGCCACCGACGACGAAGCTGCCGAACGCGTGGATCACCTTTCCGGCGTCGCCGTCGCGCAGCACCAGCCGGGTGGCGCTGATGTTGAGGGCGAGCCGGAACAGCGTGGCGACCAGCAACAGCGCGGGGAAGACCGAGAAGTCCAGCGGCTTCTGAACGAACATGCTGGTCAGCAGGACGAGCAGGGCGACCGTGATGTTCAGCGCGATGAACATGTCGAGCAGGAAGGTCGGCAGCGGGACGACCATCATGATGATGATGCCGATGACCCCGATGGGTACGGCAAGCCTGCTGACGTTGCGGTTCTTCACGGCACCTTCCGTAACCGGTGATGTACGCGGTGTGACTACACTCGAACCCGATGATCCCCCGATCAAAAGACCGATGTGAGGAAATCTCCTAAATCTTCGGTTATGCGGCTGCTGTGGCGGAGTTAGGGCTGCGATGCAACCCGGCAGCCGACCCCCGTGACTTCAGGCTCATCACGAACGCCAGCACCTTTGCCACCGCGCCGAAGAACTCGGCCGGGATCTCCGCGCCCACCTCGGTGCCGGAGTGCAGGGCGCGGGCGAGCGGCACGTCCTGCACCATCGGGACGCGGTGCTCGGCGGCCAGCTCGCGGATCTTGGTGGCGATCGGGCCCTGGCCCTTGGCGACGACCCGCGGCGCGCCCTTCGACGGCTCGTAGCGCAGCGCCACCGCCACGTGGGTCGGGTTGACCAGCACCACGTCGGCGGTGGGCACGTCGGCCATCTGCCGGTTGCGGGCCATCGCCATCTGCCGGGCGCGGATCTGCGCCTTGACCAGCGGGTCGCCCTCGGCGTTCTTGTTCTCCTGCTTGACCTCTTCCTTCGTCATCCGCAGCTGCTTGTTGGTGCGGCGGCGGACCACGAAGTAGTCGGCGGCGGCCATCACGATGCCGGCCGCCGCGGCCGCGCGGATGAGGCCGATGGTGGCGTCCTTGACCACCCCGAGCAGCGAGGCGAGCGGCAGGTGACCGGCGTCCATCAGGGTCGGCACCACGTCCTTGGTGGTGCTGTACAGCACGCCGGCCAGCACGCTGGTCTTGATCAGGGCCTTGGTGCCCTCCCACAGCGACTGCGGCCCGAACATCTTCTTGATGCCGGGCAGCGGGTTGAGCCGGCTGAACTTCGGGATGAACAGCTTGGTGGCGACCCGGATACCGCCCTGGGCGCCGGCCGCCGCGACACCGACCGCCATCATGGTCATGGACAGCGGCAGCACCGCCCAGGCCGCGGCCATCATCGCCTGCTTGCAGATGGCGAGGGCCTGAGCCGGCTCCGGGTCGGCGATCACGTCCGGGATCTGGGCGGTCAGCTCGCGCGCGTGGTCCATGGCCGAGCCGAGCGTGCGGGGCAGCATGATGCTGGCGGCCAGCATGCCGAACCAGGCGCCGAGGTCCTGGGTGCGGCCGATCTGGCCTTCGCGCTTGGCCTTCTTCAGCTTCTGTTGAGTCGGCTGTTCGGTCTTCTCGCCGGACATCTCACCCCCCGCTGAGCTTGACCACCGCGTTGGTCGCCTGCTCGACCAGCGTTTCGATCACCCGCGGCAGCGTGGTGATGGCCAGGCCGGACAGCAGGAGGACCATCATGATCTTGGCTGGGAAGCCGAGCTGGAACGCGTTGAGCGCGGGCGCGACCCGGTTCAGCAGACCGAACGCGACGTCGGTCAGGAACAGCACGGCGACCAGCGGACCGGCGATCTGCAGCGCCGCGACGAACATCTCGGCCACGCCCTTGAGCAGCAGCTCGCTGAATGTCGTCAGATTCAGCGACATGTTCAGCGGCAGCGTCCGGAACGACTGCAGGAAGCCGCGCAGGATCAGCTGATGCCCCTCGCTGGCGAACAGGATCGTGACCGCGACCAGGTTGTAGAACCGGCCGAACACCGAACTCTGGTTCAGCGACAGCGGGTCGTAGCCCATGGCCAGGGTGAAGCCGCCGAACAGGTCGAGCAGGTCGCCGGCCGCCTGCAACGCGGCGAACAGCAGGGCGGTGACGAAGCCCAGGCCGGCGCCGACGAAGACCTGGAGGGCGGCGCTGGCGATGATGTCCGAGGTCTCCAGCGACGGGATCGTGCCACGAAGGTACGGCGCGAGCGGCAGGGTCAGCCCGACCGACAGCAACGCCTTGATCGTGCCGGGGATGAGCCGTGAGTTGAACGGCGGGCTGATCATCATCCAGGCGCCGGTGCGCACCGCGCCCAGCATCAGGGCGAGGAAGTCCGCGATCGGGACGTCCCAGTTCATTTGTACGACGCCACCAGCGCCGTGAGGATCAGGCCCCACCCGTTCACCAGCACGAACAACAGCAACTTGAACGGGAGGGCGACCGTCACCGGGGGCAGCATCATCATGCCCAGCGACATGAGGGACGCGGAGACCACCATGTCGATCAGCAGGAACGGGATGAAGATGACGAAGCCGATGATGAAGGCCGCCCGCAGCTCGGACAGCACGAACGCCGGGATCAGGGTGGTGAGCTCGACGTCGTTCTTGTTGCGCGGCTTCTGGTCGCCGGCAAGCTTGAGCATGAGGCCGACCTCGTCCTCGCGGGTCGTCTTCCACATGAACTCGCGCAGCGGCTGCACGCCGTCCTTGAACGCCACCGATTGCGTCTTGTCGCCACGCAGATAGGGCTGCACGCCCTGTTCGTTCATCGCGGACACGGTCGGGCCCATGATGAACAGGCTCAGGAACAGTGCGAGCCCGGCGAGCACCTGGTTGGGCGGCATGCTGGTCAGGCCGAGCGCGTTGCGGGTGATCCCGAGGACCATGAAGACCTTCGTGAAGCACGTGCAGAGCAGCAGCAGCGCGGGGGCGACCGAGAGCACGGTCAGGCCCAGCATGATGACCAGCGAGGTGGCGGGCTTGCTGCCGTCCGGGTTGGTGCCGCCCACGTTCAGGTTGATGCTCGGCCTGGTCGGAGCGGCCGGTCCGCGAGGGGTCACCGGCGCGCGCTCGGGAGCCGCCGGGGCGGCAGGAGCAGCAGGGGCGGCCGGAGCAGCAGGGGCGGCCGGAGCAGCAGGGGCGGCCGGAGCAGCAGGCGCCGCCGGGGCAGCAGGCGCTCGTCCCGGTTCCGCCTGCGCCGGCCCGGGCAGCAGCACCAGGGCCAGCCCGATGCCGGTGAGCAGCAACAGCAACGCGCGTCGCATCATCGCCTCGTCGTCCGATCGCGCAGGAAGTCGATCGTGGAGGACCAGGTGTGCGGGGAGAGCAGCGAACCGTCCAGCCGGCTCGGTCGCCCGGCCGGATGCGCACCGGGCAGCTCGTTGTCGTCCTCGATCCGTTCGCGCCGCGAGTGATGGCCGTGATGACCGTGATGGTGCGGCTCGAAGTCCTCGACGTCCGCCTCGCCGAGCAGGCTCACCTGCTGGTCGGTGACGCCCAGGATCATCGCCCGGTCGGCCACCCGCACCACGGTGACCGCCGCGCCGCGGGTCAGCTGCTGCCGGTTGAGCACCACCAGCGGCCCGTGCCCGCGCCCACCCAGGGGACGTCGCACTATCCGAGCCATCAGCCACATCAGGCCCATGACGACGAGCAGCGAGAAACCGATCCGCAGGACGAGCTCGAACAAGGCCGTTACCCTTCGGCGCCGGGCGAGACGATCTCGGTGATCCGGATGCCGAAGTTCTCGTCGATCACGACCACCTCGCCCCGGGCGATCAACCGCCCGTTGACCAGCAGGTCGGCGGGGCTGCCCGCGGCCCGGTCCAGCTCGACGATCGCGCCGGGATTGAGGGACAGAAGCTCCCGTACGCTCATCCGGGTGCGCCCGAGTTCGGCGGACACCTCCATCTCGACGTCGTGCAGCATGTCGAGCCCGCCGCCGCGAACGGCCAGCGGCGAGTCCCGGCGGGCCACCCCCGCCGCGGCGACGCTGACCGGGTCCTCGGTCGGCCAGGGGCTGAGCGCCAGGGCCAGCACCGCGCGGATCTCGTCGCCCTCGGCCAGCGGCACCGCCACCGCGTCGTCCTTGGCGGCCAGCGCGCTGAGCGCCACGCTCGGTTCCATCACCTGACCGGGGTCCAGCACGACCGGCCCGAAGGCGCGCGCCGCGGCCTCCAGCGCGGGCCGGACCGCGGCGGTCAGGTCCAGTTCGCCCAGCGGGCTCTCCTTGAGCGCGTCCGCCAGATCCTGACCGACCACCACCACGACCTCACCGGCCGCGGCGCCGCTGAACCGGGCGGTCACCGCCTGCCCCTCGGTCAGCAGGTCCGCGGCGGCCGCGATCGGCTCGGTGGCGACCAGCGGCCGGCTGGTCGGCAGGACGGCGAGAGCGGCCCCGGCCGCGGTCCGGGCCAGGGCGAGCTGCGGAGGGGTGATGGTGGGCGCGGTCATGAGCGGCCAGACTCCTTGGGCGAGGGCTCCTTGGGGGACGGCACCACGAGGCAGGCGAGCCGGGCCCCCTGATTACCGGGAACTGCATGGGCGAAAATGGTCTCGTTGACGGTCACCTCGAGCGGCCTGCTGGTCGGATGTCCGAGCGGGACGACATCTCCGGGACGTAGGTCCACGATGTCATCGGTACGCATGCGAATGGGCTGGAATCGGACCGCAACGTCGATCGGAGCGGCGGAAAGCCCGGCCGTCAGGTTGCGCAGCGCGAGATCCTTGCTGGCCCGCTCGGCGTCGCTGAGCACCACCGCCTCGGTCCGTTCCAGGACCGGCAGGATCGTGTTGAAGGGCAGGCAGATCGTGGCCAGGGTCTCCTCGGCGCCGATCTTCACATCGAAGGTGGCGACCACGACGGCGTCGCCGGGCGCGTGCGCGCGGAGGAACTGCGCGTTGTACTCGATCTCTTTGAGCTTCGGCGAGAGGTCGACCAGCTGCTCGAAGCCGTAGCGCAGCTCGCCCAGCATGCGCTCCACCAGGCCGCGCAGCAGGGGCATCTCGACCTCGGTCAGCGGCCGCTCGGGCTGGGGTCCGCCGGGGCCACCGAGCATGTGATCAATCGCGGTCATCACCGCGGAGGTCGACAGCTCCATGAGTACGGTGCCGGGCAGCGGGTCGAGGGTGACCACGGAGATCACCGTCGGATTGTTGAGCGAGGCGACGTACTCGTCGTAGTTCAGCTGCTCGATGGACGAGAGGTTCACGTTGCTGACCGCGCGCAGCCGGGTCGTCAGCAGCGTCCCGCAGCTCCGGGCGTACGTCTCGAAAGCTATCTGCAGTGTCCGGACGTGCTCGCGGGAGAGCTTGATCGGGCGACGGAAGTCGTACGGCGCCGGCCCTGCGCCCTGGCCACGGCGCGACATCCTGCCCGGGGAACGTGCGGCCGAGACCGCGGAGGACGACTTGGTCACGTCGTCCCCATCGGCTCATTTCCGGAGCGGCTGAGCCGGAGCGACGTTTTTATCCGTTTATCGACGGTTGGGCGGGTTCACCGAAGTGAACCCGCCCGTCCTGATCGTCTGACTTATCAGTGTTACTGGGTGACGAACTCGGTGTAGTAGATGTCCATCACCATCTTGGTGTCTTCCTCGGTGTACGCCTTCACGATCTTCGAGAGCAGCTCCTCCTTGACCGCGTCGCGGCCCTTCTCGGTGGAGAGCTCGGCCACCTTCTTGCCGGTGTACTCGTCGATCGCCAGGTTGACCGCCTCGCTGGTGTCGACCTCCTCGGTGCCGGCGTCGGCCGTCTGCTGCAGCGAGAACTTGAACTTCAGGTAGTGGCCGTCGGCCAGGTTGACGGTCAGCGAGTCGTCGAGCGAGGTGACCGCACCCTTGGCCGGTGCGGCCTCGGCCTTGGACGAGTCGCCCTTCAACATGAAGAAGGCACCCGCGCCACCGCCGAGCAGCACGACCGCGGCGATCAGGATGATCATCAGCATCTTCTTGGACTTCTTCGGCGCCTCAGGGGCGGCGGCTTCCTTGTCGCTCATCGCAACTCCTCTCGGTCAGTCGTGCGAGGTGGTGGAGGTGGCAGGTTCGGTGGTGCCGGTAGAGCCGCCGGCCGTGGCGTTCGCCTGCTGAGCGGCCTTGGCGACGGCCAGCGCCTCGGCCGTGGTCTGGCCGGTGTGCAGCTTCGAGTCGGCGCCGGCGGCGGCCGGCAGCAGCGCGGCCTGGTCGGCCGGCAAGGTGGTGAGGACGACGATGTCCACGCGGCGGTTCATCGTGATCGACCGCGGGTCGGACGGGTCGATCAGCGGCTTGGTGTCGGAGAAGCCGACCGCGCTCATCCGGGTCTTGGCGATGCCGTGCCCGGACAGATACCGCACGGTGGTCGACGCCCGCGCCGCGGACAGCTCCCAGCCGCTCGGGTAGAGCGTGGTCCTCGCCTTGAGCTGGTTGGTGTTGCCGTCGACCTCGATGTTGTTCGGCAGCTGCGCCAGCGTCGGTGCGATCGCGCTCATGATCTTCTCGCCACCCGGGCGCAGCTCGGCCCGGTTGCCGGCGAAGACAACCTCGTTGGTCACCACGGTGACCACGAGACCGCGACGGTCGATCGTGAACTTGACCTGGCCGAGCAGCTTCTCCTTCTGGAGCGCGTCGGAGATCTTGTTCTCGGCCTTCTTCATGTTCTCGGCTTCCTTGGCGGCCGCTTGAGCGTCCGCCGAGCCCTTGGCGCGACTCTGCGCCACGAGCGCGTTCTGCACCGCCTGGATCTCGCGAGCGGTCATGTTCGAGGTGCCGGCCTTGCCGTCGCCCTTGTCGGCGCCCGGGTCGATCTGCACGATCTCGGTGTTGTTGCCGGAGCCCTCCAGCACCGCCTGCTTGCCCTGGAACGCGGCGCTCTGCGCGCCGAACCCCTCGGACAGGCCGTTGGCGAGCTGGGCGAACTTCTTCATGTTCACGTCGCTCATCGAGTACAGGACCACGAACAGGACGAACAGCAGGGTGAGCATGTCGGCGTACGACACGAGCCAGCGCTCGTGGTTGACGTGCTCCTCGTGCTCCTCGTGACCGCCCTTCTTGCGCTTGGCGCCCCCTCCGCCTGAGCTCATCGGTTACGCCGCCTTCTTGGTGGTCGCGGCCGCCTCGGCCTTCTTGGCCTCCTCCGGCGGGAGCAGGCTGCGCAGCTTCTGGGCGACCAGGCGCGGGTTCGAGCCGGCCTGGATGGCGAGCACGCCGTCGACGACCAGCTCCATCTCCTCCGCCTCGACGGCGCTGAGCCGGGCGAGGCGGGCGGCGACGGGCAGCCAGATCACGTTGGCGCTGAGCACGCCCCAGAGGGTCGCGACGAACGCGGCGGAGATCGAGTGACCGAGCGACTCGGGCTTGTTCAGGTTCTCCAGCACGTGCACGAGGCCCATGACCGTACCGATGATGCCGATCGTCGGGGCGTAACCGCCCATGTTCTCGAAAAGCTTCGCGCCGGCCTTGTCGGCCTTCTTCTTGGCGGCGATCTCGGCGTGCAGGATGTCGTGCAGCTCGTCCGGGTC
>NZ_CAKUCL010000238.1 GCF_934643405.1 uncultured Actinoplanes sp.
CAGAGTCATCGCCGCCCCCCGCGGCAGCAGAATAGCGGTGCGGAACACCCCGGTGCCTTGTCCACCGGGCGGCAGCGCGGCGGGCGGGTGCCGGCCCCGACGCCATAGGCTGGTGCCCATGAGCGAGCGCGTCACCAACTGGGCCGGCAACGTCGTCTTCGGCGCCCGGCACCTCCACCGGCCCACCACCGTCGAGCAGGTTCAGGAGCTGGTCGCCCGGGGCGGGCCGATCCGGGTGCTGGGCAGCGGGCACTCCTTCAACCGGATGGCCGACACCACCGGCGACCTGATCACGCTCGCCGGCCTGCCGCGGGTCGCCGAGATCAGCGAGGACCGGCGCTCGGTGCGCATCGACGGCGGCATCCGCTACGGCGAGCTGGCCGGCCTGCTGGAGAAGGAGGGGCTCGCGCTGCACAACACCGCCTCGCTGCCGCACATCTCGGTGGCCGGCGCGATCGCCACCGCGACGCACGGCTCCGGCGTGCGCAACGGCAACCTCGCCACCGCGGTCTCGTCGATCGACCTCGTCGACGGCACCGGCAAGGCGGTCACGCTGCGGCGCGGCGACGCCGACTTCGACGGCGCGGTCGTCGGCCTCGGGGCGCTGGGCGTGGTCACCTCGCTCACCCTCGACGTGGTGCCGACGTTCCAGATCCGGCAGTACGTCTACGACGACGTCCCGCGCGAGCAGCTCGGCGCCCACCTGGACGAGATGCTGGCGGACGGTTACAGCGTCAGCCTCTTCACCGACTGGACCGGCGTGAACATCAACCACGCCTGGCTCAAGCGTCTCGACCCGATCAGCGGCGACTGGTTCGGCGCGCACCCCGCCGACGGTCCGCGCCACCCGGTGCCGGGGATGCCCGCGGTCAACAGCACCGAGCAGCACGGCGTGCCCGGGCCGTGGCACCTGCGGCTGCCGCATTTCCGCATGGAGTTCACCCCCAGCTCGGGCGAGGAACTCCAGTCCGAATATCACGTGGCGCGCGCGCACGGACTGGCCGCCGTCGACGCGGTGGCCGCCATCCGCGAGCAGGTCGCGCCGGTTCTGCAGGTCTGCGAGATCCGCACGATCGCCGCGGACGAGCTGTGGCTGAGCCCGAACTACCACCGCGACAGCCTGGCCCTGCACTTCACCTGGATCGCCGACACCGACGCCGTACTGCCGGTGGTCTCGGCCCTGGAGGCGGCGCTGGCGCCGTTCGACGCCCGCCCGCACTGGGGCAAGGTCTTCACGACCAGCCCCGAGACCTTGCGTACGGCGTGGGAGCGCTTCGGCGACTTCCAGGCTCTCGTGCGCCGGTACGACCCCGAGGGCACCTTCCGCAACGAGTGGCAGGACCGGATTCTCGGGGTGCCCGAGCGCCTCGCGTAGCCGGGGTATTTGTACAGGGAATGAAATGGCGCACGTCACGCTGGGGTCTGCCGGTCAGACCCCGGGGGTAGCTTTCCTCCATGGCCGCCGATACGTCCAAGGACAAGCCGCGACGCCCCCACCCGTGGAAGGTGGAAGGCGCCCCACCCGGCATGCCCGGCTCGCCCGGCACGGGGCCCGACGGATCGAAGCGGCCCCGATCGGCCTGGTTCCGGTTCGGCTGGCTGCTGATCGTGCTGCTGGTGATCAACTGGATCGTCTCGTCGTTCCTGCTCGCGCCGCCCCAGCGCACGAACGTTTCGTACACGTTCTTCCTCAGCCAGGTGCAGGCCGCGAACATCAAGGAGATCACCTCGACGGGCGACACCATCGAGGGCGAGTTCACCAAGCAGACCGCGTACACGCCGATGGGCCGGACGAAGTCGGAGGAGGTCGACCGGTTCACCACCCAGCGGCCGTCCTTCGCCGACGACAACCTGTTCGCGATGTTGCAGGCCAACAACGTACCGGTCAACGCGAACCCGCCGGACGCGCCGGCGCCGGTCTGGCAGCAGCTGCTCGTCGGCTTCGGGCCGACGCTGCTGCTGGTGGGCCTGCTGGTCTGGTTCGGCAGACGGGCGGCGTCCGGGCTGGGCAGCGGCGGCGGGCTCGGCAACTTCGGGCGTTCGAAGGCCAAGCTGTACCAGCCGGAGGGCGGCCCGCGCACCACGTTCGCCGACGTCGCCGGCATCGAGGCGGTCGAGCAGGAGGTCACCGAGATCGTCGACTTCCTGCGCGAACCGGGCAAGTACCGCAAGCTCGGCGCCCAGATCCCGCACGGCGTGCTGCTGTCCGGCCCGCCCGGCACCGGCAAGACGCTGCTGGCCCGCGCGGTCGCCGGCGAGGCGGACGTGCCGTTCTTCTCGATCTCCGCATCGGAGTTCATCGAGGCGATCGTCGGCATCGGCGCGAGCCGGGTCCGTGACCTGTTCGACCAGGCGAAGAAGGTCGCCCCGTCGATCATCTTCATCGACGAGCTGGACGCGATCGGCCGCGCCCGCGGCGGCTCGCAGGCGTTCGGCGGCAACGACGAGCGCGAGCAGACGCTCAACCAGATCCTCACCGAGATGGACGGTTTCACCGGCAGCGAGGGCGTGGTCGTGCTGGCCGCGACGAACCGCGCCGAGATCCTCGACCAGGCGCTGCTGCGGCCCGGCCGCTTCGACCGCCGGGTCACGGTCAGCCCGCCCGACCTGGCCGGCCGGCGGGCGATCCTGCAGGTGCACACCCGCGGCGTGCCGGTCGCGCCCGGCGTCGACCTGGGCGCCCTCGCGTCGGCCACCCCCGGCATGGTGGGCGCCGACCTGAAGAACCTGGTGAACGAGGCGGCGCTGCTGGCCGCCCGGCGCGGCCACAGCCAGGTGCAGACGCCCGACTTCACCGACGCCCTGGAGAAGATCTTCCTGGGCACGGTGCGGGGCATCATGCTGACGTCCGACGAGCGGGAGCGTACGGCGTTCCACGAGTCCGGGCACGCCCTGCTCGGCATGCTGACCCCCGGCGCCGACCCGGTCCGCAAGATCTCCATCATCCCGCGCGGTCAGGCGCTGGGCGTGACGTTCCAGAGCCCGGCCACCGACCGCTACGGCTACTCGGCGAAGTACCTGCGCGGCCGCATCATCGGCGCGCTGGGCGGCCGCGCGGCCGAGGAGGTCGTCTTCGGCGACATGACCACCGGCGCGGAGAGCGACCTCGACCAGGTCTCCAACATCGCCCGCCAGATGGTCGGCCGCTGGGGCATGTCCGACGCGATCGGCCCGGTCACGGTGCTGCCCCCGCCCGGCTCGGAGTCACCGCTGGGCCTGGACGGCGTGGCCCCCGCGACCAAGGAGCTCATCGACGACGAGGTCCGCAAGATCGTGGAGGCGTGCTACGAGGAGGCGCTGACGCTGCTGCGCGAGCACCGTCACCAGCTGGACAACCTGGCCCACAAGCTCCTGGAGACGGAGACCTTGGACGAGGACGACGCCTACGCCGCCGCGGGCATCGACCGCGACACCGCCCCCGGCGCGGTGGCCCGGGGCGACGCCGCCGGCACGTCGCGCGCCCCGGGCGTCCCGGCCCCGGCGGCCGCCGGCAGCTCCGACCCGCTGCCGGCCGCCTCCTCCTGACCGCACCGCACTCCGGACGGCCCCGCCCGCACCGGCGGGGCCGTCTCCGCTGCCCGCCGCGCGGCCTCATGGGCTGTCACCATGCCGACCGTGGTCAGGGCAACGGCTGCGCCGGCGACGCCCCACCACGCCCCGCAGCCGTCGGTGCACGAGGCGATGCGCTTGGCGGTCGTGGCCGAACGGGCTCGTAGAACGGAACGAGGGAAATGGGTGACGGCGTGACCACACTGCGCGGAATATCCGGCCTGGCGATGATTCCCATGGCCCCGCCACCCCGTTGCCGGAAGACGCCTCGCGGGGCCGGCATCGCGCCGGCTCACCGCCGAACATCGACCTTGCGCGTTCCATTTCCCGGCTGTTGAGCCATCGCCCGGCACCATCACGGGGGTACCAATTCTGTGCCAGAAATGGCCGGCCGAGGACGCGACGCCCGGCCCGCCGGTCAGCCGCCGTCGAGCAGGCGCAGGTATTCGGCGTACGGATGCCTGCCGCCGATGACGTTCAGGATGGCGTTGCGGTGCGCGGCGGACGCCCACAGCGCCACCTCCCACTTCTCCGCCCCGCCGAAGGCCCGGGCCAGGGCGGCACGCTGCGAGCGGGACAGCACACGCTCCGGCCTGCGGAGCATGTCGCGCTCGCGCAGCATGGCGGCGTGGAAGGCACCGACCGCGTCCTCGTACGCCTCGCCGGCCACCGCGCGCAGCACGTCGAACTCGAAGATGTGCAGGTCCGCCTCGGTCTCCCAGTGGCCCGGGGGCCGGTCGCGGCCGGGGACCGCCGGCACGCCCCGGGCGCGGCGCGCCTGGCACAACAGGGCGGCCCCACCGCCGAGGCGGCTGGTTCCGGCAGGCAGCCGGACCGTGCGCATCGGCTCCGCCGTGATGACCTCCACCGAGTCCGCGTAGAAGGGCAGCCGCCGGGTCCGGGCCGGGTCCGGCACCAGGCACAGGCCGTCGGGGTAGGGCACGCCGGGCCGCAGGCGCAGCGGGGACTCCGGGGGCACGCGACCGGCCGGCCGCAGGGCGATCACCGCGCTGTCCACCCCGGCGACCGGCAGCCCGAGCAACGCCCGGGTGCGCAGGAACGCCAGGGTCGCGGCCGCTGCGGCCCGATCCCCGGCCACCTCCGCCGCGGCGGCCAGCAGGCCCCGGGCGGTGGCGAGACGCCCCCGCACGTCCACCTCGGCCTCCTGAGGCGTCCCGTACAGGCTCAGGACCTCGGCCGGCAGCGGGAACAGGCTCGCGAAGCGGGAATGCCGGTCGCAGTCGGCGTCCGCGTGCGGGTCGCCGTCCTGCGCGGCGCACGAGCCGCGCCACGGCGAGTCCCGCCCCGGCCGGGCGAGAACCAGGTGCGGGCGCCGGCCGGTCCGCAGCACCGCCTCGTACTGCCGCCGCAGGTCGTCCGGCGGCAGCACCGCCGCCACCGCCTCGAGGATCGCGCAGTGCGGGCAGTCATCGGTCACCCGGTACGGCACGGGCTGACCGACACCGGGCTCCTCCCACCGGACGACGACACCGCCGGACCCGGGCGCCAGATGCAGCACGTCCGCGGCCGTACGCCGCCGGGCCGCCGACACGATCTCGTCGAGGAACCGGCGTTTGGTGAGAACCCGCACCCCTGGCATTCTTTCCCCGGCCGGCCGCCAATGTCCATTACGGACAATGAGCGGACGCGACTCACTCCAGCGGCACCGGCAGTCCGCCGGCCGCAGCGGACCGGTACAGCGCCTCCACCGCCGCGACCGCCCGCCGTCCCTCCGCGAGAGTCGCCACCGGCTCGCCGCGCAGCAGCGCCTCGTACTGCCGGCGGAACGACGCCGTGTACTCCTGATCGCCGTCCACGGTCAGTACGCGCCGCCCGTCCACCGTCAGCCCCGACCCGTCGACCGTCAGCGTCCCCCGCGAGCACACGATCGTGGTCTCGTGGACGAACGACGGCGAGTCCACCAGCGTCAGGTGCGCCCGCAGGTTCCGGTTCAGGTACAACGTCGCCGCCGCCGAGGTCTCCACCGGCCAGCCGTCCGGCGCCGCGACCGTCCCGGCCACCTCCCGCACCGCGGCGTCCAGCAGCCACGACGCCCGGTCGATGCTGTGCACGCCCACGAGCATCGCGATGCCGCCACCGGCGAGGTCCCGGTCGGCGAACCAGGCCGGCCGGTCGGCGCGCCGGTACGAGGTGGACCGCCGTTCGACGTACAGCAGCGGCTCACCCAGTCCCCCGAGCGCCGCCTTGGCGGCCCGGACCTGGGCGAAGAACCGCCCCTGCTGCCCGACGTGCAGCAGGTCACCGCCCGCCGCGATCATCCGGTCGCAGTCGGCGGCCGTGGTCGCGAGCGGCTTCTCCACCAGCACCCGCCGCCCGGCCTCGACCGCGCGCATCGCCATCGGCCGGTGCAGGGCGTGCGGCACCGCGAGCACCACCAGGTCGGCGAGCGCGAGCACCTCGTCGAGAGAGTCGACGGCCTCGCTCCGGTACGCCGCAGCCAGCGCCCGGGCCCGCGACCCCGCCCGGTCGGCGACCGCCACGAGGCTCAACCCGTCCACCGCGGCCACCGCCGCCGCATGCCGCCAGGCGACGTCCCCGGCCCCCACGATCCCCACCCGCACAGCCGGTACCGTACCCCCGATCGATCCTCAGCGCCGGGAGGCGATCACGGCCGCCGCGGACAGCCGGCGGGTGACCACGTGCAGGGCGAACAGCACGTATCCCACCAGCACCGGCACCAGCACCGGGTGCACCAGAACGGCGAGCACCGCAGCCACCGCCAGGACGGCCGCCGCCGAACAGACCGGGGCGGGGCGATAGGCGACCGCCGCGCCACCGGACCGTACGGCGAGCAAGCCCACAAAACCGGCGCCGGACGACGCTGCCGTGAGCACCGCCGCGGTTGCCGGGGCGCCGCCGGGCGCCGCACCTCGCCGCAGCGCCGCCACGTCCACCGCCACCAGCGTCGCGGCGAGCAGCACCAGCGGACCGGCCGCCAGACCGCGCACCAGACGCGACCGGAACGCCCGCCAGCAGTCCAGAAGGGACGGCCACCGGCCGTACGTGACCAGGTGGTGGACCGCCGCGCTGCCGGCGCCCACCGCCGCGCCCGCGGTGAGCACCGGCAGCGACAGCACCGTCACGACGATGCCGGCCAGGGCCAGGTCGGCGGCGTCCCGGAAACGGTTCATCCCTTCAGCCCGCTGGTGTTGATGCCCTCGACGAGCATGCGCTGGAACGCCACGAAGAACAGGAACACCGGGATCAGTGACAGCAGCGACATGGCGAACATCGGGCCGACCGCGCCCTCGCTGGTGGAGTCGATGAACAGGGTCAGGGCGACCGGCGCGGTGTAGTCCTTGAGGTCGGACAGGTAGACCAGCTGGCGGAAGAAGTCGTTCCAGGTCCAGATGAACGAGAAGATCGCCGTGGTCACCAGGGCGGGGCGGGACAGCGGCAGGATGACGTGGCGGAAGACGCTGTACGCCGACGCGCCGTCGATCACCGCGGCCTCGTCGAGCTCCCGGGGGATGCCGCGCATGAACTGCACCATCAGGAACACGAAGAACGCCTCGGTGGCCAGGAAGTGCGGGACGAGCAGCGGCAGGTAGGGCCAGTCGCCGCCGACCCAGCCCAGGGTCCGGAACAGGATGTACTGCGGGATGATCAGTACGTGGCCGGGCAGCAGCAACGTCCCGATCATGACGGCGAACCACAGGCCACGCAGGCGGAACCGCAGGCGGCCGAGGGCGTACGCGGCAAGCAGGCAGGACAATGTGTTGCCGACGACGGTCAGCCCGGCCACCATCGCGCTGTTGACGAAGAAGCGGCCGAAGCCCACGTCGAACTTGCGCCAGCCCTCGGCGAAGTTGCCCGGGGTGAACTCGTGCGGCAGCAGGCCGATGTTGCTGACGATCTCCTCGGGGGACTTGACCGAGGTGGCCACCATCCAGACCAGCGGGTAGAGCACGACCGCCAGGATCGCGACGAGGACGACGAGGCGGGTTTTCATCGCTGCTCCGCATCCGAGTAGTGCACCCAGAACCGGCCGGTCGAGAACAACACGACGGTGATCAGGCCGACGACCACCAGGAACACCCACGCCATCGCCGAGGCGTAGCCCATGTCCAGCTCGGTGAAGCCCTTGAGGTAGAGGTCCAGGGTGTACATCAGGGTGGCGTCGACCGGGCCGCCGGTGCCGCCGGAGAGCACGAACGCCGAGGTGAAGCCCTGGAAGCCGTGGATGGTCTCGAGCACCAGGTTGAAGAAGATGACCGGCGACAGCATGGGCAGTGTGATGTGCCGGAACTGCCGCCACCCGCCGGCGCCGTCCACCGACGCGGCCTCGTACAGCTCGGCCGGCACCTGCTTGAGGCCGGCCAAGAAGATGACCATCGGGGCGCCGAACTGCCAGACGGCCAGCAGCATCAGGGTGGGCAGCGCCCAGAACGGGTCGTTGACCCAGGGCGAGCCGTGCACGCCGAACAGCGCGAGGAACGAGTTGAACGCGCCCTCGCGGTTGAACATGCTGCGCCACACGATGGCCAGCGCCACGCTGCCGCCGAGCAGCGACGGCAGGTAGAACAGGCCACGGAACAGCGCGATGCCGCGCAGCGTGCGGTTCAGCAGCATCGCCACGCCCAGGGCGGCGGCGAGTTTCAGCGGTACGGCGATGACCGCGAACGTCACGGTGACCCGTACGGCGTGCCAGTACGACGGGTCGGCGGTGAACATCCGGCGGTAGTTGTCCAGGCCGACCCAGGTCGACTCGGTCACCCCGATCAGCGGGCTGTAGTCGGTGAAGCTGAGGTACAGCGAGATGACCATCGGGATCGCGGTGATGCCGAGCAGGCCGAGCAGCCACGGGGACAGGAAGACGTAGCCGGCCAGGTTCTCGCGGCGCCGGCGGCGGGGAACACCCGCTTCCCGCCGCACGTCGGCGGGAAGCGGCGTCTGGGTGAGAGTCACGGTTCTTAGCTCTGCCCGATGGCTGCCTTGGCGGCGGTCACGAACGCCGCGGCGCCCTGCTGCGGCGTCTGCCGGCCGTACTGCACCTCCTCGGCGATCCGGACCAGCTCGGTCTTCACCTTGCTGTGGCCCTTCGGCGGGACGGTCGGCGAGGACGGCCCGAACCGGGTGCCGAGGTCGGTCTGCACGGCGATGGTCTGCTTCATGTTCGGGTCGGTGACCGTGTCCGCGACCAGCTTGCGGACGTCCAGGTTGGACGGCATGCCCCGGTCGGTGCCCAGGATCTTGCCGGCCTCCGGGTCGTTGGCCAGGAAGTTGAGCACGTCCACCGCGGTGTCCTTGTGCGGGCTGCCGCGGAAGACCGAGAAGTACATCGAGGCCCGCGCCCACTGGGCGCTCGGGTCGCCGGGGTAGGCCATCACACCGAGCGTGTCCTTGGTGTTCTTCTTCAGCTCCGGCATCTGGTTGACCCACACCCACGAGGTGCCGGCCTTGCCGGTGACCACCAGCTGCTTGCTGATGTCGGTGGCGTTGCCCTCGTGGATGACGTCCGGCGTCGGGCAGGCGCCCTTGTCCCGGGCGCCCTTCCAGAGCTGGAACCAGCTGCCGATGTGCGACTCGTCGAATGCGAGCTTGTCATCCTTGTACAGGTCGGCACCGTTCTGCCGCAGGTACACCCAGAGCGCCTGGTAGACGGCGCTGGGGTCCTGGGTGCCGGGGATCTTCGACGCCTTGGTGACCTGCGCGGCCCAGTCGATGAACGCGTCCCAGGTCATGCCGGTCTTCGGCGCGGGCAGCTTGAACCTGTCCAGCAGCGACTGGTTCCAGACCAGCCCCTGGGTGTTCTCGCCGAAGGCCAGGCCGGCCAGCTTCCCGCCGACCTCCCCGTACTTCCAGAGGCTTTCCGGGAACTTGGTGACATCCAGCTTCCCGTCCTCCTTGTACGGCGTGAGATCCAGCGTGACACCGCGAGAGGCGTACTCGGAGATGTAGTTGTCGTCGATCTGGAAGATGTCCGGCGCGTTGCCGCCCGCCGTGAGCGTGGCCAGCTTGTCGAAGTAGCCCTGGTTGGCCTGCCAGGTCTTCTTGAAGGTGACGCCCGGGTGCCGCCGGCTGTAGAGCGCCAGCGCCTTGTCGGTCAGATCGGCGCGGGCCTGCGCGCCCCACCAGAAGAAGGACAGTTCCGTCTTGCCGTTGCCGCCCGTGGAGGACGGCGAGTCGTCGCCGCACGCGGACGTGGCGGCGAGCACCGGCACCGCGGCGAGCCCGGCCAGCAGGCCGCGGCGGGACAGGTGGCGTGGCAAGGTACGTTGAGCAGGCGTGACGCCTCTCGTGATGGGCTCCATGGCGCTACTCCTCTTTAGGAGGCGACACCTCCGGGGGCGATCACGTCGCCCGGGTCCGCAGGGCTGTGCGGACCCGGGCCCGGCCCCGTCGAGTCGCGTATGACCAGTTCGGTCTCCAGGTGTACGTGTGCGGTGGTGCGACGGTCGTCGCCATGCCGGGCGCGGCCGTGTTCGCCACGCTGTTCGCCGTTCGCGAGGAGCATGTCGACGGCCGCCCGTCCCGCGGCGGCGGTGGGAGTCGCCACCGTGGTCAGCTTCGGCCGGGTGAGCCGGCTCAGCATGATGTCGTCGATGCCGACGACGCTGACGTCCCGCGGCACCCGGGCGCCCGCGGCGAACAGCCCCTCGATCAGGCCGATCGCCATCAGGTCGTTGTAGGCGAGCACGGCGGTGGCGCCGGCCCGCAGCACGTCGGCGGCGACGGCGAGACCGCCGACCTCGGTGGGCGCGTTGGGCCCGAGGACGGTCAGCGCGGCGCGGCCGGCCCGCGCGGTGGCGGTCGCCGACCGCCGGATCTCCCGGCTGGTCCACGACCCCCGCGGCCCGCCGAGCAGCGCGATCGAGCGGTGGCCGAGCCCGGTGAGGTGCTCGATCGCCAGGCGCGCGCCCTGGGCCACGTCCATCACGACCGCGGGCATCCCGGGGATCTGCCGGTTCACCACCACCAGCGGGACCTCGCGGCTGAGCTGCTCGATCAGCGTGTTGCTCATCCGGGGGCTGACCAGCAGGATGCCGTCGACCTGTTTGGCCAGGGCCCGCACGACCTCCTCCTCGACCGCCGGGTCCTCGTTCGAGTCGGCGACGAAGACGTGGTGGTCGTGCTTGCGGGCCTGGCTCTCGGCCGCCTTGATCAGCGGCGGGAAGAACGGGTTGGCGATGTCGGCCACGATCAGGCCGATGTTGTACGTGCGGCCGGTGATCAGTGCCCGGGCCGCACGGTTGGGCCGGTAGCCCAGCTGCTCGGCGCAGGTCAGCACGCGGCTGCGGGTGTTCGGGTTGACCAGGTGCGGCGCCGAGAACGTGCGCGACACGGTGGAGATGTGCACGCCGCAGGCGCGGGCCACGTCGCGGATGGTGACGGACACGCTCGCCTCCTCGGTGTGGCGCCGGTCACGGAGTGGCTCCCATTAATGCAAGCGTTTGCATCAGTGTCAATGTCGTGCGCCGGGCGTTCTCCGTCCTCCAGCTTGGACAAATCGGGCGAACGGTTGACGGCATCGGATCGATCTGCCTAACTTCGCTGCAAACCTTTGTAGCGCCAGCTCGGGAGGTCCGATGCCGCTCCGGCTCGCTCTGGTCGGCGCCGGCCACCGCGCCGAGATGTTCGTGCGGGCGATCGGCGACCACGCCGGCCGCGTCGACCTGGTCGCCCTGGCCGACGTCAACCAGTCCCGCATGGACACCCACAACCGCTGGCTGGCCTCGGCCGGGCGCGATCCGGTTCCCACGTACGGCGCGGACCGCGTCGCCGAGATGCTCCAGCGGGAACGGGTCGATCAGTTGATCGTCACCAGCGTGGACCGCACCCACGCGGACCACATCGTCACCGCCCTGGACGCGGGCCGCGACGTGATCACCGAGAAGCCGATGACCGTGGACGTGGACGGCTGCCGGCGGATCCTTGCCGCCGCCGAGCGCTCCGGCCGCACCGTGACCGTCGCCTTCAACTACCGGTTCAACCCGGTCCACGAGAAGGTCCGTACGCTGCTGGCCGCGGGCGAGATCGGCGAGATCGGCTCGGTGCACTTCGAGTGGCTGCTCGACGTGCGGCACGGCGCCGACTACTTCCGCCGCTGGCA
>NZ_CAKUCL010000239.1 GCF_934643405.1 uncultured Actinoplanes sp.
CGGCGGCACTGGCCGGCCGGGCCGCCGAGGCGGTCATCGCGGCCGACGCGCCGGCCGGTCACCGCGTCCGGGCGCGGGTGGTGCTCCTGGATCTGGCCGGGCAGGCGCTGGCCGAGATGGGGGAGACGTTCGCGGCGGCGCTGGCCGAGGCCGGCGACGACCCGGCGCTGCTCGCCCCGGTCCGGCTGCGGCTGACCTGGGCCGCTTTCCTCACCGGCGAACCGGACCGCGCCGCCGGCGAGGCCGTCCGCGCCGCCGATGCCGCCCGGCGGGCCGGCGACCCGACCAGCGAGGCGATGGCACTGAGCGTGCTGGCCCAGGTGCAGCGGCTGCGCGGCGAGCCCCGCTGGTCGGCCACCCTGGCCCAGGCGCTCGCGCTGCCCGCCACCCCGGCGCCGGACTGGCTGCACTACGGGCCGCGGTACATCGCGGCCCGGTTCGCGATGGTCGACGACCGGCTGGACGAGGCCCGTGCCGAGCTGCTCAAGCTGCTGGCGGTCGCCGAGGACGACCGGATCGGCGAGGCCCGGGTCGAGGTGCTGCGCAGCCTGTCCGAGGTGGCCACCCGGGCGGGCCGGTGCCGCGACGCCCTGCAGTACGCGCACCGCGCCGTCGAGGCCGCCCAGAGCGCCGGCCTGTCGCCGGGTCCGACCTGGTACACCGCCGCGGTGGCCGAGCTCGCCGGTGGCAGCCTGGCGGCGGCCGCCGGTTTCGCCCGTCGCGGTGTGCGGGCCTCCGAACAGGAGGGCGACAGCCTCTATCTGCGCCGCAACCTGCACGCGCTGGGGCAGGCCGAGCTGCGCGCGGGGGAGACCCGGGCCGGCGTGGCGGCGCTGTGCCGGCTGCGCGACCTGGAGGCCGAGTCCGGCGGCGCCGACCCGATGATCGTGCGCTGGCACGGCGATCTCGCCGGCGGCCTGGCCGCGCTGGGCGAGCACACCGAGGCCGCGGCCACGCTCGCCGCCGCCCGGGCCGCCGCGCACCGGCTGGGCAACACCCCGGGGGTGACCGGCTATCTCGACCGGGCCGCCGCCGTGGTTCTCTCGGAGAGCGGCCAGGCCGACTCGGCGGTGGTGCTCTCGGCCGCGGCGGCGCAGCACTTCGAGCAGCTGCACCAGCCGATCGAGCAGGCGCACGCGCTGCTGGTGCAGGGCGGGGCGGAACGGCGGCGGCGCCGGTACGCGGCGGCCCGGGTGGCGATCGGCGCGGCACTGGCGATCTTTCTGGCCGCCGACGCCAAGCCGTGGGCCGAGCAGACCGAGCGCGCGCTGGCCCGCACCGAGGGAAACTCGGCGCCGCTTGATCTGGGGCTCACCTCGACCGAGTTGCGGATCGCGGCCCTGGTGCGCGACGGCGCGAGCAACCGGGAGATCGCAAGCCGGCTCTATCTGAGCGTCAAGACCGTCGAGGCGACGCTGACCAGGGTCTACCGCAAGCTCGGCGTCCGGTCGCGCACCCAGCTCTCGTCGCGTCTGCAGACTCCGTCGGTGTCCGAGGTCACCTCGGGCGCGTGACCAGCGGATAGTCCACGCAGAGTGACGCCGGTAACCACGATTCAGTGGGGGCCGTCACTTCGACAGCGAGGGTTTTACCTGCTTGATTTCGGTATGGAGCCGAGCACCTGGATCGTTGAACCACAAGGCGACGATGCCTTTCGCCATTACGATCCGTTAAGGAGACGGCCTTGAAGATCAGTAACATGCTTCGCGACGTCCGCACGGTGCTGGCGAACCGGCGCACCATGCGGGTCGCCCACCGCAAGCTCAGCGACGAGCTGGCGTCGTTCCGCAGCACGGCCGAGCGCGCCGAGATCGACGAGCTGCTGAGCCGCCACACCGCGGAGGAGACGGCCGAGATCCGGGCCATCCTGTACCGCCACGACGCGTACCGGGTGGCGGCCGGGATTCGCCCGACCGCCGGCCTGGGTGGTTACCGGGGCTGACGACGGTGCTCGTCAGCCGGTGAGGCGGCCTGAGTACGGGCCCGGATGCTGCCCGCATGGGCCTTGGCGTCCGGGTCCTTTCGCACCTTGACCAGGCTCGCGATGGTGGTGACGGCCAGCACGACCACGATCACCACCAGGGAGAGCGCGGTGCTGATCTCGGGCACCGAGTGGCTGATGTCGGTGTGCAGCCAGTGCAGCACGAGCTTGGCGCCGATGAAGGCCAGGATCACCGCGAGGCCGCTGGACAGATAGACCAGCCGGTCGAGCAGCCCCTTCACCAGGAAGAACAGGGCGCGAAGGCCGAGCAGCGCGAAGGCGTTGGCGACGAAGACGATGTACGCCTCGTCGGTCACGCCGAACACGGCCGGGATCGAGTCGAGCGCGAAGAGCAGGTCGGAGCTGCCGATCGCGATCAGCACGATGAGCATCGGCGTGACGACCCGCCGGCCGTCCACCCGGGTGATCATCTTGCCGCCGATGTAGTCGTCGGTGACCGGCAGGACCCGCTTGCTGACCTTGACCAGGGCGTTGTCCTCGATGTCCGGGTCCTCGTCGCGGTGCCGGAACAGCTGCACCGCCGTGAAGATCAGCAGCAGCCCGAAGATCAGGAACATGAACGAGAAGAGCGAGAGCAGCGTCGCACCCAGGGCGATGAAGACGACCCGGAAGATCAGCGCGATGATGATCCCGAAGGTCAGCACCTCCTGCTGATACTTCTCCGGGACCGCGAACGTGCTCATGATGATCACGAACACGAAGAGGTTGTCGACCGACAGGCTCTTCTCGACGATGTAGCCGGCGAAGTACTGCGCGCCGAAGTCCCAGCCCGCCACGCTGCCGAAGACCACCCCGAAGGCGATCGCGACCGCGATGTAGAAGACCGACCAGGCGGCGGCCTCGCGGAAGCCGACGGCGTGCGGGCGCAGGACGCCCAGGGTCAGATCGAGGGCGAGCAGGGCGACGACGACCCCGATGGTCAGCGTCCAGCCGAGCGCGGTGACCTCAAGCATGAGACGTGGAACCTCCGGAAAAGCGGGGGCAATGTCCCCTCATCGTCCCCGCTTACCCTGGGAGCTACCTGAATAACCTGGTGATATAGCCGTCAGTCGACCTGGAACGACCGTTTCGCCAGGCCCATCCAGAAGCCGTCGATCGGCTGATCCGGTGACTGCTCGGGGTCGCCCGAGGCGCCGAGCGTGAGGAACATCGGGGCGAAATGCTCGATGGTCGGGTGCGCGTACGGCATGCCCGGCGCCCGGCTGCGGAAGTCGGCCAGCTCGTCCACCGCCCCGCGGGCCAGCGTCTCGGCGGCCCAGGCGTCGAACTCCTCCGACCAGCCGGGCGCGGCCGCCTCCGGCCGCCAGTCCCGCAGGAACGGCAGCCCGTGGGTGGTGAAGCCGGAGCCGACGATCAGCACGCCCTCGTCGCGCAGCGGGGCGAGCCGGCGGCCCAGGTCGAGCAGCCGGTCCGGTTCGAGCGTGGGCAGCGACATCTGCAGCACGGGGATGTCCGCCTCCGGATACATGACGGTCAGCGGCACGTAGGCCCCGTGATCGAGCCCGCGGCCGGTGCGCGCGACCCGCTCGGTGTCCGGCATCAGCTTCTCGATCCGCGCCGCCAGTGCCGGCGCGCCGGGCGCCGGATACGTCACCTGGTAGTACTTCCGGTCGAAGCCGCCGAAGTCGTACACCAGCGGGACCGTCTCGGTGGCACCGAGCATCAGCGGCGCCGACTCCCAGTGCGCCGACGCCATCAGGATCGCCTGCGGCCGGGGCAGCCCGGCGGTGAGTTCCTTGAGCTGGCTCACCCACCGCGCGTCGTCCACCAGGGGTGGGGCGCCGTGGCTGAGGAACAGGGCGGGCATGCGGCTCATCGTGGCCTCCGTTGAAGCTTCAACTATCTGACCACCACGATACGTCAGGCTATTTGCGTCGTCAACTAAATGTGAGGCGACCGGTCCAGCCGCCCAGGGTTCGGGCCGGGTCGCTGCCGAGCACCTCGGCGAGCAGATAGCCGTAGACGTCCCGGAAGTCGACGGTGTACTTCAGATCGCCGTCGTCGAGGTCGGTGAGGCTCGGGGGCTCGCCGTACATCCCGCCCTCGATCCCGTCGCCCAGCAGCAGCACGTTCGACGCGGTGCCGTGGTCGGTGCCGTCCGACGCGTTCGCCCGCACCCGCCGGCCGAACTCGGAGTAGACCGCGATCACCACGCCCTTGCCGGCCACCCGCCGGGCGAACGCCGCGAGGGGCTTGTCCAGTTTGGTCAGCAGCGCCTCCTGCGCGCTCCTCTCGTCGGCGTGCAGGTCGAACCCGCCGAGCGACACCGAGTAGACCCGGGTGGCCGCGCCTCCCTCGACGCAGCGGGCGACCAGCGCCAGTTGCTGATCCAGCGGGGGAGCGGCGCCACCGGTCGCGGTCGCCGGCGTCTCGTCCTCGTCGTCCGGCGCCTCGGCCACACCGCGGATCAGGTCCCGCACCCGCAGGAGATCGGCGAAGCAGGCCGACGCGCGGGCCAGCGCCGGGGTCTCGCCGGCCGACGGCGTGCCCAGCTCGCGCAGCAGCTCGGGGGTCACCGAGCCGGGCAGCCTCACCTCGCCGCCGGGGACGGTCGCGCCGGCACTGGTCGCGCCGGCCAGCAGTGGCGGCAGCACCGGTTCGAACGAGACGGCCAGGCGCGGGTCGCCGCCGGCCGCGTCCAGCCAGCGGCCCAGCCACCCGGTGGTGCCGGGCCGCTCCGGCTGCGCGGTCTGCCAGATGTCCATCGACCGGAAGTGGCTGTGGTCCGGCTTCGGGTAGCCGACTCCCCGGACGATCGCCAGCTGGTGATCCTGGTAGAGCCGGTGCAGGCCGGCCAGGCCCGGGTTCAGGCCGAAGGTGTCGTCCAGCCGCAGGATCCGCGACGGGTCGTAGGCCAGGTGCGGGCGGGCGGCGGCATACGCCGGATCCCCGTACGGGACGAGGGTGTTCAGCCCGTCGTTACCTCCGTAGAGCGTGACCAGCACGAGCGTCTTCGCCGTGGCATCGCGATCGGCGGACGTCTCGAGCAGTTCCCTGATGCCGTAGGTGGCGGCGCCGGCGGCGACGGCGGCGACGCCGCTCGCGGCCAGGAACCGGCGGCGGGTGACGGTGTCCATGGTTGTCCCTCCTCAGTGGACCGCGTACTCGGGGCTCGCCAGGCCCAGCGCCAGCAGGCGCCGCGGATCCTTGATCCCGGCCAGGGCACCCCGGGTGCGGTCGGTCCAGGCGTCGACGACCAGCAGGTCGGCGAGCGCGTCCAGCCGGTCGCCGGAGGTCAGGCGGCCGGCCGCGGCCGGCGCCAGCGTGGCGAGTTGCTGCCCGGCCCGCAGCCGCGCCTCGGTGGACGAGGTGGTCAGCCACGCGGCGCCGACCGGCCAGCCGCCCACCGACGGCGGCCGGAACGGCACCTGGCCCAGCGCCTTGAGCATCGCGGGCAGCTTCGCCTCGGCCGGATCGATACCCAGCTGGCGAACCGCGCCGATCGCCCACTCCACCGGCTGTTTCACGAGCAGCCCCCGGGTCGCCGGGAAGTCCGGATCGGTCACCAGCGTCCTCAGCAGGGCGGTGGTGTCGCGCCCGGCGGCGGCGATCCGGTTCACGGCCTGCGGGCTCGGCGCCTCGCCCGAGCCGTAGCGGATCCACAGCCGCCGCACCAGGAACGGCACGTGGTGGTCACTGCGGACGAGCAGATCCCCGTACGTGTCCACATCGTCCACCCCGTCCCGCCCCAGCAGCCGCACGGCCGTGGGGTCGTGCCGTTCCGGCCGCAGCACGGCCCGGCCGGTCCGCTGGTCGACCTGCCAGCCGGTCAGCACCCGCGCGCCCGCCCGCACGTCGTCCTCGGTGTAGGTGCCGACGCCGAGGGTGAACAGCTCCATCAGCTCGCGGGCCAGGTTCTCGTTCGGCGCCGCCCGGGTGTTCTTCTGCCCGTCCAGCCACAGGATCAGCGCCGGGTCGCGCAGCATCGCGCGCACCAGCGGACCGGTGTCGCCCGTCCCGTACCGGCGGAAGGTCTGCTGCTGGCCGAGCATGAGCGGGGCCGAGCGCACCTTCTGCGCGCTGGTCGCCCAATGGCCGTGCCAGAAGAAGGTGAGCTTCTCCGCAGCCGTGCCGCCGGCCGCCGCCATCCGGGCGAGCCACCAGCTCAGTGCCCGGGTCAGCTGATCACGCTGACCCTTGCGGCCGGCCTGCCTCTGCTCGCGGGTGGCGCCGGGTCGCAGGGCGGCGAGCGGGTCCGGGCCCAGGGAGGGCGGCGCCGGTGCGGCGGCCGCGGCGAACAACCGGGCGATCGTGCGCTCCACGCCGTCGCGCGCGGCGGCGTCGACCTCGGCCGACGTGGGGCCGAATGTCACGCGGCGTAAGAGGTGGGACAGCTCGCGACGGTCCGTCATGTTCCTGAACCTAGATGTACAACGTCAGAAACAGGTAAGGACGGGGTTCGGATCCGGTACGGGCCGGGCCTGAGTCCTATATCGACAACGTTGTATCCAAGCGATGAAACGCCAGGTCCACAGTTTTCTGCAGAATGCATTCGCGGTCGCGCCACATCGGACTGAAGATCGATCCCCTAAGGACATTGCGCGCGACTAGATCCGCTGGCATGCTACGCGGGGTTGTGCGCGGGAACGCTCAACGTAACTAGTTTCGCACGGTTGCGGCGCTCACTGTGAGTAAGGATCACGGGGGCTGCCGCGCGGAGAGGAGTGCCGCAGTGGCGTCATCGCCGCAGCTTCCCCTCGCGGACGATCTCTTCCTGACCGCCCACGACACCGTCAAGGGCAAGTCCCTGCTCACGCCGGCCACGCTCGGCCTCGGCCTGGCCGGGGCGCTGCTCGGTGAGCTCGTCCTCTGGCGCCGGCTGGACATCGTCGACGGCAAGATCGTGCTGATCGACGACCGGCCGACCGGCGACCCGGCGGTCACCGCCGTCCTCGACCAGCTCCTGCGTGAAGGGCACCACCGGGCCGTACGGGACTGGATCGCCTTTCTCGCCACCGGCATCGCCATCGACCTCGTCGAACGCCGGCTCTCCCGGGCCGGTCTGGTGCAGCGGCAGGAGAAACGCGGCCTGCTGGGCACCAAGGTGTTCTTCGTCCCGGCCGACTCGATGATCGCCGGCTGGCCGGCCACCCGCATCCGGACCTTCCTCGGGCGCGGTGAACTGCTCGACATCCCGGACCTGGTCCTCGCCGGGCTGATCCTGGCCACCGGCCTCGACCAGCACGTCTTCATCACCCTCGACACCCGCAGCCGCGGTCAGCTCACCGATCAGTTCCGGCGCCGGCTCCCCGCGATGCTCCAGGAACTCGTCGGCCACGCCGAGGCAGCGGTGGGCGACGCCGTCATGGCCCGTCGCGCCTGATCCCAGAAGTCAACAACCCCTCACCCCCTGATGGAGAACCGCGTGTCCGCGACCGCAACCAAACCCCCGCAACCCAGTCAGTTGTCGACCGCCCTGGCCCGTGACCGGCTGGGCGTCGCGGCCGTCGTCTTCTTCGTGATGTCGGCCGCCGCCCCGCTCACCGTCGTCGCGGGTGTGGTACCCACCGGTCTCGCCGTCACCGGCCTCACCGGCATCTCGATCGCGTTCCTCGCCGTCGCCGTCGTGCTCGCGATCTTCGCGGTCGGCTACGTGGCGATGGCCCGGCACATCGCGAACGCCGGCGCCTTCTACGCGTACATCTCGCAGGGCATCGGCAAGCCGCTCGGCGTCGGCGCCGCGTGGGTGGCCCTGCTGGCGTACAACATGTTCCAGATCGCGGCGTACGGCGGCTTCGGCGCCATCGCGCAGCCACTGTTCGCGGACTGGTTCGGCGTCGACGTCCAGTGGTGGGTCCTGGCCCTGGTGGTCTGGGCGCTCACCGCCGTGCTCGGCGTGCTCGACGTCGCGGTCAACGGCAAGGTGCTCGCCACCCTGCTGGTCGCCGAGATCGTGCTGGTCGTGGTGTTCAGCTTCGCCGACATCCTGTCGCCGAACTTCCACGCGTCGTCCGCCCCGCTCGACCCGGGCAGCCTGGTCGGTGCCGGCTCCGGTGCGCTGCTGGTCATGGCGGTCACCGGCTTCGTCGGCTTCGAGCAGTCGGTGGTGTTCAGCGAGGAGTCGCGCGACCCGCGCCGTACGGTCTCCCGCGCCACCTACATCGCGATCGCCCTGATCGCCGTGCTGTACGGCTTCGCCTCCTGGGCGATGATCTCGGCGGCCGGTGGCGACGTCGTCAGCCGCGCCGGCAACGAGGGCCCGGAGCTGTTCTTCAACGTCGCCTCCGAGCGGCTCGGCAGCACCGCCCTGCACCTCGGCCACGCGCTGTTCCTGACCTCGCTGATCGCGGCGATGATCTCGTTCCACAACATCATCGCCCGGTACACGTTCTCGCTCGGCCGCGAAGGCGTGCTGCCGCGCGCCCTCGGCCGTACCGTCCCCGGCACCGGCGCGCCGAAGAACGGCTCGCTGCTGCAGTCCGCGCTCGGCCTGATCGTCATCGTGCTGTACGCGGTGCAGGGCTGGGACCCGCTGGTCAACCTCTTCTTCTGGGGCGGCACCGGCGGCGGCATCGGCGTGCTGCTGCTGATCACGGTCACCTCCATCGCGGTCATCGGGTACTTCGTCAAGCACCGCGAGGGCGAGGACTTCTGGCACCGCGTCGGCGCCCCCGTCCTCGGCAGCATCCTGCTGCTGGTGATGACCTACCTGGCGATCAGCAACATCGCGACGCTGTTCGGCGTCGCCCCCGGTAGCGCGCCCACCTGGGTCGTGCCGCTGGCCTTCGCCGTGGTCACCGTCGCCGGCATCATCTGGGCGCTGATCCTGCGCTCGACCCGGCCCCAGGTGTACGCCGGCATCGGCCTCGGCGCCCGCAGCTCCACCACCAGCGGCGGATTCTCCGCCGCGCTCGCGTCCAACGAGGAGACCGGCAAGTGACGACGTACCCCGAGATCCGCCCGGCCCGCGAGGACGAGATCGCCGCCGTCGGCCACCTGATCAGCTACTCGTTCCACGATCTGCCGCAGAACGCGTACCTGGTGCCGCCGCTCGACGACCGTATCCGCGTGATGGCCGACTTCTTCACGCTCTACACCGAGCACGCCTACACGTACGGCCGGGTGGATGTCATCGACAACCCGTCCGGCGACGGGCTGGTCGCCGCCGCGGTCTGGTTCGACAACACCCGTGAGGCGCCGGCCCCCGCCGAGTACGACGAGCGGCTTGCCGCGCTGGCCGGGCCGTACCTGGAGCGGTTCGTCGCGCTCGACGTGCTGTTCGAGAAGAACCACCCGGCCGACCCGCACTGGCACCTCGCCTTCCTGGCCGTCCACCCGGACCACCAGGACCACGGGCTGGGCAGCCACCTCATGAAACACACGCACGACGAGCTGGACGCGGCCGGCGTGCCGGCGTACCTCGAGGCGACGAACCAGAACAACGTGCGTCTGTACCGCCGCACCGGCTACGCCGACATGGATCCCTTCGAGATGCTGCTGCCGGACGGGACGCCGTTCTTCCGGATGTGGCGAGCCTGATCCGTTTCCCGTTGTCTGCCGGGGGCGCGGCCACCGTCCGGTCGCGCCCCCGGTCACCAGTCGAAGGCCGGGCCCCGGGCCACACCGCCGGGGAGCAACGGCCGTTGCGTGTACTCCCAGGCCTCGGCGACCACGTACCGCCCGCCGCGCGGCACCGGCATGTCGACCGGGCCGCAGTTGTGCTTCAACGCGAAGTCGGTGAACATCAGCGCCTTGCAGGTGAACGGGCCGGCCACCACCTCGTCGCTCTTCGCGTCCCGCACGGTCAGCGAGATGTCGGCCTGCACGCCCGGGAAAGCCTCCATCTGACCCATCACCCGTACGGTCGGGCCGGTCGCGTGGCACGGCCGGGCCAGCACCGGATGGCCCAGATCCCAGGTGTACTCGTCGCCGCAGCGCCACGGCCCGAACGTCGCCTCCGCCGTGGCGCCTCCCCGCACGTCCACGCCGGCCGGGGAGGCGCCGCCGCCCTTCTTGGGCGCCTTGCTCGGGGCCGGGGTGGGGATCGCGGGCAGACCGCCGGCCGCACCGGACGGCAGCGCGCCGGCCATCGCCGGCAGCGCCGTGCCGCCGGCCGCCGACGGCAGGACCTGCGGGTTCGCCGACGGCGGCGTGCTGCCCTGGACGAACCGCGGTGGGGGACCGGCCGCGGTCGTCGACGGCGTCCCGGCGTCCTGGATCAGGTGCCACGCCTGGTAGCCGCCCAGCCCGGACGCCAGGGCCGCGGCGCTGACCAGGGCGACCATGGCCCACGGGCGGCGCCACATCCAGGAGCGCGGGCCGTTGCGCGGACGGCGTCTCGCCGGGACGCGGCGGACCGACGGGTGCGGCACCGCGTGGCTCGCCGTGGTCCCGCCGACGACCTCGGTCAGCTCGCCGGGCGGCGTCATCGCGGGCACGTCGGCGGTCTGCCGAGCGAGCCGGCGCAACGCGTCACCCAGCTCGGCGGCGGACGGGCGCTCCCGCGGGTTCTTCGCCATGCACCAGTCGATCAGCTCACCCACCTCGACGGGCATGCCGGGCGGGTGGTGCGGCTTCTCGTCCAGGTGCCGGCGCAGCACGGCCAGCGGTTCCCCGGCGTACGGCGGATGACCGGTGACCAGCTCGAAAAGGGCCACACCTACGGCGTACACGTCGGAGGCCGTGACCGCGTCGCCGGAGATCGCCTCCGGCGCCATGTAGTGCGGCGTGCCGATGATGGCCTGCGGCGTGGTCAGCCCCGCGGTGTCGAGCACCCGGGCGATGCCGAAGTCGGTGAGGCGCACCTCCAGCCGGCCCTCGTTGTCCTGCAGCAGGATGTTGTCCGGTTTGACGTCGCGGTGCACCACCCCCAGCTCGTGCGCCTGGGCGAGCGCCGCGGCCACCTGGGCCAGCAGATCCGCCGCGTCGGCCGGCGCCAGCGTGCCGGCGCTCTGCAGATGCGAGCGCAGGCTGCCGCCGGAGACGTAGTCCATGACCAGCGCCAGCGAGCCGCCGACGCTGAACAGATCGCGCACGCCGACGATGTTCTCGTGCCGCATCATCATCAGGATCGTGCGCTCCTGCACGAACCGGATCACCAGCTTCGGCTGTTTCAGCAGCCCTTCATGCAGCAGCTTGACGGCCACGTACTCGCCGGTCGAGCGGTCGATGCCGCGCCACACGGTCCCGGTGGCGCCGTGCCCGACCGGGCAGACCAGGACGTAGGAGTTGCCCACGCAGCGGCCGCTGAGATCGGCGGTGGCGGCGGGTTCACCCCGGACGCTGCCGGTCAGGGAGGGGGAAGACTGCACGTGAGGTCGGGTCCTTCCTCTGCTAACGCACGGCTGCGCCGATCGTCCTGATCGGTGCCGATGCGAGCAACCTGCGGTGCCCGTTCTCTCACACACGGCGAGTCCGGCCGTTCCGGCGTTACCCGCGGGCGCGGTGATTCGTTCGTCCTTCTATCGACGGGTCTGCGCAGCCACCGCCGCGCCTGGCGGGACCAGGTCAACGGCGTCCTCTGTGGAACCCACCTGCCGAGTCCGGAGGCCGGTCGAGGAGGCAGGCGAGGCGGCAGCCACCGGGACAGGAGCCGCCGGTCAGGACGCGTGTCCCGCTGCGCCCGAAAGGT
>NZ_CAKUCL010000240.1 GCF_934643405.1 uncultured Actinoplanes sp.
GCGGGTGGTGGCGCTCCGGCGCCGCCTGTGGGGGTCAGTCGATCGAGCGGCCGAAGACCGAGTCCGGGGCCACGTCGAGCGGCTTGAAGCCCAGGCGCTCGTAGAAGGCGCGCGCGCCGGTGTTCTGCGGCGACATGCTCAGGTGCACTCCGCGGACGCCGGCCGCGCGCAGGCCGCCCAGGAACGCCTCCATCAGGCCCCGCCCGTACCCGCGGCCCTGCCATTCCGGCAGCAGGTCGATGTGCAGGTGCGCGGGATAGTCACCCAGCGTGGGCATCAGCATGTACTCGGGGTGATGCAGCCGGCGGAGCAGGGCGGCGTCGCGGGGGTCGTCGCCGGTGTACCGGGCCCGCACGCGCGGCAGCCACTCGTCGCGGAAGCGGCGGACGAACCGCGAGGTGTCCGCGGCGCCCAGGATGTAACCGACCGCCCGGCCGGTGCCGTCGTCCAGGATGTGCGCGTGTTCCGGCTCCAGTGTCACGTACGGGGCCGCGTAGACGTCCCCGACGAGAGTGTCCGCGCTGTTGTGGCCGCGCGCGTCGGCGCCCAGATCGGCGGTACGTACGCAGATGTCGTAGACGGCGTCGAGGTCAGCGGGCCGATACGGGCGAATCTCGGGTTGCACGACGCGAGTCTAAGGGCCGCCCGTTCTGCGACGATGACCCGATGAACTGGACCCTCGAAGTCGTCATCGTCCCCGTTTCCGACATCGACCGTGCCAAGGCCTTCTACGCCGACCAGCTGGGCTTCGCCGTCGACCACGACACCGTGATCAGCGACGACGTGCGGCTGGTCCAGCTGACGCCGCCGGGCAGCGGCTGCTCGATCGTCATCGGCAAGGGCGCGGTGCCGGACATGACGCCCGGCTCGCTCAAGGGGTTACAGCTCGTGGTGCCGGACATCGAAGCCGCGCACGCCGAGCTGAGCAAGCGCGGCGTGGCGGTCAGCGACGTGCAGGTGCTGGGCGTCAACCCGTCGCCGACGCCGCACCCGATGGACAACGTCGGCTTCGTCTTCTTCGACGACCCGGACGGCAACAGCTGGGCCGTGCAGCAGATCTCGTCGCGCGGTTGACCGCGCTGCGGCTAGCTCTGCGCCACGTTCGCGGCGGCGGCCTTGTCGAGCAGCCAGTAGGTCTTCGCGGTGCCGGTCGCGTGGGCGGCGGGCAGCAGCTTGTCGCCGTTGAGGGCGCGGCCCACGGCGTCGCTCTTGTCCGGGCCGGCCGCGATCAGCCACACCTCGTCGGCGGTCTGGATCGTCGGCATCGTCAGCGTGATCCGGGTCGGCGGCGGCTTCGGGCTGTTGAACGTCGCCGCGGTGGTGCCGGTCTCGTTCAGGACCGGGTGCTCGGGGAACAGCGAGGCCACGTGACCGTCCTCGCCGACGCCCAGCATGAGCACGTCGAACGGCGGCAGCTCGGCGCCACCGGTGGCCAGCTCCCGGGCGTACCGGGCGGCGGCCGCACCGGCGTCGTCGCCGTCCGGGCCGTCGGAGGCGGGCATCGGGTGCACCTTGGCCGGATCGAGCGGCAGCGCGTCCAGCAGGGCGGCGCGCGCCTGCGTCTCGTTGCGCTCCGGGTCGCCGGACGGCAGGAAACGCTCGTCGCCCCACCACAGATCCACCCGGGACCAGTCGACCGCGGCCGCGGCGGGCAGGTCCTTGACGGTGTGCAGCACCTTTCCGGCGATCCGGCCGCCGGTCAGCACGACGCTCGCGAAACCGCGCTCGGCCTGCGCGTCGACGATCTTGGCGACCAGCCGGGACGCCACGGTGGCGGCCAGGATGTCGGCGTCCGGAACCACCACGACCAGGGTCTTGCTCACGGGTTCGTCTCCTCGATGGATGCGGGCCGCCCGCCGGGATGGCGGACGGCCCCTACTTCAGGTCGGGTACCTCAGGCGGCGGAGCCACCGGGGCCGGCCATCGCGCCGGTCTCCTCGCCCAGACGGGCGGCCAGCGCCGGATCCTTCCAGACGTGCACCCGGGCGGACGGCCTCTGGTCCAGGTCGGAGATGCCGGCCATGGCGCCGAGCGCCTCGGCGTAGATCTGGTCGGCGTCCAGGCGGCGCAGCTCCTCGGCCAGCTCGTCGCCGACCGGCCGCTTCGGCAGCGGCATGTAGCGGTCCTCCTGGCCGGTGCGGCTGAACAGCGCCGTGTTCTCCTCGCGGGTGACCGTGACGCAGTCGCCGTTGGCCGTCTCCAGCTGCACCGAGTGCATCCGCGGGGCGCGGTCGGTGACCTCCCAGTTCGGCACGATGCCCAGCCGGGACTGCAGCCAGCCCTTCATCAGCGCGGCGGTCGGGTCGTTCTTCGGCGCCACGATGGTCGCGCCGGTGACGCGCTCCTCGGTGGTGTCGAAGGCGCCGGCCACCAGGGTGCGCCACAGGGTGATCCGGGTCCAGGTCAGGTCGGTGTCGCCGGGCGCGTAGTCGACCGCCCGCTGGCGCAGCGCGGCCACCGGGTCGGGCGCGAGCGCGCAGTCGGTGATCCGCCGGTCCGCGACCACGCCCAGGAAGTCGTTCGCGATCATGTCCGGCGGCTCCTCGTGCCACCAGGTCACGACCGGGACGTCCGGGGCGAGCAGCGGCATGACCACCGACTCGGCGTGCAGCGCGAGACGACCGTACATGCGCATCACGACCGCCTCGGCCGGGCCGAGACGCCCGCCCACGACGATCTCGGCGTCCAGCCGGCTGCGGCCCTCGAGGTCGGAGCGGACCACGATGAGCAGCCGGCACGGGTGCGCCGACGCCGCGATGGTGGCGGCCGCCTCGGCCTCGCGGACCTTCTTCTCCTCCACGATGGCGACCAGGGTCAGGGCGAGGCCGGAAGCCACGCCACCGGCGCTGCGCCGCTCGGCGGCGAGCGCCTTGACGACCTCGTTGCCGGTGGTGTCCCACAAGCCGATCATGCACGCCTCCACGTTCGGCCCTCGCGGGCCAGCATCTCGTCCGCGGCGCGCGGACCCCACTCACCGGCCCGGTACGGCTCCGGCTTGGTGCCCGCCCACGCGGCCTCCAGCGGGTCGATGACCTGCCAGGACTGCTCGATCTCGGCGGCGTCCGGGAACAGCGTCCGGTCGCCGACCAGCACGTCGAGGACGAGCCTTTCGTACGCCTCGGGGCTGGACTCGGTGAACGCCTCGCCGTACTGGAAGTCCATCGCGATGTCGCGGACCTCCATGGTGGTGCCGGGCACCTTGGACCCGAACTTGAGCACCACGCCCTCGTCCGGCTGAACGCGGATGACCAGCTGGTTGTGGCCCAGCATCTCCACGTCGGCCGGGTCGAACGGCAGGTGCGGCGCGCGCTTGAACAGGATCGCGATCTCGGTCACCCGGCGCGGCATCCGCTTGCCGACGCGCACGTAGAACGGGACCTCGGCCCAGCGCCTGTTCTGGATGCCGAGGCGGACCGCCACGTACGTCTCCGTGGTGGAGTCCTCCGGGATGTCCTTCTCCTCCAGGTATCCCACGGCGCGCTCGCCGGCGACCCAGCCCTGCAGGTACTGGCCGCGGACCGTGCCCTTGGCGATGTCTTTCGGGATGCTGATCGCCTTCAGGACCTTGAGCTTCTCCGCCCGTACGTCATTGGGGTCGAAGCTCGTCGGTTCCTCCATGCCCACCAGGGCGAGCAGCTGGAGCAGGTGGTTCTGCAGCACGTCGCGGGCGGCGCCGGAGGCGTCGTAGAAGGCGGCCCGGGTGCCGATGCCGACGTCCTCGGCCATGGTGATCTGCACCGAGTCGACGTACTTGGAGTTCCACACCGGCTCGAAGAGGCTGTTCGCGAAGCGCAGGGCCAGAATGTTCTGGACCGTCTCCTTGCCGAGATAGTGGTCGATCCGGTACACGTCCTCGGGGGTGAAGACCTCGTCGACCAGCTGGTTCAGCGCGATCGCGGTGGCCAGGTCGTTGCCGAACGGCTTCTCCACCACGACCCGGCGCCAGCCGCCGGACTTGGCGTTGTCGGCCATCCCGGTGCGCGCGAGCTGGTTGAGCACCAGCGGGAACGCGGCCGGCGGGATGGAGAAGTAGAAGGCGGCATTTCCCGGGATGCCGTTGCGCTCGCGCAGGTCGTCGAGCGTGGCGGCCAGGTTGTCGAACGCGGAGTCGTCGTCGAACGATCCGGGCACGAACTGGAACTGGCTGGCCAGACGCTGCCAGACGTCTTCGCGCCACGGGGTCCGGGCGCCCTTCTTCGCCGCCTCGTACGCCAGCGACTCGAAGTCTCCGTCGCCCCAGTCGCGGCGGGCGAAGCCCAGAACCACGAAACCGGGCGGCAGGAGACCGCGGTTGGCCAGGTCGTAAACGGCCGGGATGAGCTTCTTTCGAGACAGGTCACCGGTGACTCCGAAGATCACCAGAGCACAGGGCTCCGGGATCCGCGGAAGCCTGCGGTCCTGTGCGGTACGCAGCGGATTGCCCACGGGGTCCATCCTGCCAGTTTCTCGGTGTCGTGCAGGTGTCTTAAGCCTTGCCCGGCCGGGGCCCGCGCATCACGCGGACCCCGGCCGTCCTACTGCTTCACTCAGGCCGCGTCGCTCGGGCTCGACGAGCCGCTCGCCGCCGCGTCCAGCGACTTCTTGACGCCGTCGAGCAGCTCGACCCAGCTGGCCTCGAACTTCTCGACGCCCTCGTCCTCGAGGACCTGCACGACGTCGTCGAAGTCGATGCCGACCGCCGCGAGGTCGGCCATGACCTGCTTCGCGGACCCGAACGAGGGGGTGATCGTGTCACCGTTGGTCACGCCGTGGTCGGCGAACGCGTGGATCACGGCCTCCGGCATCGTGTTGACGGTCCCGGGAGCGATCAGGTCCTCGACGTAGATCGTGTCCTTGTACTCGGGGTTCTTCGTCGAGGTGGAGGCCCAGAGCGGACGCTGCGGGTGGGCGCCCGCGTCGGCCAGCGCCTGCCAGCGGTCGGTGCCGAAGACCTCGGTGTACGCCTCGTACGCCAGCTGGGCGTTGGCGATGGCCGCCTTGCCCTTGAGCGCCTTGGCCTCGTCGCTGCCGATCTTGTCGAGGCGCTTGTCGGTCTCGGTGTCGACGCGCGAGACGAAGAACGACGCCACCGAACCGATCTTGGACAGGTCGTGGCCGTTGGCCTTGGCCTGCTCCAGACCCTCCAGGAACGCGTCCATCACCGCGCGGTACCGCTCCAGCGAGAAGATCAGCGTCACGTTGACGCTGATGCCCAGCGCGAGCGTCTGGGTGATCGCCGGCAGGCCCGCGAGGGTCGCCGGGATCTTGATGAAGAGGTTCTCCCGGTCCACCAGCCACCAGAGGGTCTTGGCCTCGGCGACGGTGCTCGCCGTGTCGTGGGCCTTGCGCGGGTCCACCTCGATGGACACCCGGCCGTCGACCCCGGCGGACGCGTCGTACGCCGGCCGCATGACGTCGCACGCGTTGCGGACGTCCTGCGCGGTCATCAGGCGTACGGCCTCGTCCACCGTGACGCTCTGGGCGGCCAGGTCACGCAGCTGGTCGTCGTAGGCGTCGGCGTCGGAGAGCGCCTTCTGGAAGATGCTCGGGTTGGTGGTCACCCCGACCACGTGCTGCTCGCGGCGGAGCTTGTCCAGCCCGCCCGAGGTCAGCCGGACCCGGGAGAGATCGTCGAGCCACACCGCAACACCCTGTGCGGAGAGCTCGGCCAGCCTGTCGGTCATCGCGTACCTCTCAATTCCCGGTCGTGTGACCGGTGATCTCGCCGACCTTGGCCAGGGCGGCGTTGGCCTTGGCCACCACGTTGTCCGCGGTGAAGCCGAACTGCTCGAAAAGAATCTTGGCGGGCGCGCTGGCGCCGTAGTGCTCGATGCTGACCGGCTCGCCCGCTTCTCCAAGGATGCGATCCCAGCTCATCCGGATGCCAGCCTCGACCGTCACACGGGCCTTCACCCCGCGCGGCAGAACTTCCTGCTGGTAGGCGGTCGGCTGCTGGTAGAACCACTCCTGGCAGGGCATCGACACGACGCGCGTGGGGGTGCCCTGGGCCTCCAGCCGCTCCTGGGCGGTCAGGCAGTACTGCACCTCGGAGCCGGTGCCGATGAGGATCACCCGGGGCTCGCCGTTGGATGCCTCGGAGAGGACGTAGCCGCCCTTGAGGACGCCCTCGGCCGACGCGTACTTGGTGCGGTCGATCGTCGGGAGCGCCTGCCGGGACAGGGCCAGCGCGGTCGGCGAGTCGGTGTGCTCGATGGCACCCCGCCAGGCCCACGCGGTCTCGTTGGCGTCCGCCGGGCGGACCACGTTGAGGCCGACGATGGCGCGCAGCGCGGACAGCGTCTCGATCGGCTGGTGCGTCGGGCCGTCCTCGCCCAGACCGATCGAGTCGTGCGTCCAGACGTAGATCACCGGCAGCTTCATCAGCGCCGAGAGCCGGACGGCGCCCCGCATGTAGTCGCTGAAGACCAGGAACGTTCCTCCGTACGGGCGGGTTCCCCCGTCCGCGGTGATGCCGTTGAGGATGGACCCCATGCCGTGCTCGCGGATGCCGAAGTGCAGCGTGCGGCCGTACTCGTTGCCCGGGAACTCCTTGGTGGCGTACTCGGCCGGGATGAAGGACGGCTCGCCCTTCATCGTGGTGTTGTTGCTCTCCGCGAGGTCGGCCGAACCGCCCCAGAGCTCCGGCAGCACCGGCGCGAGGGCGTTGAGGACCTGCTGCGACGCGGCCCGGGTGGCGATGCCCTTGGGGTCGGCGGGGAACTCCGGCAGCGCCTTCTCCCAGTCGTTCGGAAGCTTGCGCGCGGTGACCCGGTCCCACAGCTCCTTGCGCTCGGCGTTGGCCTTGGCCCAGGCGTCGAAGGACTTCTGCCACTCGGCGTGCGCGGCGCGGCCCCGCTCGGCGACCGCCTTGGTGTGCGCCAGCACCTCCGGGGAGACCGCGAACGTCTCGTTCGGGTCGAAGCCGAGGATCTCCTTGGTCGCCCGGACCTCGTCGGCGCCCAGGGCGGAACCGTGGATCTTGCCGGTGTTCTGCTTGTTCGGCGCGGGCCAGCCGATGATCGTCTTGAGGACGATGAACGACGGCTTGTCGGTCACCGCCTTCGCGGCCTCGATCGCGTCGTACAGCGCCTCGACGTCCTCGTGGTACTCGCCCTTGTCCGGGTCGCCGTTGCGCCACGACACGGTCTGCACGTGCCAGCCGTACGCCTCGTACCGGGCGCCGACGTCCTCGCTCTTGGCGATGCGGGTGTCGTCCTCGATGGAGATCTCGTTGTCGTCGTAGATCACCGTGAGGTTGCCGAGCTTCTGCACGGCCGCGATGGCGCTCGACTCGTGGCTGACGCCCTCCTCGATGTCGCCGTCCGAACAGATCACGTAGATGTTGTGGTCGAACACCGAGTCGCCGTTGTCCGGCGACGGGTCGAACAGGCCGCGCTTGCGGCGGGCGTTCATCGCCATGCCGATCGCGTTGCCGATGCCCTGGCCGAGCGGGCCGGTGGTGACCTCGACACCGGGAGTGTGGCCGTACTCCGGGTGACCGGGGGTCAGCGAGTCCCACTGCCGCAGGGAGGCCAGATCGTCCAGCGACAGGCTGTAACCACTGAGGAAGAGCTGAATGTAGAGCGTGAGGCTGGAGTGGCCGGCGGAGAGCACGAAACGGTCGCGTCCCGGCCAGAGCGGATCGGTGGGATCGTGCCGCATGATCCGGTTGAACAGCAGATATGCGGCCGGCGCGAGGCTCATGGCGGTGCCGGGGTGCCCGTTGCCGGACTTCTCGACGGCATCCATGGCCAGGACCCGGACGGTGTCCACCGCTTTGCGGTCTAGGTCGGACCAATTGAGAGCATGATCTTTGGCAGCCACGTCGGTTGTGCTCCTCGAGCATGGATTAAGGGACCCTTTTGAGGTTGACCCTATCTACTTGCGGTAAACCCTCGCCGGGGGAACGCCCCACCCCCATACGCTGAGAGCGGACATGCCCCCATGTGACGCCCTGCACCTATCCCGGGTGGCCGGAGCAGCGCGAACGGCTGAGCGTAGGCTGTCCGAGCGTGCCGCCGGCCAGCGCCGGAAACGGTCGTGAGTTGGCTAGTGCCGATGCCGGAAGGTGGCAGTCCGTGAGCATGATCACCGAGCGTCCCGTCCCTGGACGGCCGCCGGTCGTTCGGGAGCGCGCCGCGAAAGCGGGCCGCACCGAGAGGCGCCGCGATCTCATCAGTGTGTTCCGCGCGTACCTCGCGCTGACCAAGCCGCAGATCGTCGAGCTGCTCCTGGTCACCACCATCCCGACCATGATGATTGCCGCGCGCGGGTGGCCTGACCTGCGAACTCTCGTGATCGTCCTGGTCGGCGGGGGTCTTGCCGGCGGAGCCGCGAGCGCCCTCAACTGCTACATCGACCGCGACATCGACGAGCTGATGCGGCGCACGAAGAGGCGCCCGCTGCCCGCGCAAAGTGTGACGCCGAAGTCAGTCCTTGTGTTCGGGCTGACACTGGCCGTGATCTCGGTCGCGCTGATGGCCGTCTTCACGAATTGGCTGGCCACGGCCATGACCGCGGGCGCGATTTTCTACTACGACGTCGTCTACACCCTCTGGCTCAAGCGGCGGACCCCGGCGAACACGTTCTGGGGCGGCATTTGCGGTGCCGCCCCGGTGATCATCGGCTGGGCGGCGGTGACCGGTTCGGTGGCCGCGCCGGCATGGGTGCTTTTTGCCGTTGTTTTCTTTTGGCAGATGCCGCACTTCTACGCACTCGCCATCAAGTACAAGGATGACTACGCCCGTGCCGGGGTGCCGATGCTGCCGGTGGTGCGCTCGATGAACCGGGTGAACGGCGAGATCGTCCTCTACACCGTCCTGACCGTGGCGTCCTCGCTGGTGGCGTGGCCGCTGGGCCGGTCGGTGGGCGTCGGGCCGATCTACGGGATCACCGCTGCGGTGGCCGGTGCGCTGTTCCTGGGTGAGGCGCTCCTGTTGGTGAAGCGGACCCGCCGCGGCGAGCCGGCGAAGCCGATGCGGTTGTTCCACTGGTCGATCACGTACCTGACGATCCTGTTCGCGGCCCTCGCACTGGACGCTCTCATCTGAGCGTCACATTCGACGCACAGGATGTCCGGAATGAGTGCCAAAGGGGTTACTTTCCGTCACTCAATCGATGGAAGCCGGTGGATGGGATAATTCGGACGCAATCGGCTCATACCAATGCTCCGAATAGTTAAACCTGCAGGTAATTGGCATCACAAAATTGTGGCGAGGGTACTTGCCCCGAACGCGGCGGTGCTTAGAGTTCCCGTCATGGCTCAAGGTTCCGATACGACACTGACCGCGGGGATCAAGGACTTCGCCAACGGCCATGGCGGCGCCAAGGCGGTCATCGAGTACGTCGGCAAGCGTGGTGCCCGGATCGTCCTCGTCGGCCAGGACGGCGAGTGGTCCGACCAGTTCGCCGGCAGCACCGACGTCGCCCGCGAAGCATGCGAGCTGGCCGGCGTCGAAGTGGAGAACGAGTGGGAGCGCGAACTCATGGAGCAGATGCGCCCCAGCAACGACCTGTGGCGCTCGATGTCGCGCCGGAGCATGGCCCGCTGAACTTGCCCACCAACCACCACGCGACCCGGGGGATCACCTCCCGGGTCGCTCTCGTCACCTCCGACATCTTCCCCGACCTCTACGACGACGACTTCCCGTTGCGCGACGCCCTGCGCGAGCGCGGCCTCACCGTCGACGCGGTCCGCTGGGACGACCCCGCCGCCGACTGGGCGGCCTACGACCTCGCGGTGCTGCGCTCGCCGTGGGACTACGTACCGCGCCGCGACGCCTTCGTGGCCTGGGCCCACCGGGTGCCACGCCTGCTCAACCCGGCCGACATCGTCGAGTGGAACACCGACAAGCGCTACCTGGACGAGCTCGCCGCCGCGGGCGTGCCGACCACCCCGACGACGTTCGTGGCGCCCGGCGCGCACTGGACCCCGCCCGCCGACGGCGAGTGGGTGGTCAAGCCCACGATCAGCGCCGGCAGCCAGGACACCGGCCGCTACCGCCTCCCCGCCCAGGCGGCCCTGGCCGTCGCACACGTGGACCGGCTGACCGCCGCCGGCCGCACCGCGATGATCCAGCCGTACCTGACCGCGGTCGACAGCCACGGCGAGACGTCGGTGCTGTGCCTGCCCGACGCCGCCGGCGAGCTGACCTTCAGCCACGGCGCGCGCAAGGGCCCGATGCTCACCGGCCCCGACGAGGGCACGATCGATCCGGGCGACGAGGTCATCACCGCCCGGGAGCCGTCACCGGCCGAGCTGGCGGTCGCGGCGAAGGCGCTCGCGGCGATCCCCGGCGGGTCGAAGCGCTTGCTCTACGCGCGGGTGGACCTCATCCCCGGGCCTGATGGCGAGCCGCTGCTGGTGGAGCTGGAGCTGACCGAGCCGTCGCTGTTCTTCCGCACCGCGCCGGGGTCGGCGGCCCGCATGGCGGACGCCATCGTCACCCGCCTCTAAGCTCGCCCTCGCCGCTGTCGCCGTCGCTGCTGTCGCTGACGCCGTCGCCGCTGCTGTCGCTGTCGCCGTCGCCACTCTGGCCGCCGCCGGCACTCTCGCCGTCGCGGTCATCGCGCTCTCGCCGTCACGGCCAAGCCGATGGCCGGCATTTGGCGGCCGCCCCGCGGGAGACTTCGGGGCGGCCTGTCTCTCCTAGCTGCTCGTCGTAAGGCCTCACCTTTCCTTCGCTCGAGAGCCGGTCGGGGCGCAAGGGCGGCGCCGGACGAAACTGACTTCCGGGCCCACGGCGGCCCGCCGTGAAGTCAGTCGCGCCGCCCTCCCGCGGTCGGGGAGCGACCGCGGTGCGGAGATTCGCGGGCTGCGGCGATGCGGGCGTCGTGGATGGTGGCTGGCGGGTGCGGCATGGGGATGAGGATGCCGGGGCCGGCCGATCAATGACCGACGAAGTCACGACCTGTGGATGACACGCCGCTTGTCCACAGGCCGCTCCGGAAAACCGCAGCTTACGGGGAAAGATCGACGCACCGAGAACAGATTTGACCGATATATCCCGTTCCGAGGCGCCGACGGTCGGAGCGGCGGATTGTGACGCCGCATATGCCGGCCGCGCTGGGCTTCGGTCGGCGCATCGGGGGGTCGCGCTGTCCAGGCCGACGGCAATCGGTGGTGTGGGGGACTAGCGCAATCTGGCCGGGCCGGTATCCGCACGGAGCGGGCTGGAACGGCGGTGAGGAGTGGCGCCCGCCAAGCAGGCGGGAATCGTCACGCGTCCCGGTGGAACGGCGGTGTGAGAGATGGCTTCGCCGGGCGGGAATCAGCGCGGACCGGTGAGACGGCGGGTGTGAGGCGGCGGGTGTGAGAGATGGCGTCGCCTGGACGGGGGTCATCGCGCGGCGGGGTGGGGCGGCGGGCGTGGGAAGGTGGCGTCGCCTGGGCTGGAGTCGTCGCACGGCGGGTTGAGGTGGCGGGTGTGGGAGGTGGCGTCGCCTGGGCGGGTGTCGTCGCGCCGGGCGGCGGGTGTGAGAGATGGCGTCACCCGGGTGGGAGTTATCGCGCGGTGCGGTGGGACGGCAGGTGCGGAAG
>NZ_CAKUCL010000241.1 GCF_934643405.1 uncultured Actinoplanes sp.
ACTGTCGGGGAGCCGGGCACCGCGCGGATCGCCGTCGACCTCCTCGGCGGGGACCAAGCTCCCGCCGTCGTGGTTGACGGCGCTCTGCGCGCCTGCCAGGCCGATCCGGCCCTTCACCTGCTGCTCGTCGGCCCGCGTAACGCAGCCGACGCGGTTCTGCACGCCCTTGGCCCGGCCGAGCGAGCCCGGGTCACCACGCTGAAGGCCGACGACCCCGGCATCCGTGACGCCATGCTCGCGGTCGCGGCCGGGCAGGCCGACGCCGTTCTCTCCGCCGGCGACACCGGCGTCATCGTCACCGCGGCCGCGCGTGCCCTGGGCCGGCTGCCCGGCGTGCGCCGCCCACCTCTGGCCGCGATGCTGCCCACCGCCGCCGGCCGCCTCGTCCTGCTCGACGTCGGGTCCTCGGTCGACCCGGACGCCGAGACGCTGGCCATGCACGCCCGGCTCGGTACGGCGTACGCAAAAGTCCTCCTGGGTCTGGCCGAGCCCCGCGTCGGCCTGCTCACCATCGGCACCGAGCCCGGCAAGGGCGACCGTCTGCGGCGTGCCCTGCCGCCTCTGCTCGCAGCTCTCCCCCTGCCCGCGGGTGCCCGCTACGCCGGCCTGGTCGAGGGCAACGACGTCGTGACCGGTGCCGTCGCCGACGTCGTCCTGACCGACGGCTTCTCCGGCAACGTCCTGCTCAAGGGACTCGAGACCGCGTACGCCCGGATCGGCCCGCCCGGTACGGCGGAGCCCCCGCCGCGGGCCGCCGCCCTGCTCGGCGTCGCCGGCACCGTCGTGGTCTGCCACGGTTCCGCGTCCGGATCGGACGTCGCGGCCGGCATCGCCTTCGCCGCCCAGCTCCATCGCCGCGCCGCGAACGCGGCCGTGGCCGAGATGATCGAAGCACAACGAGGTGTCTCCCATGAGTGATAAGCGTCGCCGGCCGCCGACCCTGCCCCTGGAGGAGGCGTTCGGCGTGCCGTTCGAGCCGGGTCTGCTCGAGCGCGCGCTCACCCACCGCTCCTACGCGTACGAGAACGGGGGGTTACCGACCAACGAGCGGCTGGAGTTCCTCGGCGACTCGGTGCTCGGCGTGGTGATCACCTCGGCTCTGTTCCACAACCACCCCGACCTGCCCGAGGGCCAGCTCGCCAAGCTGCGGGCCAGCGTGGTCAACATGCACGCGCTGGCCGACGTGGCCCGCGGTCTCGGCCCGGCCGGGCTCGGCCCGCACCTGCTGCTCGGCAAGGGTGAGGAGACCACCGGCGGCCGGGACAAGGCGAGCATCCTGGCGGACACGCTGGAGGCACTGCTCGGAGCGATCTACCTGGAGCACGGGCTGGACATCGCGGCCGAGGTGATCCACCGGCTGTTCGACCCGCTGATGGCCGAGTCGGCCGGGCGCGGTGCCGCCCTGGACTGGAAGACCAGCCTGCAGGAGCTCACCGCCGCGCTGGGCCTGGGCGTGCCGGACTATGTCATCGAGGACTCCGGCCCGGATCACGCCAAGACGTTCACCGCCTGGGTGGTGGTGGCCGGGGAGCGGTACGGCGGGTCGGAGGGCCGCAGCAAGAAGCAGGCCGAGCAGCGGGCCGCCGCGGCCGCCTGGCGTACGCTCAACGACCGCGCCGAGGGCGAGGACCCGGAGAAGAAGGCAGCAGCGGACGAGGACGAGCTCGACAAGTGAGCCTGACCGTGGAGGAACGGGTCGAGACCCCGCCGGACGAGCGGCAGGGTCTCTGGCGCCTGGCCGGCGCCTGGCGCGGCGTCGGGATCGCGGTCGGCATCTTCGCGGCGACCCGGGTCGTGCAGCTGCTCATGCTCGCCTGGCTGGGCGGTGCCGCCAAGAACGGCGAGAGCGTGCGCGACCAGCTGCTCGAATGGGACGCCGGGTGGTTCCTCAAGGTCGCCACGGAGGGATACCCGCACGGGTTCACCTACGACGGCGCGACCGGCCGGCTCGAGGGCAACGGGCTGGCGTTCTTCCCGCTCTACCCGATGCTGATCCGGGCGTTCGACAGGCTGGGCCTGTCGGCATCCACGGCCGCGCTCACCGTTGCCTGGCTCGCCTCGATCGGCCTGGCCGTGGCGCTGCACCTGCTCGGCACGACGCTGTACCACCGCCGGACCGGGTGGGCGCTGGTGGCGATCTGCTGCTCCGCGCCGGTCACGGTGGTCTTCTCGATGGCGTACACGGAGGGGCTGTTCCTCGCCCTGGTCGCCGGGATGTTCGTGGCCGCACACCGCCAGGTCTGGTGGGCCGCCGGTCTGCTCGGCCTGGCCGCCGCGCTGACCCGGCCGACCGGTGCGGCCGCCGCGCTGGGGCTCGCCGTGGCCGCGGTGATCGCCGTACGCGAGAAGAGACGCTGGCAGCCGCTGCTCGCCGCCGCCGTCGCGCTGGCCGGCGTGCCCCTGTTCCTGATCTGGGTCGCCGTCCGGCTGCACGACCCACGGGCCTGGTTCAAGATCCAGACGGCCGGCTGGGGCACGTCCTTCGACTTCGGGCACAGCACCTGGACGTTCCTGAAGACGACGCTGACCACCGGCGACGGCTGGGTGCCGATGAGCGTCGCGCTGATCCTGCTGGTCGCCCTGGCCGCGGCGGTCGTCGCCCTCTACGGGAAGCCCTGGCTGCCGCTGGTCGTTTACGGAGTGGTGTCCATGGTGCTGGTCTACGGCCAGGCCGGCTTCTATCACTCGAAGCCGCGGCTGCTCGTGCCCGTGCTGTTGACGCTGCTCCCGGCCGCCGTGGCCGCGGCCCGGGCCCGTCCCCGGGTGGCCGTGCTGTCGATCATGGCGTGGGCGGCTTTCGGCCTCTGGTACGGCGCCTACCTGGTCGCCGTCTGGCCGTACACGTTGTGATCGCCATTGAGGAGAGGTCCGAGTGCCCGAATTGCCCGAGGTCGAGACCGTCCGGCAGGGACTGGCCACGTGGGTGGCCGGCCGGACGATCCGGACCGTCGAGGTGCGTCACCCCCGCGCGATCCGCCGCCACCTGCCCGGCGACGCGCACTTCATCGCGATGCTCGAAGGCCGCACCATCCGGGACATCTCCCGGCGCGGCAAATACCTCTGGTTCCCGCTCGACTCGGGTGACGCGATCATCGGTCACCTCGGGATGAGCGGCCAGCTGCTGATGCAGCCCGCCGACGCCGAGGACGAGAAGCATCTGCGGATCCGGATCACCTTCACCGACGACGGCCCGGAGCTGCGCTTCGTCGACCAGCGCACGTTCGGCGGGTTGTCGCTCTCCGAGGACGGCGCCGAGCTGCCCGCCGAGATCGCCCACATCGCGCGCGACCCGATGGATCCGCTCTTCGACGACGAGGCGTTCGTCGACCGGCTGCGCGCCAAGCACACCGAGATCAAACGCGCCATCCTGGACCAGAGCCTGATCTCCGGAGTCGGCAACATCTACGCCGACGAGGCGCTCTGGCGTGCGCAACTGCACGGCGCACGGCCGACAGATCAACTGACCAGGCCGGCCGTACGCCGTTTGCTGGGCCACATCCGCGACGTCCTGGGCGAGGCGATCGTCGCGGGCGGGACGAGCTTCGACGAGCTGTATGTGAACGTGAACGGCGAGAGCGGGTACTTCGACCGGTCGCTGAACGCCTACGGCCGCGAGGGCGAGCCCTGTCACCGGTGCGGCACGCCGATCCGCCGCGAGCAGTTCATGAACCGGTCCTCGTTCAGTTGTCCGCGCTGCCAGCCCCGCCCGCGGAAGCCGCTGCGCTGACCCACGGGCTGGCGTCGGTGGCCAGGCCGAAGCCCGCGCCGCGCCGGCCCATCAACCGGCGGGCGGCGGTGAGCAGCGCGGGCGGCACGCCGTGCACGATGTGGCCGTCGCCCGGCCGCACCCCGTCGCCGTCCCAGCTCTGATAGGCCGCCCACGGCCCCTCGAACGTGCAGATCCGCACGCCCAGCTCGCGGTAGAGCGGGTGGGTCGGCACGCCCGGGTTGAGCACCACGCGGTGCAGGCCACGGCGGGCCGCCAGCCGGACGGTGAGGGCGACCGGGCCGACCCCGCCGGAGCCGGCCGGTGCCCGGTCCAGGAACAGGCCCTCGGCACCGTCCTCGCGCCAGGCCTCCACATCGGCCAGCACGTCGGCGAGGGAGCGGCTGCCCCAGTCGAGATCGATCCGGCCGAGCGACTGGTGCAGGGTGCGTCGTTCGCCGGGCAGCTCCCGGACGATCCAGGTCTCGTTGTCCAGCGGCAGGTCGGGGGACGGATGGGCGTACGGGGGGAAGAGTGTCTTCACGATGTCCTCCGTTCGTCGGCTCGGGTCACGGCGTTCTCCGTTCGTCGGTGGCGGTCACGGCGTTCTCCGGCGGCGGGCGCCGGTAACGGCGCGCCGCTGATCGGCGTCTCGGGTCGGTCGGGGTCACGGCGCGTCGCTCGTCCGCGGCGGTCAGGGCCACGACGAGCAGGCCGGCCGCGTGGGTGACGGCGAGCACGCCGACGGCGTTCGGCAGGGGGCCGGCCGCCGGCAGGGGCAGGAGCAGCATCAACGGCGGGGCGGCGGCCACGGCGGCGGCGACGGCGATACGGGTGCGGGCCGCCAGCAGGAAGGTGATCGCGAAGACCCCGCCCAGCAGCATCCCGCCCGCCGCGGCCAGCACGTCCGGCCGGTTCGCGGGCGTGACCCGCTCGGCGGCCAGGGCCAGCGCGACCCCCACCGCGAGCGGCGGCAGGAGCCCGGCCAGGGTCACCACGGTGACGCCGCGGACGTGCCGGCCGAAGTCGGCGCCGCTCTCCGCCGCGTCCAGCCCGGCGTCCACCTGGTCGATGTGCCAGCCGATCAGCGCCTCCAGGATCGGCACGGCCAGCAGCAGCGGCAGCCAGAACGGCATGGTGGACCCGGACGGGCCGGCCCGCCAGAGCACCCCCACGCAGATCGCCTGGGACGCGCCGATGATCAGATACGCGGCGCCGCGATGCAGCTCCGCCCGGCTCAGCTTCGGCGGGCGGCCCTTGACACCCGGGATCACCACCGGCCGGAACGCGCGCACCGTGGCCGCCACGATCGCGGCCGGCAGCAGCGTGCCCACCGGGTACCCGGCCATCGCCGCGACCGCCAGCGCCCAGCACGGCAGACTCCACCCGACGATCGCCGCCTCGGCCCGGGTGACCAGGGCGGCGGTGACCGTCGCGAGGCTGGCCAGCCCGCCCAGGCCGATCACCAGGGCCATGCCGCGCTCCGGGCCGACCAGCGACGGCGGTGCCACCCAGACGAGAGCGCTCCACAGCCCGGCCATCGCCGCGAAGCCGCAGCCGACCAGGCGGGCCGCGGCGGCGTGTCCGGCCCGCCTCGCCACGGCCACACCGGTGCCGGTCAGCGCCTGGGCGGCGGTCCAGCCGAGCAGCAGGGTGACCAGCGGAACCGGCCACGCCACGCGGCTCAGCTGCCCGGCGGCCGCCACCGCCACGCTGATCGGGCCCAGGTAGAGACCGCAGCGCAGCAGGGCCGCGGTCAGATAGGCGCGTTGCACCGGCGCGCGACGGCATCCCCGGCCTGCGGCGACCCGCCTTCGCCGGCGGGTCGGGCGGGTACGGCGTACGGAAGCACCCCGCCGTGCCGAAGTGATCGTCATGCGTCCTCCCGGACCAGCCAGCGCAACGTCGCCGGCGGCTCGGACCGCGGGGCCGGGACGGCAAGCGCCAGCTCGAAGGCGGCCGCCGGGGGAGGCGCCGCGAGATCGCCGTAGAGCGCCCCGTAGACGCGGACCACCCGGTCGTTGGTGAAGTGCATCAGCGCCCGCCGGCGGGCCGCGTCGCCCAGCGCCCGCCGCCGGCCCGGCGAGCGCAGCAGGTTGACGATCGCGATGGCCAGCTCGGCCGGGTCGTCCGGGTGCACGACGATGCCGGAATCGCCCAGCGTCTCGGCGGCCGGTCCGACGTCGACCCCCACCACCGGGCGGCCGGACATCATCGCCTCGATCAGCCGGTACGGCGGGTCGGAAGGACCTGGCACGTGCGCCACGACGTGGCCCACGTTGTACCGGTCGCCCGGCTCGGCGGGCAGCGGGTGCAGCCGGACCGCGCGGCCCAGCCCGCTCCGCTCGATCTGCTCGGCGCAGTGCTCCTCGTGGGCCGCGGTGACCCCGACCAGGTGCAGCACGGCCCCCGGCACGGCCGCGGCGACCTGCTCGAACGCGGCCAGCAGCCCGGTGAGTCCGCTGTCCGGCCCGCCGCTGCCGGCCCAGACCACCGCCGGATCCGCGTTGATCTCGGCAGCGTGCGGATACTCGGACGGATCCACCCCGGCGGGCACGGCGACCATCCGCGCGGCCGGGGCGCCGTGCCGCAGCGCCCAGCCGTGGTGGTACGCGCTGAGCGGCGCGATCAGTCCGGCCTCGGCGTAGCCGGTGCGGGCGACCGCGGCCCGGAACCGCCGCAGCACCATCCGGACCGACGCGGACAGCCGGTCCTCGGCCGGCTTGTGCCGGGCCACCGGGGTGCGGGCCTCGGTGACCAGCAGCGGGGTGCCGGTGCGCCAGCGGGCGGCGAGCGCGGTGAGCAGCGGGGTGGTGCCGCCGACGCAGTGCAGCAGGTCGGCGCGCGGGGCTGCCACGGTCACCGCGCCGAGGGCGTGGCGCAGCAGGCCGGCGGCGGTGCGGGCGTCGCGCATGCTGAGTCTCGGGAGGTCCTCGTCCGGCGCGGACCGCCACGCGTCCGTCAGGGCGTCGGCGAGCGGCACGGCGCCGAGCAGTTCCGGCCGGCCGGCGAGGTCGCGCAGCCCCTGGCCGAACTGCGGCTCCTGGTCGCCGACGAGGCCGCCGGCCAGCAGGGCGGCCACCGCCCTGGCCTGCTCACGGTCGTCGCGGCCGAGCCGCGGCGAGGCGGTCGCGGGCGCGGCGGCCCGGGCGGAGACGACGTTGAGCGGCAGCGGGTACGCGGGGGTGGCCGGCGGATCGCGATCCACGACGGTCAGCAGCTCGAACGGGAACCGGCGCAGCCCCTCGACGAGGGTGCGGCACCATCCGCTGAGGGCGTCTCGCCGGTACGGATACCCGCCGCCGGTGACCAGGCAGACGCGCTCTCGCGACGGGGTCGATGTCACGGAAGACGCAACGACACAGCCCGGGAAAGTTACGACCAGCTGTCAGCTAGGCGACACTTTCCAGCCCCTTTGCCCCATTTTGCCGCCCGTTAAGTCCGTAAAGTGCCTTTTCACTGCTTCCGCTTCGACCCATCGCCCGGAAGCAATCCGATGGACCGCCCCGTCGCGGGAAGAGGCGCCGGTCGGGACGCCGGTGGCTCTCCCGGCGCGCCGGCAGCCCCGTGCCGGGCGTCCACCCTTACCGGCCACCTCCCCTCGCCGCGCCGGTGCGGACGAGTGAGGATGCGGCTGGCGTTTTTCCCTGCGTCGGCAGCCCCGTGCCGGCGTCCCCACGGCCGGTGCGGGTCCAGTGGGGTAGTGGTGCCGGTCTCCCCGCCGCTGGTGCGGACGAGTCGAGATGCGCGTGGTTTCCTCCGTGCGCCGACCGCTCGTGCCGGTGTCCCCACGGCCGGTGCGGGCATAGTTGGGTGGCTTTCTCCGCGTGCTGGTCGCTCGTGCGGGTGTCGCCACGGCCGGTGCGGGCCCAGTTGGGTGGCTTTCCCCGTGCGCCGGTCGCTCGTGCGGGCGTCCTCCCGGCCGGTGCGGGCCCATTTGCATGGCTTCCTCCGCGCGCCGGTCGCTCCTGCCGGCGTCCTCACGGCCGGTGCGGACGCGTCGGGGGAGTGCGGCCCCCTTGGGTCGGCGCGGCTTTCCATGATCGGGACACAAACCCCGGGCAGGGCCTGCGCCGGCGGAGCGGTGATGCCTCCGGTGCCCGCTGCCGTACCCACGGCGTCGGAGCGGTCGCATGAGTGCGGCGGCTGTGTGGGCGGCGCCAGTTCCCGCACGCTGAGTGAGCGGGGCGGTTACTGAGGAGCGCGGCCGGTGGGCAGCGTAGATCACCACGCGAGCGGTAGAGGGCGCGATTTCAGAAGCTGAAATGAGAGGACTTGTGGGACGAAACGGCGGTGATCGGAAGCGGCGCAACTCACTGCCCACTCCGGGCGGCGGCGCGGGGCAGCCGGTGGGAATGATCTCTGTTGGCGGGGGTGCGGGCGGGGCGGCCACGGCCGTACGGGAAAGATCGACTAGCTGCGGAAACAAGGGCCAGAGCAGGGGTTGAGTGACGCGGATGACGTGTGCCGGTGCGTGGCCTTGGCCACTCTCGGAACCGAAATCGCGGCTGCGCCGGGCCGGGACCCGCAGGAAGAAAAGCCATGTCACCCTGGCGGATGACGAATGTTAGGTCGTCCGGGACTGTGTTTCGTGTCATGATTCACTGGCTCTGGAACCGCCGTGCGCTGCCGCAGCGCTTGACGCAGCGTGCGTATCGGCGGACTATGGAGAAGTCGCCAGTCGCGCCCACTCATGCCCGGTTGCAGGCCGAGTGTGAGAGATCTGCACCTTAAGAACCTTTCCGAGGGTGCACGATTCTGTGCTCATGCGTGCCCATGAGGACGGTTCTGCGGTGCAGCCTGGGCGCGCGTCGGCCGGCCTCTCCGGCAACGCTTTCACAAGAAGAAGCAGTGCTTCTCAAGGAGTCACCATGGCGAAGGCCCTCTTTGGCCACGTAGGTGCGGCGCCCGACCGGCGCCTGCTCGACGAGGTCACCCGACTGCGTTCCAGGGTGCAGGCTCTGGAGTTCGAGGTCACCCGCCTCCGGGCGGAGAATGATCGTCTCGCGGCGGCCGCCGCGGAGGCAGACGACATTCTGCGGCTGACCGAGCCGGCGCTGACCTGAGTTCCGCCGGGGCGCCGTGACCCGGCGTTCCGATCCCCTCAGCACCACAACGCAACGTAACCCGCGCGCCTCCACCTCGTGGCGGCGCGCATCTTTTTGTCCGAAATTCTCCTCGGAATCCCGACCCTAGCGCGGCGTGTGCGGCCTCGGACATCAACGACGGGTAGCCTGCACCCCAGTACTGCGAACTGGACGTGCCGGTCGACCCGCGGGTGTGGATCGCCGCCGCGTCACTGCCGACCCCCGGAGATCCGTGCACCTCAAGAGCCTGACGGTCAAGGGCTTCAAGTCCTTCGCCTCCGCTACGACGCTGCGGCTGGAGCCGGGCATCACCTGCGTGGTGGGCCCGAACGGCTCCGGCAAGTCGAACGTCGTCGACGCCATCGCCTGGGTTCTCGGCGAGCAGGGGGCCAAGGCCCTGCGCGGCGGCAAGATGGAGGACGTCATCTTCGCCGGCACGGCGGGCCGGGCGCCGCTCGGCCGGGCCGAGGTGACGCTGACGATCGACAACAACGACGGCGCCCTGCCGATCGAGTACACCGAGGTGTCGATCACCCGGCGCATGTTCCGCGACGGCGCGAGCGAGTACGAGATCAACGGCAACGCGTGCCGGCTGCTCGACATCCAGGAGCTGCTGAGCGACTCCGGCATCGGCCGCGAGATGCACATCATCGTCGGCCAGGGCCGGCTGGACGCGATGCTGCACGCCAAGCCGGAGGACCGCCGCGCCTTCATCGAAGAGGCCGCCGGTGTCCTGAAGCACCGCAAGCGCAAGGAAAAGGCGATCCGCAAGCTGGACGCCATGCAGGTGAACCTGAACCGGCTCACCGACCTCACCGCGGAACTGCGCCGCCAGCTCAAGCCGCTGGGCAAGCAGGCCGAGGTGGCCCGGCGCGCGGCCGGCATCCAGGCCGACCTGCGCGACGCCCGGCTCCGGCTGCTCGCCGACGACCTGCACACCCTGCGCACCACGCTGGACAAGGAGATCGCCGACGAGTCGGCGATGCGGGAGCGCCGCGGGCAGGTCGAGGAGGAGAACCGCGAGGTGCAGCGCCGCCTCGCCGACCTGGAGTTCGAGCACGCCGAGGACGCGCCGCTGCTGCAGGCCGCGCAGGACACCTGGTACAAGCTGTCCGCCCTGCAGGAGCGCTTCCGGTCCACCGAGCAACTGGCCGGCGAGCGCCACCGGCACCTGTCCTCCGCGCCGGACGACGAGCGCCCCGGCCGCGACCCCGACCAGCTGGTCGCCGAGGCCGAGCGGGTGCGCGAGCAGGAGGAGGAGCTGCGCGAGGCGCTGGTCGAGGACCAGATGCGCCTGGCCGAGGCGGTCGAGTCGCGGCAGGACCTGGAACGTCAGCTGGCCGCGGCCGAGGGCGCGCTGCGTTCGGCGGCGAAGGCGATCGCCGACCGGCGTGAGGGCCTGGCCAAGCTGACCGGCAACGTGAACGCGGCCCGCGCCCGCACCGAGGGCGCGTCCGAGGAGATCGAGCGGCTCGCCGCCGCGCACACCGACGCGCTGATGCGGGCCGAGGCGGCCCAGGCCGAGGTCGACGCGGTGTCCGCCGAGTCGTCCGAAGCCGACCGGGACAATGTCGAGCTGGACGCGCGGCACGCCGAGGCGGTGGCCGAGCACGACCGGGCCGCCGCGGTGGTGCGCGAGCTGTCCGACGCCGAGCGTGCCGCCGAGAAGGACGCGGCCAGCTGGAAGGCCCGCGAGGAGGCGCTCGGCCTGGGCCTGAAGCGCAAGGACGGGGCCGGCGCGCTGCTCGCCAAGGCCGGCGAGGTGCCGGGCCTGCTGGGCAGCCTGGCCTCGATGCTCACCGTGCGGCCCGGCCACGAGGCGGCGCTGGCTGCCGCGCTGGGCACGCTCGCCGACGCGGTCGCCCTCTCCGGGGTGGACGAGGCGGTCGAGGCGATGCGCACCCTCAAGATCGCCGATGCCGGGTCGGCCGCGCTGCTGGTGGCCTCGCCCGCCGCGCCCGGCATGCAGGGCTCGCTGGACAGCCTGCGCCCGTCGCTTCCGGACGGCGTGTCCTGGGCGCCGGACGTGGTCGGCTGCCCGGACCACCTGCGGCCCGCGCTCAACCGGGTGCTGCGCGACTTCGTGCTGGTGGACGACCTGGCCGCGGCCGCCAAGCTGATCGCGGTGAACCCGGAGCTGCGCGCGGTCACCAGCGACGGCGACGTCCTCGGGGCGTACGCGGCGTCGGGTGGCTCCGGCAAGCAGACGAGCTACATCGAGGTGCAGGCGGCGGTCGACGAGGCGAAGGCTCAGCGCGCCGCCGCCGAGAAGTCGATCGCCGAGCTCAAGGAGCAGCTGGTCACCGCCCGGGCCGAGGTCGCCGAGCGCAAGGAGGCCGTGAACGTCGCGGCCGCCGCGAAGCGGGCGGCCGAGGGTGAGCGCAACGCCGCCGCCCGCCGCCTTGCCGAGCTGGGTGCCGCGGCCCGGTCCGCGAAGGCCGAGACCGACCGGCTCGGCGCGGCCCGGCAGAAGGCCGAGGGCGCCCGAGAGGCCGACCTGATGCGCCTCGCCGAGCTGGAGGAGCGGCTGCGGCTGGCCGAGGACACCCCGATCGACGAGGAACCGTCCACCGACGAGCGTGATCGTCTCGCGGCCCTGGTGCCGCAGGCCCGGCAGAACGAGATGGAGG
>NZ_CAKUCL010000242.1 GCF_934643405.1 uncultured Actinoplanes sp.
CCGGTTCGTACGGGCCCGTCGGCCGGCGAACCGACGCGGCTGACAATCGCTGCACGCTCGCCGCGCAAGCCGCAGGCGTCGCCGCCGAGGTCCAGCGGAAACACCCGGCATATCGACGGCGGGGGCACGCAGGACCGGCAACCGGTGCTGCGGATCTTCCAGCGTCTGCGGGACAAACCGCTCAGGAGAACAGGATCAGGTGCATGCTGCGGTGCACCGGATCACTGCGCCTCGGGCGTTGTCGTCGCTGCGGCGCGACGCTCGGCGGTCAGGGGGCCGCGTCGGTGAGGATCTGCTCCATCACCGCGACCGGAAGGTGCGGGCTCGCGGCGGCTTGGCCGGTGGTCTCCGGGGCGGCGAAGAGGGCCAGCACCCGGGCGGGGGACAGCAGGCGGTGCGCGGCCACCGACTGGCGGACCTGCGGGTGCTCGTCGTGGCTGAGGCGTTCGATGAGGCCGGCCGGTGGGCGGGGGTCGAGTCTGGCCAGCGCGCGGGCGGCCGGGTCGGGGTGGCCGGCCAGGCGGAGCGCCAGGCCGTCGCGGTCGAAGGCCGGATGGGTGAGCAGGCGGAACCGGGTCATCACCGTCGCCTCCAGGTAGGTGGCGAGCAGCAGCTCGAACGGCACGTCGCGCTGGGACTCGCAGAGCAGCAGCCGCACGGCGTGATCGTCGTCCGCGGCCAGCACCGGGATGAGCGCCGGGTCGAGATGCTGGTTGCCGGCGAGGCCGCGGCGCAGGCCCGGGTGCGCCGAGCGGGCGATCGCGTGCTGCACGTCTCGGTCGGTCGTCTGGACGACCCACGCCGGCGGGGAGACCCGGGTCTCCGGCTCGATCCGGTGGTCGATCGCCGCGCGTTGCTCCTCGGTCAGCTCCGGGCGCATCGACACGGCCAGCCGCACCCCGTGATCCGCGTCCCCGGCGAGCCGCCGCACGAGGTCGGCGGGCAGCCGCGGATCCTGGGCGGCGAGGCGACGCCGGTAGCTGTTCTCGTCGGCGACCATTGCCTCGGCCTCGTCGCGCGTCAGCGCAGCCGGCTCGACGGGCGCCGTCGTCTTGCCGGGGGGCAGCAGCCGCGCGAGCCACTCGGCCGGCAGCCACGGGGTGTCGAAGAACACCTCCACGTACGGCACCCGTTGCCGCGCGCGCCGGTAGGCCCACTCGGGCAGCACGGGCTCCGGGTCGTCCCAGTGCGAGTACGTGATCCACTCCGGTCCCTGCACCATCGCGGCCACCACCCGGCCGGCCGGGTCCTCGACGAAGCGGGCGCGCTGCTGCGAGGTGATGTGCTGTGCCCTGGCGACCTGCGCGCGCACCTCGGGGTCCGGGTGCGTGGCGAGTTCCTCGAACTGCTCCGGCGTCCATTCGGGACGCCACGGGATATATTGCCTGACCTGGTCGTTCTGCTCGTCGACCAGTCGCCGCAGCAGGCGGGCGGGGATGGCGGGGTTGCGCAGGAGACCCGTCAACCGCGGACGGGTCGGCTCGGGATCGTCGTCGCTCAGCGGGTCCTCCCCCGGTCGGGCCTTGCTGCAAGCAGGCAGTCTAGGGGTGCATCGAAGCGCCGGGCCGGCCACCGGTCATCGGCGTCCGTTGAGGATGACGTCCTTGCGGGCGCGCACGGCGGCGAGGACCTCGCGCGGCGCCCGGTCCGGGGAACCGGCCTGGTACGGCGGTTGCGGGTCGTACTCGTGGGCGAGCTGAACGGCCTGGGCCACCGCGTCCCCGGCGATGCGGCCGGCCAGCGTGAACGCCATGTCGAGTCCGGCGGACACTCCGGCGGCGGTGACGTACTTGCCGTCGGTGACCACCCGCTGGGTGACGGGGACGGCGCCGAGCGGGGCGAGCTGATCGTGCGCCAGCCAGTGCGTGGTGGCGCGCCGGCCGGTGAGCAGCCCGGCGGCGGCGAGCAGGAGCGAGCCGGAGCAGACCGAGCAGGTCCAGGTGCTGGTGGCGTCGACGGCGCGCAGCCAGTCCCGGACCGGCCCGTCGCCCATGTGGTCGCGTTGCCCGGGACCGCCGGGCACCACCACCACGTCGGGGCTGGTCACCTCGGCCAGGGCGGCGTCGGCGGTCAGCGCGAGGCTGCCCAGATCGGTCCGCACCGGTCCGGGTCGTTCGCCGACGAACACGACGCGGGCGCCGGGCAGGTGGGCGAGAACGTCGTACGGACCGACCGCGTCCAGGGCGGTGAACCGGTCGAAGAGCAGGACGGCGATCTGCATGGGATCCTCCGGTGATCGGTCAGAACCGGCTTCGGTATTCGCCGGGGGCGATACCCAGCGCGCGGACGAAGGCGCGGCGCATCGCCTCGGCGGTGCCGTACCCGCAGCGGGCGGCGATGCGCTCCAGCCCGTCGTGGCTGTCGTGCAGCAGGCGGCGCGCCGCCTCCAGCCGCACCTGGTCGACGTAGCGGCCGGGGGTCTGGCCGACCTCGCTGGTGAAGGCCCGCGCGAACTGGCGCGGCGACAGGTTCGCGCGCCGGGCCAGGACCGGCACGCTGAGGTCGGTGTGCGGGTTGTCGGCGATCCACCGCTGCACCTCGCGCAGCCCCGGCCGGGCCGCGACCTGCGCCGACAGCTGGGCACTGAACTGCGCCTGATCGCCGGGCCGCCGCAGGAACATCACCAGGTGCCGGGCGATGGCCAGGGCGATGTCCCGGCCGTGATCCTCCTCGACCAGCGCCAGCGCCAGGTCGATGCCGGCCGTGACACCGGCGGAGGTGGCGATCGGCCCGTCCCGTACGAAGATCGGTTGCCGGTCCACCTCGACCTCCGGGTACCGCCGGGCCAGGCTGTCGCACACCGCCCAATGGGTGGTGGCCCGGCGGCCGGCGAGCAGCCCGGCCTCGGCCAGCAGGAACGCCCCGCTGCAGACCGAGGCCACCCGCCGCGCCCGCGGCGCGTGCCGCCGCAACCAGTCCACCACCGCCGGGTCGCTGCTGCGGGTTCCCTCGCCGCCGGGCACGATCACCGTGTCCGGCGGCGGCGCGGCGGACAGTTCCGTGCCGGCGAGCAGGGTCAGGCCGCTCGACGTGCGCACCGGCGCACCACCCGGGCTGGCCGTGGTGATCCGGTAAGCCCCGGGCCCGGCGCCGGTGAACACCTCCAGCGGGCCGGTCACGTCAAGGCTCTGCACACCCTCGAAGACAATGATCAACACATCTCGGCGGGTCACGGGCCCAGTCTTTCGGCCGCCGGCGGTGGCAGCAATGTCGTGATTCCCACCTTTCCTGCCACCGCACGGCACGGCGGCCGGGCGGGGTCAGTCCGCCTTGAGCGCGGACCGCAGCTCGCGGCGGCGCGTGATGCCGAGCTTGGTGTAGACCTTGCGCAGGTGCCACTCGACGGTGCGGGCGCTCAGGAACAGTTCCGCGCCGATCTCGGGGTTGGACCGGCCCTCGCGGGCGCGGCGGGCGATGGTGAGTTCCTGCGCGGTGAGCTCGACGACCTTCGGCGCGGCGCGGCGCGAGACCCGCTCGCCGGCCGCCAGCAACTCGGTGTGCGCCCGGGCCGTGAACGCTTCCGCGCCGATCGCGACGAACCGCTCGTAGGCCTCGCGCAGCGCGGTCCGGGCCGGTCCGGGCCGTTGTTGCCGGCGCAGCCATTCGCCGTGCAGCAGATGCGCCCGGGCCAGCGCGACGGCGCCGCGGCTGCGGCCGAGCCGGTCGATCGCCTCCCGGTACAGCTCCTCGGGGTCGTCGGCGAGCAGGGCCCGGCAGCGGGCCTCGATGCCGAGGCTCCACGCGGTGCCGCTGGGCCCGGTGGTGCGCACCAGCCGTTCGAGGGCGCGCTCGGCGCGCGGCCGGTCGCCGGTGCGCACCGCGGCCTCGACCAGTTCGGCGAGCGCCCAGTTGACGAAGCCGGTCTCGTGCGGTGGTGCGGTGGCCACCTCGGCCGCCGCGAGCGCGTCGTCGAAGCGGCCGAGCCCGTTGTACAGCACGCTCATCGAGTGCTGCACCAGCGTCAGGCCGGTGCCCTCGCCCCGGGCGGCGACCGTGCCGAGGGCGGCGGCGGTGGTCTTGGACGCCTCGGCTTCGCGTCCCTGCCAGGCGGCGACGGCCAGGGCCCCGTACGCGGGAAGGGTGTTGCCGGTGGCCGCGGTGATGGTCTCGATCTCCTCGACCAGCTGCGCGGCCGCCGGGAAGTCCCCGGCGTGCAGCAGCATGCCGATGCGCACGCTGAGCGCGATCGGCAGCACCGACAGCGCGCCGGTGTCGCGGGCGAGCCCGGCGTATCGGATGGACAGCGCGTGCCAGCCGTCGTCGTCCCAGATGTCGTGGGCGCTGTGGCAGGCGATGAACAGCCAGCGCAGGCCCTCCTCGACGTCCGGGTCGCCGGCCCGGAAGGCGGACACGGCCTGCCGCACCAGCGGCACACCGGCCGTGTACCCGTCGGTGTACAGGCTGCTGAGCGCGTCGAGCAGCAGGTCGGCGGGACGCGGCGGGCCGGCGCCCGGCGGTGCCTTGCGGGCCGCCGCGGCGACCTCGCGCAGGCCGGTGGCCTCGGCGAAGCGGCCCGCGTACACCGCGGCGGCCAGCGCGTCGAGGTAGGTGTCGCGGGCCAGGCGGGGGTCGAGCCGTTCGAACCGGTTCGCGGTCTGCAGCAGCAGCCGGGGGCCGTCGCCGCTGTGCACCGACGCGAACGCCATCTGGCCGGCCAGCAGGCTCATCATGGCGTCGCGCAGGTCCTCGCGGGGTCCGGTGGCGGCGAGCGAGAGCAGCGCGGTCTTGCCGACGCCGGGCTCGCCGACCACCACGAGCGCGCCGCTGCGGCCGTCGCGCACCTCACGCAGGAGCCGATCGAGCACTTCGCGTTCCGCGTGCCGGTCCAGCACCGTCATCACCCACGATCGGCATTCGATCACGGCGGGCCGGGAACCTCCATGCCACGGCGGGTGGTGGAGCGGGTGACGACGTGCCACCGATGCCGTACGGGGGCTTCGGTCGGCAGTCCCAGGGCGGCGCGGGCGCAGTGGGCGCCCTGTTCGCGCAGCGACTGGGCGAGGGTGGTCAGACCGGCGGGGGCGGCCCTGTCGCTGTCGTCCCAGCCGGTCACCGCCACGTCGGCGGGGACGGTGAGACCGGCGTCCGCGACCGCGCGCAGCGCGCCCAGGGCCAGCTCGTCGCTCATCGCGGCGATGGCGTCCGGCCGGGTGGCGTCGCGCAGGAGCTCACCGGCGAAGGTCTCGCCCTCGGTGATGTCGTTGAGCGGGCAGACCGCCAGCCGCAGCTGCCCGGCCGGGTGGCCGGTCTTGGTCCAGGCGTCGCGCAGGCCCTGCCAGCGGTGGCGGGTGACCGGGAAGTTCACCTCGCCGACCTCGTCGCCGGTGAGCAGCCGGCGTATCCGGCGGCGGTCGAGCGGGAAGCCCAGGACCAGGGGGTGGCGGGCGCCGGCGAACGCGACCCGGCCGATCGCCTCGGCGGCGGCCCGGTCGTCGATGCCGATCACCGTCATGCCCGGGCGGTGCGGGCCGGCGTGGATCACGGCGGGCAGGCCGGTGTCGGCGACCGCGTCCAGGACCGGGTCGTCGTCGCTGGTGGTCCAGACGACGAAGCCGTCCACGGCGGCCTGCGCGACGCGCTGGGCGTCGGTGGGCGCGCCGGTGATCGGCACCAGGGTGAGGCCGACACCCTCGGCGGCGCACACGTCGGAGACGCCGGCGAGGAAGCGGGCGGCCTGCGGGTCGTCGAAGGCGTAGCTGAGCCGCTCGCCGAGCACGACGCCCAGCGATCCCGCCCGCCCGCGCCGCAACGAGCGGGCGGCCGGGTGCGGCCCGGGGTAGCCCAGCTGCTGCGCGGCGGCGCGGACCTTGGCCGCCGCCGCAGCGGAGACCCGCTCCGGCTGGGAGTAGGTGTACGAGACGGTCATCGGGGAAACGCCGGCCGCTCGGGCCACGTCGCCCATGGTGGGTCGCCGCTTGGGGTTGTGCACGGGGCGGGTCATGGCGCAGACTCTACTTGTGTATCGATACACAGAGCAGCGTGAGCCGTTCGTCCGGGACGCCCCGACCGTCCTGTCGTACGCCGCGCTCGGCTGCTTCACCTTCTGGCTGTACGCGTTCGGGCCGGCGCTGACCCTGCTGCGCGACGAGCTGGGCTTCTCGTACGCGATGCTCGGCCTCTACGAGGTGCTGTGGTCGGCGGGAGCGGCCCTGGCCGGGGCCGGGTTCGCGTGGACGGCCCGGCGCCTGTCGCGGGGTGCGCTGCTGTGGGGCTCGGCCGTGGGCACCGCCGCCGGGGCGGCCCTGTTCACCCTCGGCGGCGGCGTGCCCGCCACGCTGCTCGGCGCCGGGGTGTTCGGCCTGGCCGGGACCACCCTGCTCACGGTGATCCAGGCGATCCTGTCCGACCGGCACGGCAGCCGGCGCGAACAGGCCCTGACCGAGGCGAACATCGGCGCCGGCGCGTCCGCGGTGTTCGCCCCGCTGGTGCTGGGCCTGCTCGCGGCCGGTGTGCTGGGCTGGCGGGCCACCTTCGCGTTCCCGGTCGTCGTCTTCGCCCTGCTGTTCCTGCGTTACCGCCGCGAGCCGCTACCGGCGGCGCCGCAGCACCACGCCGCGGAACGCTCCGGCGGGCTGCCACCGGCCTGCTGGCTGTTCGCCGTGCTGACCGCCCTGAGCTCCGCGATCGAGTTCTGCCTGATCTACTTCGGCCCGCAGATGCTGCTGCACACCGGCCTGTCCGCGGCCGCCGCCAGCGCCGCGCTGAGCAGCAACTACCTCGGCATCCTGGTCGGCCGGGTGCTCGGCGCCCGGCTCACCCGCCGGCCGGGCCGCAGCGTCCGGCTGCTGTACGCGTCGCTGCTGGTCACCTTCGCCAGCTTCGTGCTGTTCTGGCTGACCGGTGTGCCCGCGCTGGCCGTCGTGGCGCTGTTCCTGTGCGGCGCCGGCATCGCGAACCTCTACCCGCTGGCGCTGGCGCTGACCCTCGACGCCGCGGACGGCCGGGAGGACCGGGCCAACGCCCGCTCGCAGGTGATCCTCGGCCTGGTCGCGGCCGCGTCGCCGTTCCTGCTGGGCAGCCTGGCCGACCGGTACGGCCTGACCGCGGCCTTCACGCTGGAGCCGGCCCTGATCGCCCTCGGCGCCCTGCTGCTGTGGACCGGACTGCTCGTCCGCCGGCGCGGTGCCGCGCCGCAGGCCGCGAGACCCGGCGCGGGGTGACGACCGGCCGGCGCAGCTCAGCCGGATTCCGTGATCAGCCGCAGCCGGTCCGTCAGGTGCCGGCGCTCCGGCTCGGTGCCGGCCAGGGCCAGCGCCCGCCGGTACGCGGCCGCCGCCTCCGGCAGCCGGTCCAGCCGCTGCAGCAGGTCGGCCCGGGCGGCCTGGTAGGGACCGTACGCCCGGAGCCGCTCGTCGCCGCCCAGAGCGTCCAGCAACGCCAGGCCGGCGGACGGGCCGTCGCGCATCGCCACCGCGGCGGCCCGGTTCACCTCCACGACCGGTGAGGGCGTCACCGCGAGCAGCACGTCGTACAGGGCCACGATCTGCGGCCAGTCCGTCGCCGAGACCGACGGCGCCTCGTCGTGCAGGGCGGCGATGGCGGCTTCCACGGCGTACGCACCCGGCGGCCCTCCGCTGAGCGCGAGCGGCACCAGCGCGAGTCCCTCCTCGATGAGCGAGCGGTCCCAGAGGGTGCGGTCCTGCGCGTCGAGCAGCACGATCCCGCCGGCGCGTGCCGGCCGCCGGGCGTGCACGAGCAGCATCAACGCGAGCAGGCCGGTCACGTCCCGGCACGACGGCAGCAGCCGGCGCAGGATGCGGGCCAGCCGGATCGCCTCGGCGGCGAGATCCGGTCGCTCGACCGCCACATAGCCCTGGGTGAAGATCGAGTACAGGACCTGCAGCACGCCCGGCAGCCGCGACGGCAGTTCCTGCGCCGACGGCACCCGGAACGGGATCCGCGCGTCGCGGATCTTCTTCTTGGCCCGCACCAGGCGCTGCGCCATCGTCGCGGCCGGCACCAGGTACGCCCGGGCCACCTCCGCCGTGGTCAGCCCGCCGAGATAACGCAACGTCAACGCCCCGCGCGCCTCGTCGGGCAGAGCTGGGTGCGCGCACGTGAAGAACAGCTCGAGCCGCTCGTCCGGCAACGACGACGCGGCGGGAACCGCCGAGTCGGCGTGCATCAGGGCAAGCTTCTCCGCGTACGCCCGCTGCCGGCGCAGCCGGTCCACCGCCTTGCGCCGGGCCGTGGCCGTGAGCCAGGCACCCGGGTTCGACGGCACTCCCTGCGCCGGCCAGTGCACCAGGGCCGCCTCCAGCGCGTCCGACGCCACCTCCTCGGCCAGGTCGAGGTCGCCGAAGCGGTGCACGAGCGACGCGAGCAGCCGCCCGTGCTCCTCCCGGAACACCGCCTCGACCGCGTCCACGGGCCTAGTCCCCGAGGTCCGCGACCGGCCGCACCACGACCGAGCCGCTGCCGCGCGCCCCGGGGCAGCAGGCCGCCCAGTCCAGCGCCGCGTCCAGGTCCGGCACGTCGACGACGTAGAAGCCGCCGAGGACCTCGCGCGTCTCGGCGAACGGCCCGTCGACGACCGTACGGGTGCCGTCGGCGCCCACCCGTACGGTCGTGGCCGTCACGAGATCGGCCAGCGACTCGCCGGCCACGAAGATCCCGGCGTCGCGCACGGTCTTGTCGTAGTCGATCCACTCCTGGGGGTCGCACTCGTCCGCCACGCCCGGGCCCGCGTTGATCAGCAGCAGGTACTTCACGTCGCTCTCCTCCTCGGTGATGGTGACATCCGTACGACGAACGGGACCGGGCCGCGTCGACAACCCGCCACCATTATCTTTTCTGAAGTTCCGCTTAACGGTCGCGGAGAAGAACTAACTGGACCTTATCGTTTCGGCTTGGCACCGTTCCCCCATGCACATCCCGCTGATCACCCCGTTCGACGCGTCCGGCGGCGTCGCCTTCGACGCCCTGTCGGCGCTGGCGCACGAGACGATCGACGCCGGCGCCACCAGCCTGGTGGCGCTGGGCACCACCGGCGAGCCGTCGTCGCTGACCGCCTCCGAACGCCACCAGGTCCGCACGCTGCTCGCCTCGATCTGCCGGGACCGGCGCGTCCGGCTGCTGGTCGGCGCGAACGACGCCGGGGCGTTGCGCGACCTGGCCGGCCTGCCCGGCGTCACCGGCGCGCTCACGCTGGTGCCGCCGTTCCTGCGCCCCGGCGAGGACGGCGCGGTCGCCCACCTCGGCGCCCTGGCCGCCGGCGCGCCGGTGCCGCTGACCGTCTACCACGTGCCCTACCGCACCGCGCAGCCGTTGTCCGCGGCGGCCCTGCGCCGCATCGCCGCGATCCCCGGCGTCACCGGCGTGAAGCTGGCCACCGGCGGCATCGACGCCGAGACGATCGACCTGCTGGCCGACCCACCGCCCGGTTTCGAGATCCTCTGCGGCGACGACGCTTTCGCGTCCGCGCTGCTCGCGCTGGGTGCCCACGGCGCCGTCATGGCGTCGGCCCAGGTGCTGCCGTGCGCGTACGCGACATTGATCGCCTGCTGGCAGGCCGGTGACGTGGACCGGGCCCGCGCCTCGGGTCATCACCTGGCGCGCCTGTCCGCCGCCCTGTTCGCCGAACCCAACCCCACGGTCATCAAGGGCGTGCTGCACGCGCAGGGCCGCATCCCTTCCCCGGCGGTCCGCCTGCCGCTGCTGCCCGCCACGGCCGCGAGCGTCGAGGCCGCCCTGTCCCTGCTCCCCTGATCCACCGCCGGCCGGCCCGGCCGTCAGCCGATCTCCCGCGGAACACCTCCACCGCCGTATCGCGGCACAGGTCGGGATCGCGCCTGTCCGACGGATCGCAGCCGCCGAATCCGCCGAAGTGGCCGCGCGGCACCCCGGGGAGGGTTTTCATGGGAGGTGACCGACCGACGAGACGCGTGCGGGGGATCTGTGCCGATCGAACACACCGGGCTGGACGCGCCCGTCGCCGCCGGCCCCACCGTCGTCGAGCTGTCCCGGCGGGCCCGGCTGGCCGTCACCGACGCCGCGGCGCTGGTCGCCGCGGCCCTGCAAGCCGGCTGGGACAACCCCGACCGCTTCGCCGCCGACGACCCGCACGCCGCCGTGGACGCGGCCCTGTGGCTGTGGACGTCGAACTCCTCGGCGCTGCCGGGCGTCGAGGTGCTCGCCGACGGCGGTGAGGCCACCTTCGCTCGGCAGGCCCACACCTCAGCGCCGTGAGGTCCCGCCGCGGCGGGACCGGTCAGCCGTCCGCCCGGTGCGGTGGCTGCCATCGGCGGCTGCGGCCCCGCCGGGTGACCACCGCGGCCGCGGCCAGCAGCAGGACCAGCCCGGCGCCGGCCCCGGCGAACACCATCGCCATGTCCCGGGCGTGCCGGCGCCGCGCCGCGAGCGCGACCGCGCCCGGGTCCTGCGCCGTCATCATCCGCGGCGCGGCGGCCGGGCGGCTCTGCGGACCGAGCGTCCAGGTGACCGCCCGGTACGGGTTGAGCAGCCCGAACCCGTACTCGTCGCTGCGCACCCCGCCCGGCGCCGGGTCGGCGGTGGCCTCCAGACGCTGCTCCACCTGCTCCGGTGTGGACTCCGGGAACCGTTGCCTGATCAGCGCGGCGGTGGCGGCGACGAACGGGGTGGCGAAGCTGGTGCCCTGGTCGAGGCGGTGCCCGCCGGCGCGGGCGGCGACGGTGACCCGGTCGCCGAGGGCGGCGATGTCCACGTACGGACCGCGCTGCGAGTACGAGGCGCGGCTGCCGTCCGCGGTGATCGCGCCGACGCCGATGACCCCGTCGTAGGCGGCCGGGTACGGCGTGGGGTTGCCGTCCTGCTCGCTGCCCCGGTTCCCGGCGGCCGCGACCACCACGACCCCGGCCGTCACGGCCCGCTCCACCGCCGCGCGCACGAGCGGGTCGTCGTCGGTCATCACCAGCGACACGTTGATCACCTGGGCGTCCTGGGCGACGGCGAAGTCGATGGCGCCGGCGAACTGGGCGGGGCTGCCCCGGTCACCGACCGCCTTGCCGTCGATCTCCTCCTGCTCGCTGATCCGGATCGGAATGATCTCCGCGCCCGGCGCGAGACCCTGGAAGCCGGTGCCGGCGACCGGCGTCGCGGCGATCAGGCTGGCGACCGCGGTGCCGTGGCCGACGCAATCCTGCCGGCCGTCCGGTTCGCCGCGCAGGAAGTCACGCCCGGCCGCGACCTGTTGCCGCAGCTGCGGATGGGTGGCGTCCACCCCGGAATCGATCACCGCGACCCGCACGCCACGGCCGGTGGCGAACGGCGCGATGCTGCGCGGCGCGTACACCTGGCCTTCCAGGGGTGTGCCCGCGGCGACCGGCGCCGGCGCCGCGACCGTGGCGCAGGGCTCGGC
>NZ_CAKUCL010000243.1 GCF_934643405.1 uncultured Actinoplanes sp.
ATGTCGGTGACCTCTTCGGGCCGCTCGTCGACCAGCACGACCATCAGGTGGCACTCGGGGTTGTTGTGGGTGATCGCATTCGCGATCGCCTGCAACACCATTGTCTTACCGGCCTTCGGCGGCGAGACGATCAGCGCGCGCTGGCCCTTGCCGATCGGCATGACCAGGTCGATGACCCGGGTGGTGAGGATGTGCGCCTCGGTCTCCAGCCGCAGACGCTCCTGCGGGTAGAGCGGGGTCAGCTTGTAGAACTCGGGACGCCGGCGGGCCTCCTCGGGCTCCATCCCGTTGATCGTGTCGAGCCGGACCAGCGGGTTGTACTTGTCCCGGCGGGAGTCGCCGCCCTCGCGGGGGGTGGCCCGCACGGCGCCGGTCACCGCGTCGCCGCGGCGCAGGCCGTACTTCTTCACCTGGGACATGGAGACGTACACGTCGTTCGGGCCGGACAGGTAACCCGTCGTGCGCACGAACGCGTAGTTGTCCAGGACGTCCAGGATGCCGGCCACGGGGACGAGCACGTCGTCCTCGCTGACGTGCGGGTCGCGCCCGTCACGCTGGCCGTCCCGCTGGGCGTCTCGCTGGCCGTCGCCGTCCCGGTCACGGCCCCGGCGCCGGTCGCGGAAGCGGCTGCGCCGGCTGCGGCGGCCGCCGTCCGACCCGTCGTTGTCGTCGTCGTCGTGACCCTGGTCACGCGGACCACGGTCATCCCGCTGGCCGCGGTCGTCCCGCTGGTTGCGATCGTCCCGCTGGTTGCGGTCCTCGCGCGGGCCACGGTCGTCCCGCTGGCCACGGTCGTCGCGCTGGCCACGGTCGTCACGTCCGCCACGGTCGTTGCGCTGGCGGTCGCGGTTGCGCTCGCCGCGCTCCGGCCGCTCGGTGCGCTCCACCGTCTCGGTGGAGGTCTGGGCCTGCGGCTCGGCGGTCTCGCGGGGTGCGGACTCCCGGTCGCGGTCCCGGTCCCGCTCGCGCGGGGCGGAGTTGCGCTCGCGGCGACGGCTGCCACCCTCGGCGGCGGGCGCCGCCTCCGGCTGCACGGCAACGGTCGGCGGAGCCTCGGCCACGGGTGCCGGGGCCTGCGGCGTCTCGGCCGGCTTGCTCTCGACCGGCGCCGGAGCGGTCGCGGTGGCCGTGCGCGAGCGGGGAGCGGAGTCGGCGGACGCGCCGCCGCCCTGCCGCTCGGTGATCGCGGTGATCAGCTCGCCCTTGCGCATCCGGGCGGTACCGGAGATGCCCAGGGAGGCAGCGAGGCTCTGCAGCTCGGGCAGCAGCATCGCGGACAGCCCCGTGCCGCCGCGGCGGCGCTTCGTGGCGGTCGCGGTGGTGCCGGCGCCTGCGTCAGCGACGTCAGAAACACCCGACGTCACGTCGGTGGTGTCGCTCAATGGATTCCTTCCGTCGGAAAATGCCCGAGAACCCCGGTCTGCAGCCTGGTGGCCGGTGCTTCTCGGAACCCGCCTCGCACAAGCGGCGCGGGAGTTTTGCAGCACGGCAGCTCGACGGTGTCCCTGCCCGTCTGTCCTTGACGGGTAGGTCTCGGCGAGTGCAGCAACCTGAAACCGCTGCTCGGCGTGTGCCTTGGTGAGGATTGAGACGGCTTTGAGGCCAATAGAGTCTCGGGGGTGCGCGCCGAACCGCAGAGCTTGCTTCGCGGCTGTGCTAGGTCTTGAGCGTAGTCAACTCGTGCGACCTGCGGCAACAGGGCCCCGCTAGGCGAGTTCCACCATACTCCCTTTGACAAGAGCACCGGCGCCATCCACGCCCAACGTCTCGACATGCCATTCTGTTCCCGGCTGGAAGTCGTCCGGCACCGGGGTCAGGGCCAGCACCGACGGCCCCGCACCACTGACCACAGCCGCCACTCCGATCGATCGCAGTGACGCCACCAATGACGCCGTGCCAGGCATCGCCTCCTCACGATATCCCTGGTGAAGCCGGTCTTCGGTGGCCGGCAGCAGCAGCGCCGGCTCCGCGGTCAGCGCATGGGTGAGCAGCGCCGACCGGCCCGCGTTGAAGGCGGCGTCGGCGTGCGGCACGTCGGCCGGCAGCGCGGCCCGGGCCGAGACGGTGTACCCACGTTCCGCCGGAACGAAAACCGTCGGCCGTACGCCGTCGGCCACGTCCAACCGCACGGCGCGCGCCCCGGTGCCTTCCGTCCAGGCGATCGTGAAGCCGCCGAGCAGGCACGGCGCCACGTTGTCCGGATGGCCCTCGAGCTTCGCCGCGATCCGCAGCGCGTCGTCGTCGCCGATCAGGCGCCGCCCGTCGGCGACCAGGGCACGGGCCAGCTGGACCCCGCCCACGATCGCCGCCGAGGAGGAGCCCAGGCCCCGGGCCTGCGGGATGCGATTGACGCACTCGATCGCCAGCCCGGCCGGACGTTCGCCCAGCGTGTCGAAGGTGGCGAAGATGGCCCGCAGGACCAGGTGGCTCTCGTCCGTGGGCAGCTCGCCGGCGCCCTCGCCGCGCACGGTAACGGTGTATCCGCCGCCGGTCACGCGCGCGGTGAGCTCGTCGTACAGGGTGAGCGCGAGCCCCGCCGCGTCGAAGCCGGGACCCAGGTTGGCGCTGGTGGCCGGGGTGCGCACGGCCACCGGCTCGGTGACGAATGTCAGGCCCATCGCCACATGCTAGGCGCTGATCATGCAGCCGGATGTCGCACCCGACCGGTACGGTCTGCCGCGTGATTGCGATCGGAGCCTTCCTCGGCGTGTTCGTCGTTCAGCTGCCCGTGCTGGCCGTGCTGGCGGTCGGGCTGGTCCTGCTCACCTCCTCGGGCAGCCGGCTGCCCGGCCGGGTCGGGGTGCTGGCCAGGGCGGGCTTCGCGGTGCTGATGGTCGAGGCGGTCGCCTCGCTGGCCTGGGCCGGCTTCCTGCCGCAGCTGGTCGGCGGGCTGAACGGGGTGGGATATTCGACGTTCGGTCTCGTCAGCGCGGCGATCGGCTTCCTGCTCGCCGTGCTCACCGCGACCGGCCTGGGGCTGGTGGTGGCGGCGGTGCTGGCGGCCCGGCAGCGCGACTACGCCTCGGACCGCTGAGTCTCGTCCTCGAGGCTGAGCCGGCGGGTCGCGATCCGCCAGCCGATGGCGTAGGTGAGGGTGACCAGCCCGCATCCGGCGAGCACCCAGCGCTGGCTCACGTGGTCGACCACGGCCGAGGCGCCCAGCTGGCTGATCGCGATCGCCAGCGTCGCGATCATCATGTCGGTCGCGAAGACCCGTCCGCGCAGCTGGTCGGGCACCGCACCCTGCAGCGCGTAGTTGGAGAGCACCCAGTTGGCGCCGCCGGCGAAGTGCGCGACGAAGACCAGGCCCAGTACCAGCGGAAACCACGGCGTGATCGCGACGCCCAGGTAGCCGACGCCGTAGAGCGCCATCGACAGGGCCAGGCCGGGCAACAGCCAGGACCGGTGGCCGAGCACCGGCCGCAGCACGAACGGGCCGACCAGGGCGCCCAGGCCGCGCACCGCGAAGAGCAGGCCGGCGCCCAGCGTGCCGGCGCCGTGCAGGGCGGCGATCAGCGGGAAGACGATCAGGACGCCGTTGCCCAGGCCGGCCGCGGTCTTCACGGTGACCAGCGCCCGGATCCGGGGGCGGGCCAGGATGTAGCCGAACGACTCGCGCATGGCGTGCCAGGTGGGGGTGCGCGGCGCGTCCTCGCCGCGCGGCGCCTGCATGGGACGGCGGATCAGGGCGGTGAGCAGGGCGCCGGTGAGCAGGCAGACGGCGGTGACGGCGAAGCTCGTGTACGGCCCGTACGCCGTGCCCACCACGCCACCGAGCGACGCCCCGACGATCGTCATCGTGCCCCAGCTGGATCCGGCGATGGCGTTGGCCGGGGCGAGGTCGTCCGGGTCGACGACGTTGGGCAACGCGGCGGAGGCGGCCGGGGAGTAGAAGGCCTTCGCGACCGCCATCGCACCCACGGCCACGATGGCCAGCGGCGCGGTGGACGCCGACCGTACGGCGAAGAGGAGCAGAGCCGCCAGGAAGGCGCCCAGATTGGCGCAGATCAGGATCAGCCGCCGGTCGAATCGGTCGGCGATGGCGCCGGCGAACGGCAGCAGCAGCGCGCTGATCCCGGTGTCGGTGGCCAGCACCAGGCCACCCCAGACGCCGCTGCCGGTGAGCTGGGGGAGCAGCACGAGCAGCGGAACCATGACAAACCAGTCGGAACCGAAGACGACCAGCTCGGCCGCGAAGAGGCGACGGAAGTCACGGTTACGGGTAAGGACCGAGAACGCTGCGGGCACGTACACAGACCCTACCCAGGGCCGGCCGTCGCACCGGCCGGCCCCGGGTCAGGCGTTCACGCGGGCGGCTGCTCGGGGCGCCGCCGCGGCATCTTCAGCACCTCGAACTGGTCGGTGTAGCCGCGCAGCGCGCTGCTCGGCGCCGCAGTCGACGGCGCCTCGTGCGCACCGCCGCCGGCGGCCGGCACCGGCACGTCGTCTCGCACCGTCTCGGCCTCCGGCTCCTGCTCGGCGTGCGCCGGCTCGGCCGGTGCCGCGGTCCGGTTGTGCTTGGCCGCGCGACGCAGACGCCGCTTCTCCTTGCGGTTCTCGACCATCGTGTAGAGCGTCGGCACCAGCACCAGCGTGAGCAGCGTCGAGCTGACCAGGCCGCCGATGACCACAATGGCCAGTGGCTGGGAGATGAAGCCGCCCTCGCCGGTGAGCCCCAGCGCCATCGGCAGCAGCGCGAAGATGGTCGCGATCGCGGTCATCAGGATCGGCCGCAGCCGGTGCCGGCCGCCCTCGATCACCGCCTCCTGGACGCCCATGCCGTCGGCGCGATAGTGGTTGATCAGATCCATCAGCACGATGGCGTTGGTGACCACGATGCCGACGAGCATCAGCACACCGATCAGCGCCGGGACGCCCAGCGCAGTACCGGTGATCAGCAGCAGCGCGATCGCGCCGGTCGCCGCGAACGGGATCGACACCAGCAGGATGACCGGCTGGATCAGGCTGCGGAACGTCGCGACCATGATGATGAAGACGATCGCGATGGCGGCCAGCACGGCGAGGCCGAGCTGCTTGAACGCGTCCGCCTGGTCGGCGCTGACGCCGCCGATGGTGTACGACGCGCCGGCCGGCAGGGTCAGCTTGTCCAGGCCCTTCTTCAGGTCCGCGGTGGCCTTGCTCAGGTTCGAGCCGGTATAGGTGCCCTTCACCGTGGCGCTGCGGTTGCCGTCGATCCGGGTGACCTGCTCCGGACCGGCCACCTGGTTCACGTCGGCGACCTGCTCGAGCTTGACCACGCCGCGCGGCGTCCGGATCGGCAGCGCGCGCAGCGCGGCCGGGTCGGCCGGGGCCGAGCCGAACGAGACGACCACGTCCTGGGTGCTGCCGTCGACCGTGATCCGGCCGGCCGGCGTGGAGCGGAACGCGCCGGCGACCGACTGCCCGATCGCCGCCTCCGTGAGGCCGTAGCTCGCGGCGGCCTGACGCTTCACCACCACGTCGAGACGCGGGACGCTGGCGGCGAGGGTGGACTCGACGTCGGTGACGCCGGCGGTGCCGACCACGACCGTGCGCACCTGCTCGGTGGCGGCGGCCAGCACCTGCTGGTCGGCGGCCTGCACGTCGACCGCGAGCTCGCTGCCGCCCAGACCGGAGTTGTCCCCGCCGATCTTGACCTCGCCGAGGCCGCTCATCGAGTCGAACTTCGCCCGCAGCTCGTCGGTGACCTTGGCGCTGTCCACACCCTCGTCGAGCGCGACGTCGAAGCTGGCGCCGCTGGCCCCGCCCGAGCCGATGAACGGGTTGAACTCGCCGTTGCCGACGGTCACCTGGTAGGTCTTCACGTCGTCGCGGCCGGCGAGCACGGCCTCGACCTGCTTGGCCGCGTCGTTGGTCGTCGCCAGGCTGGTGCCGACCGGCAGCGACTGGGTGATGTTGATGGTGTCCTGGCCGGACTGGTCCAGGAAGTTGGTCTTGAGCTGCGTGCCCAGGCCCAGCGTGCCGAGCAGGATCACGATGCCGATCAGCAGGGTGGTCCACCGCCGGCGGGTGGCGAACCGGATCACCGGCAGGTAGCCGCGCTGCAGCGGGCTGCGCAGCTCCTTCTCCTCGGCGGCCCGGCGGATCGCCTCGGAGTCGACGCCGTCGGCCGGCGGCTTGAGGAACCAGTACGCGAGCACCGGCACCACGGTCAGCGCCACCAGCAGCGACGCGAGCAGCGCCACGGTCACGGTGACCGCGAAGGACGAGAAGATCTGCCCGACCAGACCGCCGACCAGGGCGATCGGGAGGAAGACGGCCACCGTGGTGAGGGTCGAGGCGGTGACCGCGCCGGCCACCTCACGGACCGCCGACGTGATGGCGTGGACCTTCGGCTCGCCGTACTCGAGATGTCTCTTGATGTTCTCCAGGACCACGATCGAGTCGTCCACCACGCGGCCGACGGCGATGGTCAGCGCGCCCAGGGTGAGCAGGTTGAGGGTGTAGTCGCCGGTCCAGAGGGCGATCAGCGCGATCAGCACGGACAGCGGGATCGAGACGGCGGTGACCAGCGTCGACCGGACGGAGAGCAGGAAGACCAGGATCACGATCACGGCCATCAGCAGGCCGAGGAGGCCCTCCGTGGTCAGGCTGCTGATCGAGCGCTCGACGAACGGCGCCTGGTCGGTGATGACGGTGAGCTTGGCGCCGGAGTCCTTCTCGAGGTCGGCGAGCTTGTCGCGGACCTGGTGCGAGATGTCGACCGGGTTGCCGTCGGGCTTGGCGGTGACCGCGAGGCCGAGGCTGTCCACGCCGTCGGTGCGCGTGTACGAGGTGGCGGTGGGCAGCTTGCTCTCCACCCAGGCCACGTCGGAGAGCTTGACCGGGCCGCGCGCGCCGGTGAGGTAGACGCCCTTGAGCCCGTCGACCGAGGTGATCGCCGAGCCGACCTGGACGCTGAGCGCGCGCTGGCCGTCGGTGACCGAGCCGGCCGGGATGGAGACGCCGTTGGCCTGCAGGACCGTGGCGATCGACTTCGGGTCGACGCCGGCGGCGGTGAGCTTGGCCAGATCCGGCGTGATCACGACCTGGGCCTCGCGGGCGCCGGTGACCTGCGTGTCCCGTACGCCGTCGATCGCGTTGAGCTCGGGGACGACGACGTCGTTGAGCTTCGTCAGCAGGTCGCTCTCGCCGGTGCCGCCGGACGCGGCCAGCACGATGGCCGGGATGTCGTCGGTGCTGCCCGCGAAGATGGTCGGGGTGACGTCCTCGGGCAGCGTGGGCTGGATCCGGTTGACCGAGGTGGTCAGCTGGTTGACCGCGGCGTCGATGTCGGTGCCGTAGACGAAGGCGACCACGATGCTGGCCGAGCCCTCACGGGTGGTGGATGTCACACTGTCGACGCCGTCGATGCCTTTGACCGCGTCCTCGATCGGCTTGGTGATCTGGTCCTGGATGATCTCCGGACCGGCACCGGGCAGCGACGCGCCGACGAACGCCGCGGGCAGCTCGATCGACGGGAACAGCTGCTGCTTCAGCGACGGGATGGCGAACAGCCCGAAGCCGGTGATCACGACGGCGATCAGCGCGACGAGCCCTCTGTTCGCGAGACTGAGCCGGGTCAGAAATGACATCTGCGCTCCCCCGTAAATAGTTCGGCCAACATGAATAGTTTGCCCGACGCGAACAAATGGTTTTCGCCGGGGGTGCGCTGGTAACGTCCGACCTCAGATGGACGCCGATCGGCCATCAGGGCGTCACGGAGAAGGGTTGGCGGTGGCCGAGAACGAACAGCTCATCGCGGACATTATGGGCACGCAGCAGCGGCTCCAGTCCATGTTCGCGTACGACCGTGCGGACCCGCTCTTCTCCTCCCACCTGACGTTGTCGCAGCTGAAGATCCTCATGCTGCTCGCCAGGCACGGCAATGTACCGGGTGGTGAGCTCGCCGGGATGCTCGGTATCGGCCTCGCGGCGCTCAGCGGCATGGTCGATCGGCTGGTGGTGCAGAATCTCGTGACGCGCACGGAGGACCTGCACGACCGGCGGGTGCGCCGGATCGGCCTGTCGAAAACGGGCTCGGCACTCATCGCCAGCATTTTCAACGCCGGGGAGGCCAGGATGCGTACGCTCCTCAGCCGCCTCTCAGCGGAGGAGCTGGAGCTGGTGGCGCAGGCGTCGCTGCTGTTGCTGAAAGCGGCCGAGGAGTCAGGCGAGTCCTAGCTCGCGCGCGGCGACCAGCACGTCGTTGCGGATCGTGGTGGGTGAGGGTGCGGTGGAGATGGCCCATTCCGGGTCCTTGAGCCCGTGGCCGGTCACCGTGCAGACGACGGTCGAGCCGGCCGGGACCTTCCCGGCCTGCGCCTGCTGCAGCAGCCCGGCGACGCTGGCCGCGCTGGCCAGCTCGACGAAGACGCCGACCTCGCGGGCCAGCAGCCGGTACGCGGTGAGGATCTCCCGGTCGGTGACCGCCTCGATCAGTCCGCCGGAGGCGTCCCGCGCGTCCAGGGCCTTGGTCCAGCTCGCCGGATTGCCGATCCGGATGGCGGTGGCGATGGTCGACGGCTCCTCGACCACCTTGCCGGTCACGATCGGGGCCGCGCCGGAGGCCTGGAAGCCGTACATGCGGGGCAGGCGGCTGCTGTTCCCCTGCTCCCTGTCCTCCTGGTACCCCATCCAGTACGCCGAGATGTTGCCCGCGTTGCCGACCGGGAGGCAGTGGATGTCCGGCGCGTCGCCCAGCGCCTCGACGATCTCGAAGGCGGCCGTCTTCTGCCCGTGCAGGCGGTAGATGTTGACCGAGTTGACCAGCGAGACCGGGAAGTCCTGCGACAGCTTGGAGGCGAGCGCGAGGCAGTCGTCGAAGTTGCCGCTGACCTGCAGCAGCTTGGCGCCGTGCACGAGCGCCTGGGCCAGCTTGCCCAGCGCGATCTTGCCCTGCGGCACGAGCACCGCGCAGGTGAGGCCGGCCCGGGCGGCGTACGCCGCGGCGGACGCGCTGGTGTTGCCGGTGGACGCGCAGATGATCGCCTTCGAGCCGTCCTCGACCGCCTTCGACACGGCCATGGTCATGCCGCGGTCCTTGAACGACCCGGTGGGGTTGGCGCCCTCGACCTTGAGGTAGACGTCGGCGCCCACCCGCTGGGAGAGCACCGGGGCCGGCACGAGCGGCGTGTTGCCCTCGTGCAGCGTGACCACCGGGGTGGCGGCGGAGACCGGCAGACGGTCCCGGTAGGCCTCGATGAGTCCCCGATACATGGTCGACCTCCCTCTTCACGTGCCAGAGTGCCGCACGCGGCCGAATCTTGGGACCGGATGTCCATTACTCGGGACGGTGGCAGACCGCCTCGACGTTGTTGCCGTCCGGGTCGCGGACGAAGGCGCCGTAGTAGTTCTCGTGGTACTCCTCGTGGACCCGCGGCTCGTGCAGCACCTCGGCGCCGGCCGCGACCGCCGCCTTGAAGAACGCGTCGACCTGCGCACGGCTCTCGGCGGCGAACGCGATGTGCGACTCGCGGAAGCCCTCACCCTCGTTGAACTCGCCGATCCAGAAGTCGGCGTGCTCCTGCGAGCCGTACCCGACGGCGACCTGGAAGTCCAACACCCGCCGCACGCCCAGCGGGCTCAGCACCGCGTCGTAGAACGCTCCGCTGGCGGCCAGGTCGGCACACTGGAAACCCACGTGGTCGAGCACGGCTCAGACTCCTCCCTCGACGCGCAGCACGCTGGCGATGGACCGCACGATGTCCAACCGGGACAGTGAATCGACGGTCGCGGCCAGGTTCGCGTCCGGCGCGCCGTGGGTCACGATGACCAGCTTGGCGTCCTGGTCGCGGCCCGACTGCCGGACCGTCGCGATGGACACCTCGTGCGTGGCGAAGACGCCGGCCACGGTCGCCAGCACGCCCTGCCGGTCGGCCACGTCCAGGCTGATGTGGTACCGGGTGACCGCCTCGCCGATCGGCCGGATCGGCAGGTGGGCGTAGTTGCTCTCGCTCGGCGCGCGGGTGCCGGAGAGCCGGTTGCGCGCGGCGGCCACGATGTCGCCCAGGACGGCGCTGGCGGTCGGCGTGCCGCCGGCCCCCGGGCCGTAGAACATCAGCTGCCCGGCCGCCTCGGCCTCGACGAAGACGGCGTTGAAGGCGTCGCCGACGCTGGCCAGCGGGTGGCTGCGCGGGATCATCGCGGGGTACACCCGCACGCTCACCGACTCGGCGCCGGTCGAGTCGGGGCCGCGCTCGCAGATGCACAGCAGCTTGATCGTGCAGCCCATCTCCTTGGCGCTGGCCATGTCCCCCGCGGTCACCGCGGTCATGCCCTCGCGGAAGACGTCGGCCGCGGTCACCCGGGTGTGGAACGCCAGCGAGGCGAGGATGGCCGCCTTGGCCGCCGCGTCGAAGCCCTCCACGTCGGCGGTCGGATCGGCCTCCGCGTACCCCAGCTCGGTGGCCTCGTCCAGCGCCTCGCCGAAGCCGGCGCCCGAGGTGTCCATCGAGGAGAGAATGAAGTTGGTGGTGCCGTTCACGATGCCGGTCACCCGGGTCACCCGGTCGCCGTGCAGCGACTCGCGCAGCGGGCGCAGCAGCGGGATGGCGCCGGCCACCGACGCCTCGTAGTACAGGTCGGCGCCGCCCTCCGCGGCGGCGTCGTGCAGGGTCGCGCCGTCCTCGGCCAGCAGCGCCTTGTTCGCCGTGATCACGCTCTTGCCCGCGCGCAGCGCCTCGACGAGCCAGCCGCGGGCCGGCTCGATGCCGCCGACGACCTCGATCACCACGTCCACGTCGTCGCGCTTGATCAGACCGAGCGCGTCGGTGGTGAACAGGCCCGGGTCCACCGGCAGGTCACCGCGCTCGCGGCCGATCCGGCGCACCGCGATGCCGACGATCTCCAGCGGGGCGCCGATCCGCGCGGTCAGGTCCGCGGCCTGGTCGTGCAGCAGGCGGACCACTTCCGAGCCGACCGTGCCGCACCCGAGCAGGGCGAGGCGCACCGGGGATTTGCTCAAGGTCATCCGACATCCAATGCGAGCAGGTCGTCCTCGGTCTCCCGGCGGACGATCACGCGCGAGGCGCCGTCGCGCACCGCCACCACCGGCGGCCGAGGAACGTGGTTGTAGTTGCTGGCCATGCTCCGGCAGTAGGCGCCGGTGCCCGGCACGGCGAGAAGATCTCCGGGCTGCACGTCGGCGGGCAGGAATTCATCCTTCACGACGATGTCCCCGGATTCACA
>NZ_CAKUCL010000244.1 GCF_934643405.1 uncultured Actinoplanes sp.
CCGGCCGGGCAGGGAGGGCCCGACGAGCAACGAGCGGCCGGCAAACAGCTAGCGGCCGACACGCACGGAACGCCCGACGGGCAAGGTACGACCGACGGCCAAGGCGCGACCGACGGGCAAAGCGTGACCCACGGGCAAAGCCTGACCCACGGGCAAAGCCTGACCGACCGGCAAAGCCTGACCCACGGGCAAAGCCTGACCGACCGGCAAAGCCTGACCCACGGGCAAAGCGCGACCGACACGCACGGCGCGCCGGAGGGCGCGACCGGCGGAGAGGGCGCGACCGGCGGAGAGGCCGCGACCGGCGTTGAGGGGGTGAGCGACGGGCCGGCGGCCGTTGTGGGCGGGGCGACGCGGGTCATGCCTTCCTCTGTCGGCGGGGTTGCTGTTGTCGCTCCTGGGGTTGATCCGGCTCCTGTCGCTCTCGGCACCGCAGGCGGCGGGCGGCTTCTCTGCGTCGCGTCGGTCACGGCGCGTAAGGGGCAGGACCTGCTCGTGCGGGTTCTGGAAGAGGAGCTTGCGGACCTCGACTGGCACTGCACCTTTGTGGGCGCGCTCGTCAAACCCGTCGCGCACCGGCATCCGAACATCCGGTTTGTCGGGCCTCTTGTGGGGGACGCGCTGGCCACGGCGTACGCGCAAGCTGATCTTCTGGTTCTTCCCTCCCGGGCCGAGACGTACGGGATGGTGGTGACCGAGGCGCTCGCGCGGGGGCTTCCGGTGGTCGCGACGCGCGTCGGTGGGGTGCCGGAGGCGCTCGGCACCGCGCCGGACGGGAGCCTGCCGGGGATGCTGGTGCCGCCGGAGGATCCGGGGGCACTGGCCGCCGGCCTGCGCGCGTGGCTGACCGAGCCGCGGGTGCGGGCGCGGCTGCGTGCCGCCGCCCGGGAACGCCGTGAGAGGCTCCCCGCCTGGACCGGCACGGCGAACCGCCTGGCTGCGGTCCTGGACGCACGAGGAGACGACGCATGACCGGAGAGTTCAGCGAGTCCTGGCTGACGCTGCGCGAGCCCGCCGACGCCGCCGCGCGCGCCGCCGGCCTGGTGGCGATGATCCCGGGGCCGGTGCGGGTGATCCGCGATCTCGGCTGCGGCACCGGGTCGCTGGGGCGCTGGCTCGCGCCGCGGCTGCCGGAACCGCAGCACTGGATCATGGCGGACCGGGATCCGGAGCTGCTCGAATACGCGCGCGAGCACATGCCGTTCGCCGGTGTCACGGTGGAGACCGCGCTCAGCGACGTCACCGGCCTGACCGCGGCGGACCTCGAGGGCACCGATCTGGTCACCTGTTCGGCCCTGCTCGACCTGCTCACCGAGGCCGAGGTGACCGATCTGGTCGCGGCCTGCGCGGAGTCGGGCACGACCGCCCTGTTCACGCTGTCGGTGGCGGGCGAGGTGCGGTTCGAGCCCGCCCTGCCGGAGGACGCCCTGGTCGCCGACGCGTTCAACGAGCATCAGCGGCGCGTCGTGGACGGGCGGCGGCTGCTCGGGCCCGACGCTCCGGCGTTCGCGGCGGCCGCCTTCGAGAAGGCCAGCGCCACCGTGGTCACCCGGCCGAGTCCGTGGCGCCTCGGTCCGCACGTCGCGGCGCTCACCGCCGAGTGGTTGCGCGGATGGATCGACGCGGCCGTCGAACAGCGCCCCGACCTGCGGCTCGACACGTATCGGGAAGCGCGGCCGGCCACCGTCGAGGCGGCTACGGTCGGACACGTTGATCTTTTGGCGGTCTTCGGCTGAACCCTTGACGCCCGTCCCGGCGTATTAGGGGAAGGCGGGATGAGCGAGGGGACGGCAACGTGACGCGATCGATCTGGGCATGGCTGCGCATTCTGGGCGGGGTGGCGATCCTCGCCGCGCTGCTGTGGCGGCTCGGCACCGGCGCGTTCCTCGACGGCCTGCGCGTGATCGACGGCCCCGCTCTCGCTCTCGCCTTTGTGATCGGCGTCACCACCACGGTGTTCTCGTCGTGGCGCTGGTGCCTGGTGGCCCGCGGCCTCGGCCTCAGGTTGTCGCTGCGCGGCGCGATCGCCGACTACTACAAGGCGCTGTTCCTCAACGCCGCCCTGCCCGGCGGGGTGCTGGGCGACGTGGACCGGGCGGTGAACCACGGCCGCGACGAGGGTGACGTCGGGCGCAGCGTGCGGGCGGTGGTGCTGGAACGCACCGCCGGGCAGATCGTGCTGGTCGGGGTGGGCCTGGTCGTGCTGCTCACGGTGCCGTCGCCGGTGCTGACGCAGATCGAGCGGCACGGCGCGGTGGCCGCGGTCGCCGCCGCGGCGGCCGCCCTGGCCGGGGCTTCGGTCTTCGTCGCGTGCCGCCGGCTGCGGCAGGGCGGTTCGAAGGTCGCGGCCGGGGTGCGCACCGGGATGGCCGAGATCCGCACCGGACTGCTGGCCCGCCGCAACTGGCCGGGCATCACGCTGGCGTCGACCGTCGTGCTCGCCGGTCACCTGGCGACCTTCGTCGTTGCGGCGCGGGCGGCCGGTTCCGACGCGTCGCTGCTGCGTCTCGCTCCGCTGATGCTGCTGGCGCTGCTGTCCATGGCGCTGCCGGTGAACATCGGCGGATGGGGTCCGCGCGAGGCGGTCACGGCCTGGGCGTTCGGCGCGGCCGGGCTGACCGCCACGCAGGGGCTGACCGTCGCGGTGGTCTACGGGGTGTTCGCCTTCGTGGCGGCCCTGCCGGGCGCGGCCGTCGTCGCGGTCCGGGCCGTCCGGCGCCTGCGGCTTGCCGCGCTGTCCCGTTCCGTACGGTCGGTGGCCCCGATCTCGCCGTCGCCGGTCATGCCGTCGGTGGCCGTCGGCCAGGCCGCGGCCGGGTCCGGGACCGGGACCGGCGAGTTCACGCCCGCCTTCGTGCGGGAACGCGAGCTGGCCCGCACCGGGGTGTGAGGGCTGCGGGTTTGCTACCGGCCGTCGAAGCGCTCGGACAAGCCGTATCGGAGAAGCACGACGTCGCCGATCTGACGAACCTCGGCCAGCGTCGCCCGGTTCTTGGGACCCCATGGGAAGTCGCCGTCGTGCACGAACCGCGGCGCGCGCGAGTCCCCGACGAAGATCGGCGCGACGACCAGGTGGAGTTCGTCCGCGAGGCCCTCGGTGAGGAACTGCGTGTGCACGCGGCCGCCGCCCTCGACCATCAGCCGGCGCACGCCGCGCGCCGCCAGGTCGGCGGTCACCCGGTGCAGGTCGACCGGGTCGCCGCCGTCGACGACCGTCGCCACGGCACCGAGCTTGTCGCGCGCGGCTTCGACCGTACGGGAACCGCAGTAGACGATCTTTTCGCCGTCGCCGGTGGTGAAGAACCGCGCGGACGCCTCGACGGCCGCGGTCGCGGTGATCGTCACCTTGATCGGGTCGGGCGTCTCGCCGCGCGCGACCCGGGCCGCACGCCGGGCCTCGGAGCGCACCAGCAGCCGCGGATCGTCCTGGCGGATGGTGTTCGCACCCACCAGGATCGCGTCCGAACCGGCGCGGACCTCGTCCACCCGGTCGAAGTCGGCGTCATTGGACAGCAGCAGGCGGTCCGGGCTCGCGTCGTCCAGGTAGCCATCGATGGACATGCCACAACTCAGCAGCACGTAGGGACGGTCGACCACCGATGAAGCCTCCACAACGATCACCTGTTGCGTCCAAGATAATCCGGGCGACCATTACTGGCACATTTGCGGCCCGATGCGGTCCGGTGACTTGAACGCAGGCATGGGCGGACCAGCGGAGTTTCGACGAGGAGGATCGATGAGGGAAGCGAAGGTGCGGCAACAGGTGAATGTCCCGCTGCGCTTCGGGGACGGGTACATCACCACCGCGCGGGTGATGACCTTCGACGGGCTCGTGGACGGCAAGGAGCATCTGGCGCTCGGGCTCGGCGACTGGCGGCGGTCGCTCACCAAGTCGGCGGCCGGGGGCCGGGCGCCGCTGGTGCGCCCGCACAGCGAGTGCCTGACCGGCGACGTCCTCGGCAGCCAGCGGTGCGACTGCGGGCCGCAGCTGCGCGAGGCGGTCGAGCGGATCGCCGAGTGCGGTGGCTTCCTCCTCTACCTGCGCCAGGAGGGCCGGGGCATCGGCCTGTACGCGAAGCTGGACGCCTACGCCCTGCAGGACTCCGGGCTGGACACGTACGAGGCGAACGTGGCGCTCGGCCGCGGCGAGGACGAACGCGACTACACCGCCGCGGCGCAGATGCTGCTCGCCCTGGGCGCGGACCGCATCCGCCTGCTCAGCAACAACCCGGACAAGGCGATCCAGCTGGAGGCCTGCGGCATCGACGTCACCCAGCGGGTTCCGACGGGCGTGCACATGTCCGCGGCGAACGTCCGGTACCTGGCGACGAAGGCGACGCACACGGCTCACACCATCGAGTTACCCCTGGCCGAGTGACGGGAGTGCCCCCGCATCCGGCACGATGAGGGGGTGAACGACCTCCTCCTCGCCGCCATCGATCAGGTTCCGTTCATCCTGGCCGTGTGCGAGGGCCCGGACCTGCACGTGTTGTCGATGAGCGCGGCGACCCGCGCCGCGATTCCGCAGCGCGAGTACCTGGGCCGCCCGATCCGGGAGGTGATCGACGACCTGGTCGGGCAGCAGATCGTCGACGCCTACTACGAGGTGTACCGCACCGGCGTGCCGGTCGAGGGCCAGGAATGGCGGGTTCACCTGGACATGCCGGACGGTTCGGTGCACGAGATGTACGCGAACTTCACGATCACGCCGTGGCTGGTCGACGGGGAACGGCGCGGGGTGGTCGGAGTCGGCTTCGACGTGACCGAGATGGTCCGGCAGCGGCAGGCGGCGGCCGAGGACCGGGCCCACCTCCAGCGCCGGTACGACCGGAGCCTGGACGTGGTGAGGGCCCTGCAACGGGAGCTGCTGCCGTCCGGTCTGCCGGTCCTGCCGGGCGCTCAGGTGGCGGCGAGCTACCTGCTGGCCGACGCCGACTCGGCGGCCGGCGGGGACTGGTTCGACGCGGTCGCGCAGCACGACGGCCGGGTGGCGTTGACCGTGGGTGACGTGGTCGGGCACGGCGTGACGGCGTCCGGGGTGATGGGGCAGCTCCGCGCGGTTCTGCAGGACCGGCTCGACGACGGCGCCGGCATTCTGGAGGCGCTGGGCGCGGCCGACCGGATGGCCGCCCGGGTACCGGCGGCGCACGCCGCGACGGTGTGCATGGTGCTGCTGGATCCGGTGTCGGGCACGGCCGCCTACTGCACGGCCGGCCATCCCCCGCCCCTGGTGGTCTCGGCCGACGGAAGCACGAAGTTCCTCGACAGTACGGGCGGGGCACCGCTCGGGACCGGCGGCGCGTTCCCGCTCGGCACCGCCCATCTGGCCGTCGGAGATCTGCTCCTGCTCTACAGCGACGGCATCCTGGAACGCCCCGGACGCACCCACGACGCGAGCCGCGCCGAGCTGGCGCGGGCCGCGTCGGACAGCGCGCTGGGCCGGGCCCTGCACGACTCGGAGGCGACGCCGGCCGAGCGAGTGTGCACGCAGGCCGTGGAGCTGCTGGTGCGCGCCACCGGCCACCGCGACGACATCACGCTGCTGGCCGTGCAGCGGGTCGCCGTGGCCGCACCGCTGGAGCTGACACTGCCGGCCCGGGCGTCGTCGCTGCGCGAGGCGCGCCACGCAACCGGCGACTGGCTGGACGCGCTGGGGGCCACCGAGCAGGACGTGTTCGTCGTCCAGCACGCCCTCGGCGAGCTGATGACCAACGCGATCGAACACGCCTTCGGCGGCTTCGCCCCGGCGGCGGACGCGGTGCCGGCGAACGGCGGCCGCGGGCCGAAGGTCACGCTGCGGGCCGTGCTCACCGCGGGCGGCGAGATCGAGGCGACCGTCATCGACCGCGGCCGCTGGCGGGCGCCGGAACGCCAGGCCGTCCGCGGCCGCGGGCTCGCGCTCACCGCACAGCTGGTGGACAGCCTGCGCGTGGAGCCCGGCTCGGAGGGCACGGTCGCCCGGATCCGGCACGCCCTGGTGCGGCCGGCCCGGCTCCTCGACGTCCGGCATCACAGCGCACCCGGCCGGCGCCCGTCCGCCGAGCCGCCGTTCCGGATCGTCGAGCAGCCGGGCGACGACGAGGCCGCCGTCCGCGTCGAGGGCCCGCTGGACATGACGACCGCGTCGCTGGCCCGCCAGGAGCTGTTGCGCCGCAGCCGGGGCGGCACCGTGCCGATGACCGTCGACCTGTCCGGCGTGACGCACCTGTCCAGCGCCGGCGTCTCGGCCCTGCATCAGGTCGCCGAGCAGCACGCCGAGCAGAAGGCCGCGCTGAACCTGGTGGCCGTCGAGGGCTCCCCCGCGCAGGTCGTGCTCGCGCTGGTCGCCCTGCCGCACCTGAGCTCGCTGCGCCCCGCCTGACCCGCACCACCTCCGTTCCGTTTTTGCGGAACTCCGTTAATCTCTTGCAGTCATCTGTCGCGAACCCTTAGTGTTCCCACCACCACACGACCGGGGGACGGGGGATGCGCATGGCCGGTGGTCCGCTCGTGAGGGCACGCGGTCTGACCAAGGTCTATGGCGCCTCCCCCGGTTTCGTGGCGGTCGACGGCATCGACTTCGAGGTGCGGCGAGGCGAGGCGTTCGGTTTCCTCGGCCCCAACGGCGCCGGCAAGTCGAGCACCATGCGCATGATCGGCTGCGTCTCCCCGGCCACCGCCGGCACACTGTCCATCCTCGACCGCGACGCCGCCCGGGAGCCCGCCGCGATCAAGAGCCGGCTCGGTTCGGTGCCGCAGGACGACACGCTCGACACCGAGCTCACCGTCGAGGAGAACATCTGGATCTACGGCCGTTACTTCGGCCTGCCCCGTGCGGTGATCCGCGAACGCACCACCTCGCTCCTCGAGTTCGCCCGGCTCACCGACAAGCGCACGGCGGGCGTGCAGGACCTCTCCGGCGGCATGCGGCGCCGCCTCACCATCGCGCGCTCGCTGGTCAACGAGCCCGAGCTGCTCCTGCTCGACGAGCCGACCACGGGCCTCGACCCGCAGGCGAGGCACCTGCTGTGGGAGCGCCTGTTCCGGCTCAAGCAGGACGGCGTGACGCTCATCCTCACCACCCACTACATGGACGAGGCCGAGCAGCTCTGCGACCGGCTCGCCGTGATGGACGGCGGCCGCATCGTCGCCCACGGCTCCCCGCGCGAGCTCATCGAGCGGTACGTCACCCGCGAGGTCCTCGAGCTGCGCTTCCCCCTCGCCGACCACCAGGTCAGCGCGGAGAAGGCCGGCACGGTCGGCGACCGCCTCGAGGTGCTCCCCGACCGCCTGCTCGTCTACACCGACGACGGGGACGCCGCGCTGGAGGAGGCCCGCCGGCGCGGCCTCGAACCGCTGACCGCCCTGGTCCGCCGCGCCGGCCTGGAGGACGTCTTCCTCACCCTCACCGGCCGGACCCTGATCGAATGAGCGCCTTCGACGCCGCGGTCCGGTCGCCGGCGGCACGCGAGTTCGCGTACTGGTGGCACCGCTATCGCCGCACCTGGCGCGGCACCGTCGTGATCAGCGTGGCCAATCCCCTCCTGTTCGTGGCCGCTCTCGGCTTCGGTCTCGGGCAACTGGTCGACCAGCGCGCCGCCGCCTCCCTCGGCGGCCACCCGTACCTCGACTTCATCGCCCCCGGACTGCTCGCCGCGTCCGCGATGCAGACCGCCTTCCTGGAGGCGGCCGGCAACGTGTTCCAGTCCTCGCGGCCCAGCGGCAGCTACCGGGCGGCGATCACCACGCCGATGGCGCCGGCCGACATCCTCACCGGCCACCTGTTGTGGATCGCCGCGCGGATCACCCTGGCCTCGGCCGCGATCATCGTGGTCATCACCGCCTTCGGCGCGGTGCCGGCGGCGCGGGCGGGCCTGCTGCTGGTCTACGCGGTGCTGACCGGGCTTGCGTTCGCCGCGCCGGTCACGGCGTACGCGATCACCGCGGACCGCCCGGCGAAACTGACGTCGATCTTCCGGTTCGTGATCCTGCCTCTCTACATGTTCTCCGGCACCTTCTTCCCCGCCGCGCAGTTGCCGGGCTGGCTGCACCCGCTGCTGTGGATCAGCCCGTTGTGGCACGGCAGCGAACTGTGCCGCTTCACCGGCCGGGCCTGGCCGCACCTGCTCGTCCTGGCCGCGGTGATCGTGGCGGGTTACGTCGCGGGCCGCCGCACCTACGCCCGGAGGCTGACCGCATGAGCGCCGCCGTGCTCGTCGAGCGGAACCTGATGATCTACCGGCACACCTGGTACGTGCTGCTGGCCGAGATCTTCGAACCGGTCCTCTACCTGTTGTCGATCGGCGTGGGCATCGGCGTGCTCGTCGGCTCGGTGACCGACGTGGACGGCGCCGGGCCGGTCCGTTACGCCTCCTTCGTCGCGCCCGCCCTGCTCGCCACCGCGGCGATGAACGGCGCGATGAACGAGACGAGCTTCACCATGTTCGCCAAGCTCAAGAGCGATCGCACGTACGAGGCGATGCTCGCCACCCCGATGGGTGAACGTGACGTCGCCGTGGGCGAGATCGCCTGGGCCGTGCTGCGCGGCACGATCGTGAGCACCACGTTCCTCGTGATCGTCGTCGCCACCGGCCTGGTGCGCTCGCCGTGGGCCGTCCTGGTCGTGCCGGGCGCGGCGCTCATCGGCTTCGCCTTCGCCTCGGCCGGCCTGGTGGTGGTGACCTTCCTGCGGACGTGGCAGGACATGCAGTACATCCAGCTGGTGATGCTGCCGATGTTCCTGTTCGCCACCACGTTCTACCCGGTGACGGTGTACCCGCCCGCCGTGCAGGCGGTGATCCGGTGGCTGCCGCTCTATCAGAGCATCGAGCTGCTGCGGAACCCGGCATTGGGCATCATCTCCGGCAAGGTCGTCATCGCGGTGGTCTATCTGATGGCGATGGGAACGCTGTGTCTGGCCATCGCGGTACGCAGGTTACGCAGAACGCTGGCCCGCTGACCGGTTATCCACAATCCGGAGTTGTCCACAGGGCACGAGGCGAATGTCGGTCCCCCTCTCTAATATCGCCACGTGACTTCGCCATCCGAGCCCCCCGCCTCCGCAGCCGTGGACGTGCTGAACCGCGTCTTCGGCTATCCCGCGTTCCGAGGGCAGCAGAGCGAGATCATCGAGCACGTCGTCGGCGGTGGCGACGCGCTCGTGCTCATGCCGACCGGCGGCGGCAAGTCGCTGTGCTACCAGATCCCGTCGCTGGTGCGGCCCGGCACCGGCGTGGTGATCTCGCCACTGATCGCCCTCATGCAGGACCAGGTCGACGCGTTGCGCACGCTCGGCGTCCGGGCCAACTTCCTGAACTCGTCGCAGGACTACGAGGAGCGGCGCATCGTCGAGGCGGAGTTCGTCAACGGCGAGCTCGACCTGCTCTATGTGGCTCCCGAGGGCCTCGGCGTGCCGGCCACCCAGCGCCTGCTCGACCGCGGCAAGATCTCGCTGTTCGCGATCGACGAGGCGCACTGCGTGTCGCAGTGGGGCCACGACTTCCGGCCCGACTACCTGGGTCTGTCGATGCTGCACGAGCGCTGGCCGGACGTGCCGCGCATCGCGCTGACCGCGACGGCGACCAGCGCCACCCGGGAGGAGATCGCGACCCGCCTGCAGCTGACCGGCGCGCGGCACTTCACCGCGAGCTTCGACCGGCCGAACATCCAGTACCGGATCGTGCCGAAGAACGAGCCGCGCCGTCAGCTGCTCGAGCTGCTGCGCACCGAGCACGCCGGGGACGCGGGCATCGTCTACTGCCTGTCCCGCGCGACGGTGGAGAAGACGGCCGAGTTCCTCACCCAGAACGGCATTCCAGCGCTGCCGTACCACGCGGGCCTGGACAACCGGGTGCGCGCCGCCAACCAGTCCCGCTTCCTGCGCGAGGACGGCCTGGTCATGGTGGCGACCATCGCCTTCGGCATGGGGATCGACAAGCCCGACGTACGGTTCGTGGCCCATCTCGACCTGCCGAAGTCGGTCGAGGGTTACTACCAGGAGACGGGCCGCGCCGGGCGGGACGGGCTGCCCTCGACGGCCTGGCTGGCGTACGGGCTGTCGGACGTGGTGCAGCAGCGCAAGATGATCGAGAGCTCGGACGGTGACGCGGCGTTCCGGCGCAACGCGTCGCAGCACCTCGACGCGATGCTGGCGCTGTGCGAGACGGTGGCGTGCCGGCGCGGGCAGCTGCTGGCGTATTTCGGGGAGCAGCCCGGCGCGGAGGGCTGCGGGAACTGCGACACGTGCCTGACGCCGCCCGACTCGTGGGACGCGACCGTGCCGGCCCAGAAGCTGCTGTCCACGGTCTGGCGGTTGCAGCGCGAGCGGGGGCAGAAGTTCGGGGCCGGGCAGTCGATCGACATCCTGCTGGGCAAGGAGACCGACAAGGTCAAGCAGTTCCGGCACCACGAGCTCAAGGTGTTCGGGATCGGCACGGATCTGCGCGAGGCCGAGTGGCGGGGCGTGGTGCGCAAGCTGCTGGCCGAGGGATACCTGGCGGTCGACGGGGAGTACAGCACGCTGGTGCTGACGCAGCGCAGTGACGAGGTGCTGCGGGGCGAGGGCAAGGTGATGATGCGCCGGGAGGTGGCGGTCAAGGCCCGGTTGCCGAAGGCACGCACGGCGGCGACGCCGGGTGCGGCGCAGGTGGCGGAGTTCCCGGCGGCGGCGCAGCCGGTGTTCGAGAAGCTGCGGGCGTGGCGGGCGGCGGTGGCCAAGGAGCAGGGCATGCCGGCGTACGTGATCTTCCACGACGCGACGCTGCGCGCGATCGCCACGCTGAACCCGTCGACGCTGGCCGAGCTGGGCACGGTGAGCGGGGTGGGCCAGAACAAGCTGACGAAATTCGGCCAGCAGGTGCTGGAGACGTTGCACGGCGCGGCTTCGGAGCCGGCGTCCGCGCCGGCAGAGCCGGCACAGCCGGTGCCCTCGCCACGGCAGGAGGCGCGGCGGCGAGGGCCGGAGCCGGAGGCGCCCGAGTTGTTCTTCGACCCGGAGGAGGAGCCGCCGGACGAGTACGGGGAGTGAGCGCCCCGGGTGCGAGGGCGGGAGCGGGGAACGCCGAGCGGGCCGGAAGCGGGATGCCGAGCGCCGGGAGCCGGGCCGGGAGGAGCCGGAGGCCGGGCCGGGAGGAGCCG
>NZ_CAKUCL010000245.1 GCF_934643405.1 uncultured Actinoplanes sp.
CCCCGTACACCGCCCGGCGGCGCGCGCCGCGATCGACGCGACGATGGCCGGGCCGCGCCCGAATCCGCCGTCGCGCCGCAGCCGGCGGAGAGCGGCCGGGCCGCCGTTGCGGGGCTTGAGGGTCAGCGGGCTGCCGCGCCGCAACATCGGTGGCATGGACCAGGCCGGACGGGGCAATTCACTGCGTCAAGACGACCTCGACACCAAGGACGACCGGTGCTACTCATTTTTGGATTCCGCACGAAGGCGTACCCGCTAGGGTGGGTCGCCGCGTTCTGCCATGTCTGCGGCCGAACCGGCAACCTGTTGGTGATCCGCGAGGTCACGAAGCTGAGCCTGTTCTTCATCCCGCTGATCCCGGTGCGCACGAGGTACGTGATGGAGTGTCAGAACCCGGTCTGCCGCTCCCGCACCCGCATCGACAGGCGCGAGGCCCGCCGCCTGCTCGCCGCGGGTGTTTCACCGGTCAGGCCCGCCGTCCCGCAGTGGTGAACTCTCGGGAGAGGTGCCTCGCACCGGCCGGCCCGGGAAGGAGCCGCGATACGATGTGACCAGGCTCAGCCCGGCAGCACCCGCCGCAGCACGCCCTTGATCGTCGCGCCGGCCCGGTACGACTGGACCAGGTAGGAGCCGCAGACGATGTTGGCGCCCGCCAGCACCGGCACGAGGTACTGCGTCACCCGCTGGAGCCTCTGCCAGCGCGCCAGCTCGGCAGGCGTCTGCTCGGTCGGCCGGGTGGCGTCGATGACCTCGAGCTTCTCGCCGCGGGACTCGATCTGCTCGGCCAGCTTGCCGATCCGGTTTCCGCAGAAGGCCGCGTACGCCGTGGCCGCCGCGCCTCCGACGGCCAGTCCCGCCTTCAACGCGCCGATGGTGCCGAACCCCTCCTGCAGAGCGATCCGCCGCCCGCCGACCCGGGTGAGCTGCAGCCCCGCAGCCAGCGTCGCGCCGATGCCGGCCCACTGCGCGGGCGCGAAGCGGTTCCATGCGGATGCCGCCACCCGGATGCGGTCTATGCCGGGCTGCAGGTCGGCGCCGGACTTGTTGACCCCGGCGACCCCCATCACCGTGCCGCCGAACCAGAGTGCCGAGCCGAGATCGTGGATTGCCTGCGCTACCGCGTGGTTGTCGGTCTGAGTCATGTTCCGCTCCCCATGCCTGGATTCCTCGACCCGAGCGGCCTACCCGATGAAGCGGTCGGCTAACGGGCAGCAATGATTTGTGTGATTGTCGCGGAGTGGATTTGTGTCATCGTCGCGGAGTGACGCGGGAGGGCAGCCGCCGATGATCACCGACGAGCGGACAGCGCAAGCCGGCGTCGCCTTGCCGGTCGCCGCGCCGGTGGGGGTGGGTGCTTCACTCCGGCTCCAAGCCGACGTGTGGGCGCAGCTCGCCGCCCTCGCGCCGGAAGCGGCGGGCGGCCACCAGGCGGTCGCGGTCGTAGCCCAGCACGAGGACCTCGGCGGCGGCCGGCGGCCCACCCGGGACCAGCGCCGGGCCCGGGTTGCCGTCCAGGTCGACGGTCAGGCGCGGGCGGCCGTCGAGCAGCACGTCGGCACGGTCCACGCCCACCGTGCCGAAGCCGACGGTCAGCTCGCCGCCCGCCTCGGTCACGGTGATGTCGAAGCGGCGGGGCCGCCCCTTGTCGAGGATCCGCGCCGCCGCGGCCATCAGGTCGGCGTCCTTCTCCAGGATGTCGCGGCGGGTCACGTCGTGCTTCTCGTCGGCGGCCACGCCGTAGTCCTCGACCGGGCTGCCCTCGTTGCGGCCCACCCGCAGCACCCGCCGGATCGCCACGGTCATGTCGGCGCCGCCGGGCAGCAGGCTGAACGGGCCGCCCGGGGCGTGCCGCACCAGCAGCCTCATGTCCCAGACGTTGGCGCCGCCCGCGCCCGTGGTGTCGTCCACACCCAGGACGGTGCCCAGCCCGTTGTCCTGGAAGCCCGCCGCGAACATGTCGGCCGCCGAGTACACCCGGGCGTCGGTGATCAGCACGATCGGCCCGAAGTACGACTGCGGCACCCGGCGCAGCAGGCCGCCGGTGGTGAAGGTGAGGCCGGCCGAGTGGCTCGCGCCCGACTCGAGGGCCTGTTCCATCGACGGCAGCCAGCCGGACAGGTCGTCGTTGCCGCGGCACAGCCGCAGGTTGAGCGCGGTCGCGGCGAACTGGGCCGGCTCCGGGGCCAGCGGGCGGGCGGTCAGCGCCTGCAGGCACATCTCCGAGGCCACGATCGCGCCGCCGCCGTTGCCCCGGATGTCCAGCACCAGGCCGTCCGGCGGCAGCAGGCCGAGCAGCCGGACGAACTCGGCGACCATGTCGTCCACGGACGCGATCGGCACGCCGGGCGGGTTCTCCGGCGGCTTGAACGTGCGGATCCGCAGATGCCCGATCGTCCGGCCGGCGACCGGGACGCTGCGGGCCTCGTACACGGTGGACAGTCCGGCCGTCACCGGGATGCCGGCCGGGTCGCCGGCCAGCGGCACCCCCGACGCCTCGGCCCGCACGACCTCGGGCGCGAACACCTCGGTGCGGCGCCGGGCGAGATGGTCACCCTCCACGTCGATGCCCATTTCCGTACGGGAGACGTGCTCGTGATCCGGCGACCGCGTCGCCGCGGCGAGGGGTGAGACCTGCCAGACGACCCGCACGTCGCGCGGGACGCCGTCCAGGCCGAGGTAGCTCACGGTGATCCAGTCCTCGTCGGGCGGTCCGGCGAAGCCGAGCGAGCGGAAGGTGAAGAACTGCACGGCGCGGCTGTGCCGGGCGGCCGGGTTGGCGCCCGGCATGCGTTCGGCGAAGCGCTCGACGGCCCGGGCCACGGCGACGCCGTTCCAATGGGTGACCTCGACGCCGTTGCGGAAGTTCTCGTCCTGGACGGGCTGGTCGGACACGAGCCGGGTCACCAGGTACCGCGGCCGGCCGTCCTCCCGGTACTCCTTGAGCAGGAAGGGCAGCGAGGCGGTCGCGTCCCGGTACGGCGTGGGCAGCACGTACCGGGTGTGCAGGTCCCGCAGCGAGTTGAAGATGTCGAGCAGCTCGGCGTGCGTCTGCCATTCGAGGTCGCGCTGTCCCGGCCGTTCCAGGCGCTGCTGGAGCAGCCGCAGCCGTTGCAGCGGGTTGATCCCGTAGCGCGCCGACTTGAACGTCAGGAACGTGTAGCTCTGCTCGAGGATCAGCAGGGCCTGCCGTACGATCAGCAGCCGCTCCTGCGGGGTGAGCCCGCCGACCTCGGTGGTGGCGAGGAACTCCGGCAGCGGGACGTGGGTGTTCTGCGCGGGCATGTCAGCCTCCCCGGGACGACTGGACGTCAGCGTAAGTCGCCGGGCCCGCCCGGCCTGTCCGATCAACGACGTCGACCTGCGCGAATGCCGCCGCGGCGCGGCACGCCTAAGCTGCCGGAGGGAGTGATGACGATGCAGCCGATCGATGAGTATCTGGACTACTCGGGGCGCGACGACGTGCTCGGCGGCGGGGCGCGCACGATCCCGGTCCGCACCCCCGCGGGCACGTACGCCGTCTGGGTCAAGCGGATCGGCAACAACTCCCGCCTTCGGGTGTTGCTGCTGCACGGCGGCCCGGGAGCCACCCACGAGTACCTGGAGGCGTTCGACAGCTTCCTGCCCGCCGCGGGCATCGAGTACTACTACTACGACCAGCTCGGGTCGGGTTTCAGCGACCGGCCCGACGACCCGGCGCTGTGGGAGCTCGACCGCTTCGTCGACGAGGTGGAGCAGGTGCGGCGGGCGCTCGGGCTCGGCCGGGACAACTTCGTGCTCTACGGGCAGTCGTGGGGCGGCCTGCTCGCGATGGAGTACGCGCTGACCCACCAGCGGCACCTGCGCGCCCTGGTCGTGTCGAACATGATGGCCAGCGTGCCGGCGTACAACGCCTACGCCGAGAAAGTGCTGATGCCGCGGATGGACGCCGCCGCGCTGGCCGAGATCAAGGACATCGAGGCGAAGGGCGACCTGGAGAACCCGCGGTACATGGAGCTGCTGTACGAGCAGCACTATGTGCACCACGTGCTGCGGCTGCCGCTCGGCGAATGGCCCGAGCCGGTGCGGCGCGGTCTCGCCAACATCAACCCGGCGATCTACCGGCTCATGCAGGGGCCCAGCGAGCTGGGCATCAGCGCCGACGCGAGGCTCGCGCACTGGGACCGTACGCAGGAATTGTCCTCGATCGACGTCCCGGCGCTGGTGATCGGGGCCCGGCACGACACGATGGATCCCGCCCACATGGAGATGATGGCGGGCCGCCTGCCGCGGGGGCGGTACCTGCACTGCCCGGACGGCAGCCACCTGAGTATGTACGACGACCAGCGGGTCTACTTCGCCGGGCTGACCGGCTTCCTGCGGTCGCTGGGGTCGTGAGCCGAAGCCGTGAGAGGGCCAGAAGGTCGACATCGCGGTCGAGGTGCGGGCGCCGGAGCAACCGGCGCCCAGCTCAGCGGCCGCACGGCACCCGGCCGGCCCGGGGCCGGTCACAGGTCGCGGCGCTGGAACACCACCGCGGCCAGGCCCAGGACGACGGCCACCCACAGCACCGCCCACCCGACGTAGGCGGGGGTGAGGGAGGAGACGCTCAGGAAGGGCGACTCGCCGATGTCGGCGCCCGCCTGCAGCAGGAGCCTCGGGTCCTGCATGGCGTGCATGGCGCCGCGCCACAAGCCGTCGGTGGGCAGCAGCATGCGCGAGACGGTCCCGACACGTTCGACGCTCGCGTTGCCGAGCTCCGCGCCGACCGATCCCACCACCCCGGCGATCCAGGTCGCGCCGAACAGGCCGACCGCCACCACGCCGGACGCCATCGGTGAGATCACCGTGGACAGCAGCAGGCCCAGCGTCAGCAGCACCGCCGTCTGCGCGGCCAGCAGCGCCAGCCCCAGCACCGGTTGCGGCGGCCAGTACCCGACCGTCGTGCGCACGATCAGGAACTGGGCCAGGCCGGCCACCGCCACGAACCCGCTGCCGAAGATCACCAGTCCGAGCCACTTGCCGAGCAGCACCGACCAGCGGCGGACCGGGCGGGTCATCATGGCCAGTGCGACCCCGGACTCGACCTCCCCGGCCACCGTCGGGCCGGCCAGGAACGCGGTGCCCAGGGCGGCGATCAGGCTCAGGCCGAACATCACCAGATTGAGTACGGTCGAGGCCGCGAGCCGGGCTTCGCCCGTGGTCAGCCCGCCGAACTCCGCGTCGAGCCGGGCGAAGCCCCAGGCGCTGAGCGCCAGCAGCACCACGGTCAGCACCGCGAGCGACCAGAGCACGCGCCGCCGGGCCGCCTCCTGCAGGGTCAGCGCGGCGATGGTCAGGACGGTCATCGGTGCTCCTCGGGGGCCGGTGCCGGGGCGGGGGCGCGCAGGATGTCGAGCAGCCGCTCCTCGAGGCTGATCCGCGCCGGTTCGACGGCGTGGACCCGTACCCCGAGATCCACCAGGTCCGCCACCAGGTCCGGCACCGTCGCAGCGTCCTGATCCGCGGGCAGGGTGATGGTGAACGTGTCGCCGCTGCGGCTGACCGGGCCGGTCTTCGCGAGCCGCGCCGACGCCGACGGCGACACCTCGGACAGGTGCAGCCGCAGTTCACGGCCGCCGAGCAGTTCCTCGAGAGTGCCCGAGGCGGCGACCCGGCCGCGATCGAGGATCACCACCCGGTCGCACACCCGCTCCACCTCGCCGATCAGGTGCGAGTTGAGCAGCACGGCGACGCCGCGTTCCTTCAGGGTCAGCACCAGGTCCCGTACGTCCGCACGCCCGACCGGGTCGAGGGCGCTCGTCGGCTCGTCCAGCACGACCAGTTCCGGGCGGCCGACCAGCGCGACCGCGAGGCCCAGCCGTTGCTGCATGCCCTTGGAGAAGCCGCCCACCCGGTCGGCGGCCCGGTCGGCGAGGCCCACCTGGGCCAGCAGTTCCCGGTCCGGGGCCGGCGCGCCGGTCAGCCGCGCGTGCAGGGCCAGCACCTCGGCGGCGCTGAGCCACGGCTGGTACCGGAACAGCTCGGGCAGGTAGCCGATCCGGGCCCGGGACCGCGGCTCGTGCCCGGGCCGGCCGAGCAGCATCACCTCGCCGGCGTCGGCGTGCACCAGACCCAGCAGGATCTTGATGACGGTGGTCTTGCCGGCGCCGTTGGGGCCGAGCAGGCCGACCACCTCGCCGCGGCCGACGCGGAACGACACCCCGTCGACCGCGGTCTGGCGCCGGTAGCGTTTGCGCAGGCCGGAGGCCCAGATCGCGGGCGAGCCGGTCATCGCAGCTCCCGCGCGACGGTCAGCGCCTCGCCGGCGTCGAGCGATCCGGCGACCGCGGTGATCACGCCGCGGTCCACCCAGACCACGCCGGCCATCACGCCGTCGCGGGTGGTCAGCACGGTGGCCGGGTGGCCGCCGACGTCGGCGGTGGAGGCCTTCTGCCTGCCCTCCTTGACCACGAACGGCAGCGTCGTCCCGTCGCCGGTGAACGCCCGCAGCTGCGCGGCGACCGCCGCCGGCAGGCCCGGCATGGACAGCAGGTAGTCGCGGACCGTCGCGAACGGCACGCCGGGGGAGTACCCGGTCGGCGCCACCACGCGCGCCACGATCATCGCGGGCACGCCGCGCGACTCGGTCCACACCTCGGCCACGCCGGGCCCGGCGGTCATCCGGAACTCGGCGCCGTCCAGCCCGGGCGGGGGCGGCGGCAGCGGCTTGCCGGCGGCCTTCGCCGCCTCCGCGGCCTTGCGGGCCGAGAAGGTGAAGGTGGCGGCCACCCGGTTCCCGATCTTGTACGCCGGCGGGCCGGTCACGCCGCGCGGAAGCCGGGCGACGCGGGGCACGTCCAGGCCGGTGGCCTCGCGGGCGGCGGCGGCGTCGGGCACGTCGCGGATGTCGGCCCGTTTCGTGAACGTCAGGGTGCCGTAGGCGGACAGCTCGGGCAGCCGGACCAGGTCCTGCTGGGTCACCGTGATCGGCGCGACCTGCTCGGTCCGGAAGATCGGCAGCCAGTTCGCGGCCGCCGCCGCCCCGGCGCCGGCGAGCAGCACCGCGGCGGCCGCGCCGGCGACGAACGGGCTGCGCAGAGCCGCCCTCCGCGGAAACTTTCGGATTTTTCCGGACATGGCCGTCTGCCTCCGCCACGCGGCGTCGACGTCGGGACCGACCTCGACGTCCAGCGCCTCGGCGACCATCCGCGCGTCGTCGCGGGCGGTCGCCAGCGCGGATCGGCAGACCGGGCAGTCCGCGATGTGCCGGCGGTCGGCGTCGGCCACCCCGTCCGGCTCGTCGAGCAGCCGTCGCAGCGTGCCGTCACTCGGATGACGCATGACCCAGCTCCTTGCGTAGGGCGGACTCGGCGCGCCGCACGACCGTGCCCACGCTGCCGACGGAGAGATCGAGAGCGGCCGCGACCTCGGCGTAGCTCAGACCGCTGTGCCGCAGCACCAGGGCCACCGCCTGCTTGCGGGGCAGCCGGGCAAGCGCCTGGCGCACCCGCCGCCGCTCGTCGCGGGTGACCACGGTGTCGGCGACGTCCGGTGCCGTCGTTGCCGGGTCGTGCGCCTTTTCCTCGCGGGACGCGCGGCGGCGCCCGGAGCGCAGATGGTTGAGGGCGGTGTGCGCGGCCGCGACGCACAGCCAGCCGACCGCCTCCCCGGACGGCACCGACGAGCGCCCGAACGTCAGGAACGTCTCCTGCGCCACGTCCTCGGCCTCGTCGCGCGACCCGAGCACCCGGGCGGCGACCGCCACCACCTTCGGATAGGCCGCCCGGAAGATCGACTCCAGGTCGGGACGGACGGCCGCGGCGTCCCGCGGTCCGGCTCGTTTGGCGCGTCCGGCCAGCATCACAACTTCCTCCACACCTGTAGAGCACCGCCGGCCGCGCGGATGTGACACCCCCGCACCTCTGTCTACGCGCTGCGGGCGGGGACCGCGGGGAGATCTGGAGTGCCGCTACTGTACTGACATGGCGGACGAGACCATCGGCGTGGTCGGCGCGGGCATCGTCGGGCTGGCCGTCGCGCGCGAGCTGACCCGGCGCCGGCCGGGCACGCGGGTGGTGGTGCTGGAGAAGGAGAACCGCGTGGCCGCGCACCAGACCGGGCACAACTCGGGGGTGGTGCACGCCGGCATCTACTACCAGCCGGGCAGTCTGAAGGCGAGGCTGTGCACCCGCGGCGGGGCGCTGCTGCGCGAGTACTGCGAGCAGCGCCGACTGCCGTACGAGGAGTGCGGGAAGCTCGTGGTCGCGGTCAGCGGCGACGACGTCGCGCGGATGGACGCGCTCGCCGCCCGGGCCGGCTCGAACATGGTGCCCGGCCTGCGCCGGGTCGGCCCCGAGGAGATCGGCGAGATCGAGCCGCACGCGACGGGTCTCGCCGCGCTGTGGTCACCGAGGACGGCGATCACCGATTACGTCCGCATCAGCGAGTCCTTCGCCGGCGACGTGACGGCCGCCGGCGGAGAGGTCCGCCTGAACTTCGGCGTCGACCGGGTGCGCGCGGTCACCGGCGGGCTGGAGGTGGGTTCCGGCGCCGAGTCGCTGACCGTCGACCGGCTGGTGGTGTGCGCCGGCATCCAGTCGGACCGCGTCGCCGGGCTGGCCGGCGACACGCCGGTGCCGCGGATCATCCCGTTCCGCGGCGAGTACATGAGGATCAACCCGGAGAAGGCCGGCCTGGTCCGCGGCCTGATCTACCCGGTGCCCGACCCGCGGTACCCGTTCCTGGGCGTGCACTTCACCCGCCGCGTGGACGGCACCGTGGAGGTGGGCCCCAACGCGGTGCTGGCCACCGCGCGCGAGGGCTACCGCCGGGCCGACCTGTCGCTGCGGGACCTGGCCGGCATCGCGTCGTACCCGGGCATGTGGCGGATGGCCGCCAGGCATTGGCGCACCGGTCTGCACGAGATGCACGGCTCGCTGTCCAAGAAGGCCTACATGGCAGCGGCCCGCCGGTACGTCCCGGCCATCGGCGCCTCCGACGTGGTCCGCGCGGGCTCCGGCGTACGCGCGCAAGCTCTTGATCGTGACGGCGCCCTGGTCGACGACTTCCGCATCCACCGCCTCGGCCCGGTGACCGCCGTCCGCAACGCGCCCTCGCCGGCGGCCACGTCCAGCCTCGCCATCGCCGAACACGTCGCCGACGTGCTCCTGGCGGCCTGACGCGGCGCCTCCTCAGAGGGGCGGCCGCACCGCGAACGCGGTCGCCCGATCGTCGTCGATGCGAATGCCGCCCCGGCGTACGGCCAGGAAATGGTCCGGATAATTCAGCGAACGCAGGACCACGCCGCCGCGGGCCGGCACCGCGCAGAAAGTGGCGTCCTCGTCGAACAATCGCCCGCCGTCGCGAGCCTCCAGGCGCAGCACGAAATCGCGGTGACGCAGGAAAAGCTGCGGCGAGCTCACCGAGGCGAACGAGAAGCAGGACGAAGATCCCAGACCCTTGCGTACGCGAAAACGTGCGCTCGCCTTCTCCGAGGCGCTGCTGCCGGGGCCGATCCGGTCGATGCGGGCGAGCGAATCGCTCACCCGGATGCGGGCGTCCGGGTAGCCGGCGAGCACGATGCCGACGGTCGAGCCGTCGGCCAGCACACCGTCCGGCGTGGCCGGTCTGCTCGTGGTGCGGCTGATGGTGCGGCTCGGACTCGGCCGGCGGGCCGGCTTGCGGCTGGTGCGGGCCGCGCTCGGCGTGGGGCTGCTGCTCGCGCTCGGCGCCGGCAGGATCGACACGGCCGCCGACGGGATCGGCGCGGGCGGCGGCACGAGCAGGCTGCCCGCGGTGGTGGGCGGTGCCGGCTCGTCGAGGCCGACCAGCGCGAACGTGACGACGACCGCGGCCACCACACCGGCGGCGGCCGCCAGGACCAGCCGCATGCGCCGGATCGGATCCGTCTCCGGCGCGGTCTCCAGCCGATCCGGGCGTGTCCACGGTGGAATCCGGGCGGGCCGCGGCGCCTTGCGGTCCCTCGCCCGGCTCTCGCCGGTGGCGGCGTCCCGATAGGGCGGAACCCACGGGCCGATACGCAGCCCCTCGCGGTTGTCGTCGTCGGACATCAAGAAATTGCGCTCCCGCGGGCCGGCCGAACCGATATTCACCTTGCCGGAAAGGCATTCTCGCGGCGAACCGGCCCGATAGCAACCCCGCCGGAGAACCGGCGCCGGGCGGCCATCCGGGTTACCGTTTTCCGATGACGCCGGACGCCTCCTCATCGGACGATGACCGTGATCTCGCGTCGAGGCTCGACGCGACAGTTCCGCATTCCGCGCGGGTGTGGAACTACTGGCTGGGCGGCACCGACAATTTCGAAGCCGATCGGCGGGTCGGCGACCAGGTGATGCGGATGCTGCCGAGCATCGTCGAACAGGCTCGCGCCGACCGGGCGTTCCTCGGCCGCGCCGTCGCGCACCTCGCCGGCGACCTGGGGATCCGGCAGTTCCTCGACGTCGGCACCGGCCTGCCGACCGCGGACAACACCCACGAGGTGGCCCAGCGGATCGCGCCCGCGTCCCGCGTCGTCTACGTCGACAACGATCCGCTGGTGCTCGTGCACGCGCGGGCCCTGCTGACCAGCGACCCGGCGGGCGTCACCGAGTACGTGCACGCCGACCTGGCCGATCCCGCGGTGATCCTGCGCGAGGCCACCCGCACCCTGGACCTCTCGCAGCCGGTCGCGCTGATGCTGATGGGCGTGCTGCACCACCTGCCCGAGACGGCGGCGGCGTACGCGATCGTCGACCGCCTCAAGGACGCCCTGGCGCCGGGCAGCTACCTGGTGATCAACCATGCCACGAACGCGGTGCACGGCGCGGCGAGCGACGAGAGCGTCCGGCACTGGAACGAGTTCGGCCGGCCGACGATCACGCTGCGCTCCCCGGAGCAGATCACCCGCTTCTTCGACGGGTGGAGCCTGCTGGAGCCCGGCGTGGTGTCCTGCGCCCGCTGGCGCCCCGGCACGCTCGACCTGGCGAGCACGGAGGTGGACGAGTTCGCCGGCCTGGCCGTCAAGCCCTAGTGTC
>NZ_CAKUCL010000246.1 GCF_934643405.1 uncultured Actinoplanes sp.
GCCGGGCGGTGTACGGGGCGCAGATCGCGGCCCGCGCGGCGCGGGCCCGCGGAGGATCGAGTGTGCTGGTCACCCTGCCCGCCCGCGGCTCTGATCGGCAGAACACCTACGAGATGTAGTTTTGCAGTCGCGTGGCTGGGCATGCCCAGCAGGTGCCGGGCGACCGGGGCCGCCGATCCGGAGAGGGACACTTTCGTGACGTCAGCTCTGGGCCCGTCGTTCCTCGACCCGGAACGGCTGATCTCGACGTTCGGCCTGATCGGCATCCTCGCCCTGGTCTTCGCCGAGTCCGGGCTGCTCATCGGCTTCTTCCTGCCCGGCGACTCGCTGCTGTTCACCGCCGGGCTGCTCGTCGCCAACGGCACCTACCTGCATCAGCCGCTGTGGCTGATGTGCCTGCTCGTCCCGATCGCCGCGGTCGCCGGCGACCAGTTCGGCTATCTGTTCGGGCGCCGGTTCGGACCGGCCCTGTTCCGCCGGCCCGACTCGCGGCTGTTCAAGCAGGAGAACCTGACCCGGGCGCGCGGGTTCTTCGCCCGGTACGGCGCCCGCTCCATCGTGCTGGCCCGCTTCGTGCCCGTCGTGCGCACCTTCACCCCGATCGTCGCCGGGGCGAGCCACATGCACTACCGGACGTTCCTGATCTACAACATGCTCGGCGGGACCCTCTGGGGATGCGGCGTGACGATCCTGGGCTACTTCCTCGGCCAGGTCGGGTTCGTCAAGTCCAACATCGAGCTCATCCTGGCCGGCATCGTGGTGGTGTCGGTCGTCCCGATCGGCATCGAGTTCCTGCGCGGCCGGCGACGCGCCCGGCAGAGCGATCCCTCCCGCTGACGCCGACGCCGGCGCGCTCGGCGGCGGTCACATCGTGCGCAGCGCCTCGGTGGGTGACAGGCGCGCGGCGCGCAGCGCCGGGTAGAGCCCGGCACAGCCACCGATCACCACCGCGGCGGCCAGGCCCGCGCCCACCGCGCCCGCCGGGATGAGCGTCTGCCACCCGCGAGCGCCGGCCATGGCGTAGGTGATGAGGATGCCGAGCACCACCCCGGTCACGCCGCCGGCCGCCCCCAGCAGCACCGACTCGGTGAGGAACTGGACGGCGACATGACCGCGGGTGGCGCCCAGCGCCCGTCGCAGCCCGATCTCGCCCCGCCGTTCCAGCACCGAGATCACCAGGACGTTGGCGATGCCGATGGCGCCGACCAGCAGGGCCACCGCGCCCAGCCCGAGCAGCAGGACGGTGGTGCCGCCGGTGACCGCGAGCCGGGCGGTGAGCGCCTCGGACGGGCGGCTCACCGCCACCTCCTCGGGGTGCGCCGGGTCGGCCGCCCGGCCGAGCAGCCCGGCGACCTCGTCGGTGCGCTCGGTCCGCGCCCGCACGAAGATCCGGGTCGGATGCCCCTGGTAGCCGAACTCGGCGGCCGCCACCGGCGCCCCGATCAGCGCGGCGGTGTCCAGTTCCGGGGCCAGTTCCACCGGGGCCAGCACGCCGACCACGGTGAACCAGCGGTCGCCGAGGTACACCCGCGGACGGCCGGTGACGTCGCGGATGCCCAGCACGGTGGCGGCGTAGTGGCCGAGCACCACGGCCGGGTAGCGGGCCAGCGCGGCGTCCAGGAAACGGCCGTGCACCAGCGTCGCGTCCAGCGTGCCCAGCAGGGCCGGGTCGGCGGCCCGGACCGACAGGCCGCCGGTGCGGCCGGCCGGGATGCGGTCGCTGCGATAGACCCGCAGGGGAAGGGTCGCGGTGGCGGCGGCGGCGAGGACCCCTTCCGTACGGGAGACCGCCGCGCCCGCCGTGACCGGAAGCTCGGCCTCGGCGCCGCGGGTGGTCTTGCCGTTGGCGACGGTGAGCAGGTTGGTGCCCACCCGGTCGATCTGGGCCAGCACCTCGGCCTGGCTGGACCGGGTCACGCCCAGCACCGCCACCACGGCCGCGATGCCGATGGCGACGCCGAGCACGGACAACGCCGCCCGGCCGGGCCGGGACCGCAGCCCGACCGTGCTCACCGGCAGCAGGTCGGCCGGGCGCAGCCGGGACCTCATGACACCACCCGGCCGTCGCGCAGCTCGACGCGGCGGCCCATGGCGGCGGCGACCCGCTCGTCGTGGGTGATCACGACGATGGTGACCCCGTCGGCGTTGAGCTCGTGGAGCAGGGCGACGACGCCGGCGCCGGCCGCCGAGTCGAGGTTCCCGGTGGGTTCGTCGGCGAGCACCACGGCGGGCCGGCCGACCAGGGCACGGGCGATGGCCACCCGCTGACGTTCGCCGCCGGACAGGTGGGCGGCGCGGAAGCCTTCGCGGTGCGCGAGACCGACGCGGTCCAGGGCGGTGCGGGCGGCCCGCCGGCGTTCGGCGGCCGGCACACCGCGGTAGAGCAGGCCGGTGGCCACGTTCTCGGTGGCGGTGAGCCGGTCCAGCAGGATGAACTGCTGGAACACCACGCCGAGGCGGTGGGCGCGCACACCGGACAGCTGCCGGTCGCGCAGCTTCCCGACCGGGTGGCCGGCGATGCGCACCGACCCGGCCGACGGGCGGTCCAGGCCGGCGGCGAGGTTGAGCAGCGTGGTCTTGCCGGATCCGGACGGGCCGGCCACGGCGACGAGCTCGCCGCTGCGCACGGTGAGGGTGACGCCCCGCAGCGAGGCCACCGGCGGGGTGCCCGGGTACACCTTGTGGACGTCGAGCAGTTCCAGGACGGCGGTCATGGGGCGGGCACCTCCACGGACTGGCCGGCGGCGAGGCCGTGCACGATCTCCACCCGGCCGCTGCTCTCGTCGAACCGGCCGGGCTCGACCGGGACGCTCGCGCCGCCGGCCAGGCGCACCTGGTAGCCGCCGCCGGGCCGGGCGAGCAGCGCGGCGATCGGGACGAGCAGCACGTTGCGGCGGGTGCCGGTGACGACGTCGACGGTGACCGGCGCCTCGTCCAGGCCCACGCCCGGGGGCACCCGGACGGCGACGGTGACCGTGACGGTGCTGCCGTCCGCAGCGCCTTGACCGCCGGGCGCGCCCTCGTCCCCGGAGGCCGGCGTCGCGACCTGGCCGACGGCGGTGACCCGCCCGGCGATCGGGTCGCTGTCCGGCAGGGTCACCTCGACCCGGTCCCCGGCGCGGACCGTACCGCGGCCGGACGTGTCGAGCTGGGCGGTGACCGCCCGGGCGGCCGAGGTGCCGGTGAGCACTGTGGACCCCGGTGCGGCCACCCCGCCGACCCTGGTCCGCCACGCGGTCACCCGCAGCGCCGTGGGCAGGAAGACGACCTCGCCCTGGCCGACGCGGCCGGTGCGCCGGGACGCCGGGCGGCCCCAGGACGCCTCCCAGCGGCGGATCGCCGCGGCGGTGGCCGCGCTGAAGTGCCGATCCACGGTCATCCGGTGATGCGGGTCGAATCCCATCGCGGCCAGGTTGCGCTCGAGCTGGCGGACGTCGGGGCCGTCGGTCATCCCGTACCGGAGATCGCGGTAGGCCGGGACGGCACCCAGCAGCAGCCGGACCGGCGAGTCGGCGACCCGGAAGAGGATGCCGCCCCGGCCGATCGTCGTGCCCGGCGCCGGCGCCGCGGTGAGCACCCCGGGCATGCCCTGATGGTCGACCGTGTAGGAGCCGGTGTAGGTGAGCCGGCCGCTGATCTGGGTGCGCTCGGTGAGCGTGCCCCGGACGACCTGGGCGGTGCCGGTGGCCACCTCGGCGGCGGGCGTCGCGGGGGTGCGCGGTCCGGTGTGGGTGGCGTAGGCGGCGCCGGCCGCGAGGGGCGCGGTCACCGCGATGGCGAGCACGATGCCACGGCGGCTCACTTCTTCACCGCGCTGCCGCCGGTCACCTTGACGCTGCCGCTCCAGATGTGATGGCAGGCCGCGTCCGCCTGGTCTTGGAGAGCGCCCGGGATCCCGTTCGCCAGCGGGGTGCCGCTGACGTCGAACTGGCCGGCCGCGTTCGGGTCGGGGAAATCGGGGATCCCGTGCTGGCGGACGCACTCGGCGTACTGGGCCAGTTTGCGCAGATCCGCGGCGGAGTACGTCTCCTTGGGGCGGAACGCGTTCGGCGGGTACCGGTCCTCGATGGACTTGCAGGCCTCGATGATGTCCTTGTGGGTGGCCAGGTCATGCTTCCAGTCGTAGCCCTGGGCCGGCGGGAACTGCAGGTAGCCGTCCTGGGTGAGTTCGGCGTCGGGCATCCGGGTCAGGCCCTTGCCGCGCAGGCAGTCCACCCATTCCTGGCCGAGGGCGAGAAGCTGGTGACGGTCGGACGACGCGGACGCGGAGGGGGCCGGCGCGGCGCCGGCGTCGCACCCGGCCGCGAGCAGCAGTACGAGAAGCGCGATGGAGGTTGTTCTGGTCATGGCTCCACCGTGGCGGCCGCGACGGCCGGACTCGTCGGACCGCGGTCGGCACTTTCGCCGCCGGTGGCACCGCTGAGGTAGCACCACAGTCTGACGCCGGCCGGGCCTGCGCCTCCTACGATGAGAGCGTGCCACGCCGCCTGCTGACCGACGCCTCGCTCGCGCTGGCGCTGCTCCTGCTGACCGTGGGACCCGCCCTCGCGAGCGAGCTGATGGACGCTCGCAAGGTGGGCGTCCCGGCGGACGGCGCGTGGTGGACGCTCGCCGGGCTGGTCGTCGGCGGCGTGCTGATCCGGCAGCAGCAGCCCTACGCGGCGCTGGCGCTGACCGGGGCCGGCACGTTCGGGCACCTGATCATCCAGACCAAGTTCCAGCTGCTCGACCTGGCGCTGCCCCTGGTGATGTACACGGTGGCCACGGTGGCCCGGCGCCGGCGGACCGCGCTCGCCCTGCTCGGGCTGGTCATGGTGCTGGCGTACACGGCCACGCTGGCCGGCCGGATCCGTCAGGACCAGGCCGACATGCGGGCCGCCAAGCTGGCGAGGCTGCAGACCGAGCAGGTCGTGAAACTGGCCGAGCCACCGGACTCGACCATGCTCGTCGACGTCAGCCAGGCGGTTCTGGAGATGTGGCTGCTGCTGATCGCGGCGTCGGCGGTCGGCGACGGGGTGCGCAGCCGCCGCGCCCATCTGGCCGCCGTCGAGCAGCGGACCGCCGACCTGGCCCGGGAGGAACGGCAGCGGGCGGCCCTCGCGGTCGCCGCCGAGCGGGCCCGCCTCACCCGGGAACTGCACGACGTGGTCGCGCACGGGATGTCGGTGATGGTGGTGCAGGCGCAGGGCGCCGCCGCGGCGCTCGAGCGCCACCCCGATCGCAGCGCCACCGCCCTGCGCCACGTGATCGAGACGGGACGGTCGTCGCTGGCCGAGATGCGCCGGCTGCTGGCCGCCGGGCGCCCGGACCCGGCCGGCGAGGCCCGGCTCACCCCCCTGCCGGGCGTCGGCGCGGTGCCGGCGCTGGTCGACCAGCTGCGGTCCGCCGGCATGCGGATCGACCTGCACATCGACGGCGTGCCCGAGGTCGTGCCGGCGGCGGTCGACCTGTCCGCGTACCGGATCGTCCAGGAGGCCCTGACCAACACGCTCAAGCACGCCGGCCCGGACGCCGGCGCGCGGGTACGGCTGGAGTTCGAGCCGGAGCGGCTGCGGGTGGAGGTGGTCGACGACGGCGCCGGGCCGGCCGGCGGCCCGGACGGGCACGGCAACGGCCTGCGCGGCATCGCGGAACGGGTGGCGATGCTGGCCGGCGGCCTGGAGACCGGGCGGGCCGACGGCGGCGGCTTCCGGCTGGCCGCGACGCTTCCGCTGGCGGCGGGGCGATGACCGTACGGGTGGTGCTCGTCGACGACCAGACGCTGGTTCGCACGGGTTTCCGGCTGATGCTGGACGAGACCGGCGACATCGAGGTGGTCGGCGAGGCGGCCGACGGCGCACGGGCCCTGTCGGTGGTGACCCGGACCCGGCCCGACGTGGTGCTCATGGACGTCCGCATGCCCGGCCTCGACGGCATCGAGGCCACCCGGCGCATCCGCTCCGGCCCCCATCCGGCCAAGGTGATCATCCTGACCACCTTCGACCTCGACGAGTACGTCCTGGCCGGGTTGCGGGCCGGGGCGAGCGGTTTCCTGCTCAAGGACGCGCTCGCCGCCGACCTGATCTCCGCGGTCCGGGTGGTCGCGGCCGGCGAGGCGGTCGCCGCGCCCAGCGTGACCCGGCGCCTGATCGCGCACTACCTGGGCAGCGCACCGCCGCAGGCGGCCGCCGACCGGCGGCTGGCCGCCCTCACCGCCCGCGAGCGGGAGGTGCTGACCCTGGTCACCCGGGGCCTGGCCAACGCCGAGATCGCGTCCGCGCTGACCCTGTCCGAGAGCACCGTCAAGACCCACCTCGGCCGGGTGCTCGCCAAGCTCGGCCTGCGCGACCGGGTGCAGGCGGTGATCCTGGGCTACGAGTGCGGCCTGGCCGCGACCGGCGACGGCGGCTGAGCCGGGCCCTCACTCGCTGCGGGCGGTCTCCGGGCCGGTGATGCGCTCCAGCAGCGGCAGGGTGGAGGCGATGATGGCGAGGCACACCGCCAGCCCGGCGACGACGATCGCGTAGTAGCCGGGGCCCGGCGCGACGAGCGTGTAGCCCATCTGCGCCCGGAGGAACAGCTGCGCGGCGAGCAGGCCGGTCCCGATCGCGATCACCGCGGCGGACAGCATCGGCGCGGCGCTCTCCAGGGCGACGACCCGGCGCAGCACCCGCATCGGCGCGCCGCTGAGCCGCAGCAGGCTGAACGGGCGTTTGCGCTCGGTGAGGCCGCTGACCACGCTGACCGCGAGGCTGCAACCGGCGATGGCCAGGCTGGCCACGATGACGACGTCGGCCAGTTGCTGCCAGCCGCGCAACGTGTTGGCGAACTCCGACTCGAAGTCACCGGGCAACCGCGGCCCGACGAAGAACGTCGGATAGGCCCGCTCCAGTACGGTCCGGGCGCGCTCGATCGGCGCGGGCGAACCGTCGGTGAGCACCACGACTGACTCCATCGGCAGCTGCCGCAGCCGGTCGAGCGGGATCGTGGAGGCCGGCCAGACCCGGGTGGCGTCGGCCGAGGCGCGGAAGGGGATGAAGTCGTCCGCCACCTGCGCGACCGTGGCGCCGGGGGCGCACCGCCCGTACGCCGCCGGCAGCTCGGCGCACGCGACCAGCCCGGCTTCGCCGTGCTCGACCGGGTTGCGGCGCAGCTCCGTGACCGAGCGGACGCCGGGGATCGCGCGCAGGCTGCTCAGGGCCTCGCCCGGCAGGGGCTTGCCGTCGGGGGCGAAGGTGGACAGGGTGGCGCTGTCGGTCGAGCCGGCCGGGGCCGGCCCGCGGTTGGCCACGATGGTGGTGATGACGCCGGTGGCGACGCTGGTGATGAACAGCGCCAGCATGATGCCGCTGATCGCCCGGAAGCTCGCCTTCGGGTTGTCGGCGAGCCGCCGCGCGGCGATGAGCGTGGCCGGGCGGGTGGACCGGCGCGCCATGAGCCGGGCGCTCGCCATGGTCAGCAGCGGCCCGGCGAGCAGCAGACCGATCATGACCATCAGCAGGCCGGGCAGGAACACCGCGACCTGGCCGTCCGAGGTCTCGGGCATCGGCCCGACCAGGAAGAACACCAGCTCGGCCAGGCCCGCGAGGATGGGCAGCAGCCGGTACCAGCGCGGCGGCCGGGGCGTGGTCCGCCGGGTGATGCCCAGCGGCGACACCCGGACGCGGTGCAGCGAGATCGCCGCCGCGACGGCCGCGACGGCCGGGACGCCCAGCGCGATCAGCAGGACGGCCCGGACGCCCAGCGACATGTCGCCGGGGAAGAACGCGTCGCCGGTGAAGGGGATGCGGGCGAGTGAGCCGCGGAACGCGCCGAACAGCACGAAACCCAGGGCGGTCCCGGCGAGCGCGGCGGTCGCCGCCTCCAGGGCGGCGATCACGGAGATCTGCCGGGGCGTGGCGCCGACCAGCCGCATCGCGGCGAACCGCTGCTCGCGGCGGGCGGCGTTCAGCCGGGTGGCGGTGCCGATGAAGATCAGGACCGGGAAGAGCAGCCCGGCGACGATCACGCTCATGATGAGGTCCACGACCGTCTCCGGCAGCGCCGGGGTGTTGCCGCCGGTGGTGGCGAGCTGTTTGGCGCCGGGCAACGCGGCCACCTCGTCCGGGGTGCCGCCGGCGATGATCAGCAACGAGTCCGGCGAGGGCAGCGCCGCGTCGCCGATCGGGCCGGCGTCGCGTCCGGGATAGCGGTCGGCCAGCTGGCCGGCCGGGTGGGCCGCGATCAGCCGCCGTAGCGCCGGGGAGGCGTAGTACTCCCCCGGCCGGGGCGTCGCGGGGACGCCGACCGGTACGGGCGAGGCCGGCCCGGTCGCGGCCACGTCCACCCGGATGATCTGCGACCCCCGGAAGTAGTCCTCGCGCGTGGACCACCACAGCGGCTGCGCGCCCGTCTGAGCCTCCGGGTACAGCGCCGCGTACCTGGTGAGCTGGGCGTTGACGGCGTTGACGCCGGCGAAGGTGGCCAGCAGCAGGCCCGCGCCCACCGCCACCGCGCTCGCGATGATCACCAGCCGGACGAGCGCCTCGCGCCCGCCGGACACGGCCAGACGGAGCCCAAAACTGATCATGACGACATCCTCATGGCAGCACTCTACCCCCGGGGTATACCTCGCGTATATACCGCCGAGGAGTACGTATCTCGTCCGCCGCTTCATCGCGGCCCTGCTGGGTATCCCGGACCGACCAATCCGGCGCGGCCCCGGCTCCGAATCCCCTGGGACGGCCACCGGGCGAAGGGCAGGGCATCTCATGGCGGAACGCGGCATCGGCCGGCGGCCGGACCATGTGTCGGCGGTGCCCGAGGCGCCCCCGGACCCCGGTGAGCTGCTGCGGGCGGTGGCGGCCGGCGACGAGCGGGCGTTCGAGCGCCTCTACGACCTGGTCGCGCCGCGCGTCTACGGGCTGATCCGGCGGGTGCTGCGGGATCCGGCGCAGGCCGAGGAGGTGGCCCAGGAGGCGCTCGTCGAGGTGTGGCGGATGGCCGCGCGCTTCGATCCGGCGCGCGGCTCGGCGACGGCCTGGATCTTCACCATCGCACACCGGCGGGTGATCGACCGGGTGCGCGCCGAGCAGGCGGCCACCGACCGGATCACCCGGATCGGCACGGCCACGGCCGACACCCCGTACGACATGGTCGAGGACGAGGTGGCCGGCCGGCTGGAGCGCCGGCAGGTGCGCCACTGCCTGGACGACCTCACCGAGCTGCAGCGGCAGGCGGTGATCCTGGCCTACTACCAGGGCAACACCTATCCGCAGGTGGCCGAGCTGCTGAACGCGCCGCTGCCGACGGTGAAGACGCGGATGCGCGACGGCCTGATCCGGTTGCGCGACTGCCTGGGAGCGGGGGTGCGATCGTGACCGCGGAGATTCACGCGCTGGTCGGGGCGTACGTGCTGGACGCCGTGGACGATGTGGAGCGCGCCCGGTTCGACCGGCACCTGCGCGAGTGCGGCGAGTGCCGCGCCGAGGTGGACGAGCTGCGCGAGACCGCGGCCCGGCTCGCGGACGGCGCCTGGTCGGTGCCGCCGCCGGCCCTGCGGGCGACCGTGCTGGCCACGATCGGCACCACCCGCCAGGCCTCCCCCGAGGTGCCGGCGGCGGCGCGGCGCCCGGTGTCGCGGTGGCGTCTGGCCACCGCCGCGGCCGCCGTCGTGGTCGCGGCGGCCGGGGCGGCGACGGTGACCTACGTGGTTCAGGACCAGCGGGTACGGCAGGAGCAGGCCACCGCCGAGGCGGCCCGTGCCTCGCAGGCGCGCGTGCGCGGCATCCTCGCCGCCCCCGACCTGGTGATCCGCGAGCAGACCCTGATCGGCGGCGGCCGGGTGACCGTCGCGGTGTCCCGGCTGCGCGACGCCGGCGTGATCATGATGGCGGCCGGCGCGGCACCGTCCGGGGGCCGGGTCTATCAGTTGTGGACGGTCCGGTCGCGGGCCGCGGTGTCCGAGGGCGCGCTCGCCGTCGGGCAGACCGAGGCCGTCCGGGTCGTGGAGGGCCTGACCGGAACCTCCGACGTGGGCGTGACCGTGGAGCCGGCCGGCGGTTCGGCCACGCCGACGCTGCCGATGCTCGCCGACGTCAAACTCTGACCCATCCGGCGGCCGGTTCGCTCCGAATAAAGGGTGTAAGTCCCTACATAGGAGGAATCATGCGTGCAGCGAAGCTCACCACCGTGGCCGCCGCCACGATCTTCTCGATCTCCCTGGCCGCGTGCAGCAGCGACGCCGGCTCGGAAGCGGCCGCCCCGGCCCCGGCCATGGCTGCCTCGTCCGCGCCCAGCATGGCCACCGGCTCGATGACCAACGTCGGGCCCGGCTGCGCCGCAGTGCCGGCCGACCCGTCGGACAAGGGCAGCTTCCAGGCCATGGCGCAGGTGCCGGTGGCCACCGCCGCGTCCGGCAACCCGCTGCTGTCCACCCTGGTCAGTGCGGTCAAGCAGGCCGGCCTGGTCGACTCGCTGAACTCGGCCCAGGACATCACGGTGTTCGCGCCGACCAACGACGCGTTCCAGAAGATCCCGGCGGCCGACCTGAAGAAGGTGCTGGCCGACAAGAAGACACTGACCAGCATCCTGACGTACCACGTCGTACCCGGGAAGCTGACCCCGGCCGACGTGGCCGGCACCCACAAGACGCTGCAGGGCGGCGAACTCACCGTGGCCGGCAGCGGTGAGGACTTCAAGGTGAACGACACGTCCTCGGTGGTCTGCGGCAACGTGCAGACGGCCAACGCGAACGTCTACATCATCGACACCGTCCTGATGCCGAAGAGCTGATGCGCCGGATGCTTCCCGGCGCGGCGGCCGGGGTCGTCGCCGCCGCCTGCGGGGTCGCGGTCGCGGAACTTCTCGCGGCCGCGGCCCGGCCCGGCGCCGGACCGCTGACCGTGGTCGGCGGCGCGGTGATCGACGCGACGCCCGCCACGGTCAAGGAGTTCGCCGTCCGCGAACTGGGCACCCACGACAAGCCGGTCCTGCTGGCCACGATCGGCGCGGTGCTGGCCGTGC
>NZ_CAKUCL010000247.1 GCF_934643405.1 uncultured Actinoplanes sp.
AAGCAGATGGCGCTGGAGCTGTTCAAGCCGTTCGTGATGAAGCGCCTGGTCGACCTGAACCACGCGCAGAACATCAAGTCGGCCAAGCGGATGGTCGAGCGTCAGCGGCCGGTCGTGTGGGACGTCCTCGAAGAGGTCATCAGCGAGCACCCGGTGCTGCTGAACCGCGCGCCGACCCTGCACCGCCTGGGCATCCAGGCCTTCGAGCCGCAGCTGGTCGAGGGCAAGGCGATCCAGATCCACCCGCTCGTGTGTACGGCGTTCAACGCCGACTTCGACGGTGACCAGATGGCGGTGCACGTGCCGCTGTCGGCCGAGGCGCAGGCCGAGGCCCGGATCCTGATGCTCTCGTCGAACAACATCCTCAAGCCGGCCGACGGCAAGCCGGTCACCATGCCCACCCAGGACATGGTCATCGGTCTGTACCACCTGACGCACCAGACCCCTGGCGCCAAGGGTGAGGGCCGGACGTTCTCCTCGGACGCCGAGGCGCGGATGGCCTTCGACAACGGCGAGCTGCACCTGCAGGCGCCGGTGCGGATCCGCCTGCGCGACGTGGTCGGTGTGGACAACGGCGCCAAGCAGGCTGCCTGGGAGGCGCCGGAGGACTGGAACGAGGGTGACCCGCTGATCGTCGACACGACGCTCGGCCGGGTGATCTTCAACGAGACGCTGCCCCCGGGGTACCGCTTCGTCAACTACGAGATCCGCAAGGGTCAGCTGTCGGCGATCGTCAACGACCTCGCCGAGCGCTTCCCCAAGGTTGCTCTCGCGGCGACCCTGGACGCGCTCAAGGAGGCCGGCTTCCACTGGGCCACCTGGTCCGGTGTGACGATCGGCATGGGCGATGTCATCGGCCCGCCGCGCAAGCCGGAGATCCTCGCTCGCTACCAGGGCGAGGCCGACCGGATCGACAAGCAGTACCAGCGTGGTCTGATGACCGCCGAGGAGCGTCGCGGCGAGCTCATCGACATCTGGACCAAGGCGACCAACGAGATCTCCAAGGAGATGGAGACCGCGCTGCCGCAGGAGAACCCGCTCTGGGTGATGATCAACTCCGGTGCTCGCGGTAACCTCCTGCAGCTCCGGCAGATCGCCGCGATCCGTGGTCTGGTGGCCAACCCCAAGGGCGAGATCATCCCGCGGCCGATCACCTCGTCGTACCGCGAGGGTCTGACCGTGCTGGAGTACTTCATCTCCACCCACGGTGCTCGTAAGGGTCTGGCCGACACCGCGCTGCGTACCGCCGACTCGGGTTACCTGACCCGTCGTCTGGTGGACGTCTCGCAGGACGTCATCATCCGCGAGGAGGACTGCGGCACCGACCGCGCGATCCCGATGCAGGTGGGCGAGCGCGAGCCGGACGGCACGCTGGTCGTGCACACGCACTCGGAGACCGGTGTCCACGCCCGGACGCTGGCCGACGACATCACCGACGCCAACGGCAACCTCGTGGTGGCCAAGGGCTCGGACCTCAACTCGATCCTGGTCGACAAGCTGGTCGCCGCGGGTGTCGAGACGGTCCGGGTGCGCAGCGTGCTGACCTGCGAGTCGAAGCTCGGTGTGTGCGCGGCCTGCTACGGCCGTTCGCTGCCGACCGGCAAGTCGGTCGACATCGGCGAGGCGGTCGGCATCATCGCGGCCCAGTCCATCGGTGAGCCCGGTACGCAGCTGACGATGCGTACCTTCCACACCGGTGGTGTCGCGGGTGAGGACATCACCCAGGGTCTGCCGCGTGTGCAGGAGATCTTCGAGGCCCGCGTGCCCAAGGGCAAGGCGCCCATCGCCGACACCCCGGGACGCATCCGCATCGAGGACGGCGAGCGCTCGCGGAAGATCGTGGTCATCCCGGACGACGGCAGCGACGAGATCGTGTACGACAAGATCTCGAAGCGGGTCAAGCTCCGCGCCCACGACGGCGACCACGTCAACGTCGGCGAGAAGCTGACCGAGGGCACCATCGACCCGCACGAGCTTCTGCGGATCATGGGTCCGCGGGCGGTCCAGGTCCACCTGACCCAGGAGGTCCAGGAGGTCTACCGCTCGCAGGGTGTGCTCATCCACGACAAGCACATCGAGATCATCATCCGCCAGATGCTCAAGCGGGTGACGGTCATCGACTCGGGCGCCTCGGAGTTCCTCCCGGGTGTCCTGGTCGACCGGGCGCTCTTCGAGTCGGAGAACCGCCGGCTCGTGGGCGAGGGCGGCGAGCCCGCCGCCGGTCGTCCGGTGCTGATGGGTATCACCAAGGCCTCGCTGGCCACCGACTCCTGGCTCTCGGCGGCCTCCTTCCAGGAGACCACCCGGGTGCTGACCGACGCGGCGATCAACTCGCGTAGTGACTCGCTCGTCGGCCTCAAGGAGAACGTGATCATCGGTAAGCTCATCCCGGCCGGTACCGGCATCAGCAAGTACCGCAACATCCGGGTCGAGCCGACCGAGGAGGCCAAGGCCAAGGTGTACTCGATGACCGGGTACCCGGAGACCGACTACGGCTTCGGGCCGGCCAGCGGGCAGGCTGTGCCGCTGGACGACTTCGATTTCGGGTCGTACCGCTAAGGGTTTCTCCAGCCGGAGGGCGGTCGCGCATGGCGCGGCCGCCCTTCGGCGTTCCTAAGATGGTGTGGTGACGCTTCCCGCCCCGGTGCCCATCCGGCACCCGATGGACCCCGATCCCGAGCGCTCGACGAAGGCCCGGGCGGTCTTCGCGCTCGGACTGGCGGGCTTGCTGACCGGGGCGTTCGTCGGTGGTGTGATTCCGGCCACCGTCGCGCTGCTGCTGGCCCGGCAGACGGCTCGTCAGCAGTACGAGGCCCGGGGCTATCTCACCGGCTCGGCCTGGGTGCGCCGCGGCCGCCGGCTCGCCTGGGCGGGAATCGTGCTGGCGCTGACCACCCTGGTCATCGCGACGATCGCCGGTCTGCTGCACCTGGCCGCCACACCGTCCGGACCGGACTTCGCGCCGGGCACCGACTGATCCCGGCCGGGCGGTGACCGGGCTGCGGCCCGCCACGTTCGGGTGACATGCTCAGAACCATGACGCAGCCGCCCCCGCCGTACCCGTCCCACCCGGCTCAACCCGGCGGAGCGCAGCCCTATCCGTCCTACGGCCCGACGCACCCGAGCGCGCCCTTTCCCGCCGCGGTGCCACCCCCGCCGCCGGCCGGCCGGTGGCAGCCGGAGCGGGTGGAGCCGCTGCCGGGCACCGAGTTCAGCCTGGTCCAGCTGCGTGTCCAGCCGATCGTCTCGGGGCTGGCGATCGGATCGCTGGTGGCCGGCATCGGCTCGATCCTGGTCTCGCTGCTGGTCTTCTGCTTCGGACTGACCGGCTCCTCGCGGGGCTGGGGAGGCTGGGTCGCCGGCGCGTTCACCGTGCTCAGCGTCGTCGTCGGCGCCGGCGCGATCGCGGTCGGCCTGGGCGCGCGCCGGCAGATCCGGCGGTCCGGGCACACCGGCCAGGTGCGCTTCACCGGCGGCGGGGTGGCGATCGCGGGAATCTCCTGCGGGGCCGCCGGGGCGGGAATTGCTCTCGGGGGCCTCGTGTTGACCCTTGTGTTGCAGTTGACAGTCTGAGGGATCCGGCTGCCTTCACGGCCGGGATCGGGCACCGCGGCGGCAGCGCCTCGGGGTGCCAGGTACACTTGTATCGGAGATATCCGTCGCTCGTGTTCAGTCATCGCCCCGAGTCGCTACGACCTGGTGGTTTTGACCTGGGTGCTCGTGGTGGGTACTCTTTCCCCTCGTGCCCGGGCTTGCCCGGGCAACTCGTGCGTGCGCCCGAGTCGGAAGTCATGACGGGGTAGCGATACGCCGAGGTTGGCGCCGGCTGGGCCGGCCGCCGAGACAGAACAAGACCTGCTGCGCGTGACCAACGCGCGGCGGGGCCGTGAGCCGGACGACACGCCCGACCGCGGGTGCCGGAGGCCTCCCGGATTCGGGAAAGCGACCGGCGCACATACGCATAACCAAGACGGTGCGGCCGCCGTAGGAAGCGGCCGAAGGGAGCGGAGAAACCCGGTGCCCACGATCCAGCAGCTGGTCCGAAAGGGCCGCCAGGCGAAGACGAGCAAGACCAAGACGCCGGCGCTGAAGGGAAGTCCCCAGCGGCGCGGCGTGTGCACGCGCGTGTACACCACTACCCCGAAGAAGCCCAACTCTGCGCTGCGCAAGGTCGCTCGTGTGAAGCTCAGCAGCCAGATCGAGGTGACCGCGTACATCCCGGGCGTCGGCCACAACCTGCAGGAGCACTCGATCGTGCTCGTGCGTGGCGGTCGAGTGAAGGACCTCCCGGGCGTCCGCTACAAGATCGTCCGCGGTTCGCTGGACACCCAGGGTGTCCGCAACCGTAAGCAGGCTCGCAGCCGTTACGGCGCGAAGAAGGAGAAGAGCTGACATGCCGCGTAAGGGCCCCGCTCCGCGCCACCCGGTGGTTCCGGACCCGGTCTACAACTCGCCGCTGGTGACCCAGCTGATCAACAAGATCCTGATCGGTGGGAAGCGTCAGCTGGCCGAGCGCATCGTGTACGGCGCCCTCGAGGGTGCCCGCGAGAAGAGCGGAACCGACCCCGTGGTGACGCTGAAGCGCGCGATGGACAACGTGAAGCCGACCCTCGAGGTCCGCAGCCGCCGTGTCGGTGGCGCGACCTACCAGGTGCCGGTCGAGGTCCGTACCCCGCGGCAGACCACTCTCGGCCTGCGTTGGCTGGTCCAGTACTCCAAGGCCCGCCGCGAGAAGACCATGATCGAGCGTCTCCAGAACGAGCTGCTCGACGCCAGCAACGGCCTCGGCGCCGCCGTCAAGCGGCGCGAGGACACCCACAAGATGGCGGAGTCCAACAAGGCCTTCGCGCACTACCGCTGGTAGGACCCCGCTGTTGTCGGCCCGGTGATCGCCGGGCCACAGCACAAGTCGTACCGGTTCACGAGACGACGACGAAGAAAGCTAGGGATTGAAGTGGCCGCCGCAGACGCGCTCGCCAACGTACGCAACATCGGCATCATGGCGCACATCGATGCCGGTAAGACCACGACTACTGAGCGAATTCTGTTCTACACCGGTATCACGTACAAGATCGGTGAGGTCCACGAGGGCGCGGCCGTCATGGACTGGATGGAGCAGGAGCAGGAGCGCGGTATCACCATCACTTCCGCCGCCACCAAGGCGGAGTGGAAGGGTCACACGATCCAGATCATCGACACGCCCGGTCACGTCGACTTCACGGTCGAGGTGGAGCGGTCGCTGCGGGTGCTGGACGGTGCGGTTGCGGTGTACGACGGCGTGGCCGGCGTCGAGCCGCAGACCGAGAACGTCTGGCGGCAGGCGGACAAGTACCACGTTCCCCGGATGTGCTTCGTCAACAAGCTCGACCGGACCGGCGCGGACTTCTTCCGCTGTGTGCAGATGATGATCGACCGGCTGAACGCCACCCCGCTGGTTCTCCAGATCCCGATCGGGCTCGAGGCCGACCACATCGGCGTCGTGGACCTGGTCGAGATGCGTGCCCTCACCTGGCGCGGCGAGACCAAGAAGGGCGAGGACTACGCGATCGAGGAGATCCCGGCCGACCTGGTCGACTCCGCGAACGAGTGGCGCGAGAAGCTGATCGAGACCCTCGCCGACGTCGACGACGCGGTGATGGAGAAGTACCTCGAGGGCGAGGAGCTCTCGGTTGCCGAGATCAAGGCCGCCATCCGGCGCGCCACGATCGCCAGCAAGGCCAACCCGGTGCTGTGTGGCTCGGCGTTCAAGAACAAGGGCGTTCAGCCCATGCTCGACGCCGTGGTCGACTACCTGCCGTCGCCGCTGGACATCCCGGCCATCGAGGGCACCGCGCCCGACGGTGAGACCCCGCTGCTGCGCAAGCCGTCGGCGGACGAGCCGTTCTCGGCCCTGGCGTTCAAGATCCAGACCGACAAGCACCTCGGTAAGCTCACGTACGTGCGGGTCTACTCCGGGACGCTCGACTCCGGTTCCCAGGTGGTCAACTCCACCAAGGACCGCAAGGAGCGGATCGGCAAGATCTACCAGATGCACGCGAACAAGCGTGAGGAGCGCGCCACCGCGCAGGCCGGCGACATCATCGCCGTCCAGGGTCTGAAGCAGACCACCACCGGTGACACGCTCAGCGACCCGGCCGCGCCGGTCATCCTGGAGTCGATGACCTTCCCGGAGCCGGTGATCCAGGTCGCCATCGAGCCGAAGACCAAGTCGGACCAGGAGAAGCTGGGCACCGCGATCCAGCGCCTCGCCGAGGAGGACCCGACCTTCCGCGTCTTCAACGACGAGGAGACCGGGCAGACCATCATCGCCGGCATGGGCGAGCTGCACCTCGACATCCTCGTCGACCGCATGCGTCGCGAGTTCAACGTCGAGGCGAACATCGGTAAGCCGCAGGTGGCGTACCGCGAGACGATCCGCCGCCCGGTGGAGAAGATCGAGTACACGCACAAGAAGCAGACCGGTGGTTCGGGTCAGTACGCCCGCGTCATCGTCGGCCTCGAGCCGCTGCCGATGACCGCGGACGGCCCGACCTACGAGTTCGTCAACGCGGTGACCGGTGGCCGCATCCCCCGGGAGTTCATCCCGTCGGTGGACGCGGGCGCGCAGGACGCCATGCAGTACGGCGTTCTGGCCGGGTACCCGCTGGTCGGTGTGAAGTTCACGCTGCTCGACGGCCAGTACCACGAGGTCGACTCGTCCGAGATGGCGTTCAAGATCGCCGGCTCCATGGTGATGAAGGAGGCGGCCCGCAAGGCCGACCCCGCTCTCCTCGAGCCGATGATGTCGGTCGAGGTCACCACGCCCGAGGACAACATGGGCGATGTGATCGGCGACCTCAACTCCCGCCGTGGCATCATCCAGTCGATGGAGGAGCGCTCCGGGGCCCGGGTGGTCAAGGCGCTGGTTCCGCTGTCCGAGATGTTCGGCTACGTCGGCGACCTTCGGTCGAAGACCGCCGGCCGGGCCAGCTACAGCATGCAGTTCGACTCCTACGCCGAGGTTCCGCAGAACGTGGCTAAGGAGATCATCGCCAAGGCGACGGGTGCCTAAACCCCAGCCCTAAGCGTTGAGGCGCGTGCGGTCCGTCGCGGACCGCACGCGCGCGAGCAGTCGACAGAGTCCCTATCGCCTTATCGGGCGTGCCGGGCGAAAGAAATGATCAGTCCACAGGAGGACACCAGTGGCGAAGGCGAAGTTCGAGCGGACTAAGCCGCACGTCAACATCGGCACCATTGGTCACATCGACCACGGTAAGACGACGCTGACTGCGGCCATCACGAAGGTCCTGCACGACGAGTTCCCGGAGCTGAACCCGTACACCCCGTTCGACGAGATCGACAAGGCGCCTGAGGAGAAGGCCCGTGGTATCACGATCTCGATCGCGCACGTCGAGTACCAGACCGCGGCGCGCCACTACGCGCACGTGGACTGCCCCGGCCACGCCGACTACATCAAGAACATGATCACCGGTGCCGCCCAGATGGACGGCGCGATCCTGGTGGTCGCCGCGACCGACGGCCCGATGCCGCAGACCAAGGAGCACGTGCTCCTGGCCCGCCAGGTCGGCGTTCCGTACATCGTCGTGGCGCTGAACAAGAGCGACATGGTCGAGGACGAGGAGCTCCTGGAGCTCGTCGAGCTCGAGGTCCGCGAGCTGCTCAGCACCTACGAGTTCCCGGGCGACGACGTGCCGGTCGTGCGCGTCTCCGCTCTGAAGGCGCTCGAGGGTGACAAGGAGTGGACGGGCAAGCTGCTCGAGCTGATGAACGCGGTCGACACCGCGATCCCGCAGCCCGAGCGCGAGACCGACAAGCCGTTCCTCATGCCGATCGAGGACGTGTTCACGATCACCGGTCGTGGCACCGTCGTCACCGGCCGGGCCGAGCGCGGCATCCTCAAGCCGAACGAGGAGGTCGAGATCGTCGGTATCCGCGAGAAGTCGACCAAGACCGTCTGCACCGGCATCGAGATGTTCCGCAAGCTGCTCGACGAGGCCCGCGCGGGTGAGAACGTCGGTCTGCTGCTGCGTGGTATCAAGCGCGAGGACGTCGAGCGCGGCATGGTCGTCATCAAGCCGGGCACCACGACCCCGCACACGGAGTTCGAGGGCCAGGTCTACATCCTCTCCAAGGAGGAGGGCGGCCGGCACACCCCGTTCTTCCAGAACTACCGCCCGCAGTTCTACTTCCGCACCACGGACGTCACCGGCGTCGTCACGCTGCCCGAGGGCACCGAGATGGTCATGCCGGGCGACTCCACCACCATGTCGGTCAAGCTGATCCAGCCGATCGCCATGGAGCAGGGCCTGAAGTTCGCGATCCGCGAGGGTGGCCGCACCGTCGGCGCCGGAACGGTCACGAAGATCAACAAGTAACGCTGTGACCCCCGATTGGTGTTGCTGGAGTTAATCCGGCATACTAGTCAGGTTGCGTCCGCGCGGGGTGGCTGGCTGTCTGGCCTATGGGCCGTGGCAGGCAGCCACCCTCGCCGGGTGTCCGGGTGTGTTTTCGTACCGCCCGGCACTCCAGATCCCCGTGATCTAGTCGGCTGCATTGCACTGCGCAGTTTTCTGCTGGTAGGCGCGACACGCCCGACCGCGGGGGTCGGACAACGCAGGATCACAGGTCCTGCGGGCATGCGGGAGCCACCGCTTCCGCACGTAGCGGCATCGAGAGAAGGAAACAGAAGCCACCATGGCGGGACAGAAGATCCGCATCCGGCTCAAGGCCTATGACCACGAGGTCGTCGACTCCTCGGCGCGGAAGATCGTCGAGACGGTGACGCGTACCGGGGCGCAGGTTGCTGGCCCGGTGCCGCTGCCCACGGAGATCAACCGTTTCTGCGTGATCCGTTCGCCGCACAAGTACAAGGACTCGCGCGAGCACTTCGAGATGCGCACGCACAAGCGTCTGATCGACATCATCGACCCGACCCCCAAGACGGTCGACTCGCTCATGCGCCTCGACCTGCCGGCTGGCGTCGACATCGAGATCAAGCTGTAGGGATCCGGACTAATGGACAGGCAAGTTAAGGGGATCCTGGGCGCCAAGCTCGGCATGACCCAGGTCTGGGACAACAACAAGGTCGTCCCGGTGACCGTGGTGCAGGCCGGCCCGTGTGTCGTGACCCAGGTTCGCACCGATGACAAGGACGGCTACGCGGCTGTTCAGCTGGCGTACGGCGCCATCGACCCGCGCAAGGTCAACAAGCCTGAGGGCGGTCACTTCGCCAAGGCGGGTGTGTCGCCGCGGCGCCACGTCGTGGAGCTGCGCACCACCGACGCCGGCGAGTACGAGCTCGGCCAGGAGGTCACCGTCGACTCGTTCGGCGCGGGCACCGTGGTCGACGTGACCGGCAAGACCAAGGGCAAGGGCTACGCCGGCGTCATGAAGCGGCACGGCTTCCACGGCCTCAAGAGCAGCCACGGTGTCGAGCGCAAGCACCGCTCGCCGGGCTCGATCGGCGCCTGCGCCACCCCGGGCCGCGTCTTCAAGGGCGTCCGGATGGCGGGTCGCATGGGCGGCCGGCGCTTCACCGTGCAGAACCTCGCGGTTCAGGCGGTGGACGCCGAGAACAACCTGCTGCTGATCAAGGGCGCGGTGCCCGGTCCCAAGGGCGCGCTCATCCTGGTCCGTACCGCGGCGAAGAAGGGCGGTGCCAAGTGAGCTCGGTTGACGTGATCAACGCCGAGGGCAACAAGGCCGGCTCGGTCGATCTGCCGGAGAACATCTTCGACGTGCAGGCGAACATCCCGCTGATGCACCAGGTCGTGGTGGCTCAGCTGGCCGCGGCCCGGCAGGGCACGGCCAAGGCGAAGAGCCGTGGCGAGGTCGCCGGTGGCGGCAAGAAGCCGTACAAGCAGAAGGGCACCGGTCGCGCCCGTCAGGGCTCGATCCGCGCGCCGCAGTTCACCGGTGGTGGCGTCGTGCACGGCCCGGTGCCGCGCGACTACACCCAGCGGACCCCGAAGAAGATGAAGGCCGCCGCTCTGCGTGGCGCCCTGTCCGACCGGGCCCGCGACGGCCAGGTGCACGTGGTCGAGGCGTTCGTCAGCGGCGAGAAGCCGTCGACCAAGGCCGCGGTCGCGACCCTGCGCAAGGCGACCGAGTCCACCAAGGTCCTGGTCGTGCTGAGCAGCACCGACGAGCTGAACTGGGTGTCGCTGCGCAACGAGCCGACCGTCCATCTCATCGAGGCGGGACAGCTCAACACGTACGACGTGCTGGTTGCCGACGCGGTCGTCTTCACCAAGGACGCGCTCGACGAATTCCTGGGCGCGCCGGAAGCGGCCTCCGAGGAGGGGAACAAGTGACCACTATCGCCGACCCGCGCGACATCATCGTCGCCCCGGTGGTCTCCGAGAAGAGCTACAGCGTTCTCGATCAGAACTGGTACACGTTCCTCGTCCACCCGGACGCGAACAAGACCGAGATCAAGATCGCGATCCAGCAGATCTTCAACGTCCGCGTGCTGACGGTGAACACCGCGAACCGGGAGGGCAAGCGCAAGCGCACCCGTACCGGCTGGGGCCAGCGCAAGGCCACCAAGCGGGCGATGGTCAAGCTGGCTGACGGTGACCGTATCGAGGCCTTCGGCGGCCCGGTCAGCTAAGGGGTTGTAAATCAATGGCTATCCGTAAGTACAAGCCGACCACGCCGGGCCGCCGCGGCTCGAGCGTCGCCGACTTCGCCGAGATCACCCGGTCCACCCCGGAGAAGTCTCTGCTGGTCCCGCTGCCCAAGAAGGGTGGTCGCAACGTCCACGGCCGCATCACCACGCGGCACCAGGGCGGTGGCCACAAGCGGCAGTACCGGCTGATCGACTTCAAGCGGGTCGACAAGGACGGCGTGCCGGCCAAGGTCGCGCACATCGAGTACGACCCGAACCGCACC
>NZ_CAKUCL010000248.1 GCF_934643405.1 uncultured Actinoplanes sp.
CGCCCGCACGTCGTGCCCGCCCCGGCTGAACCGGTGGACGCAGCGCCGCCGCTCCCAGGACGCCTCACCGCGCCGATGCCGGGCCGGCCAGAGCCCCGGCGGGGCGCCCTGCGCCCGGTGCCCGACCTCGCCGCCGAGCCGGTCACCGTCACCATCAGCATCTCCGGCGGCGCCGGCCACGACCGCGTGCTCGCCGCCCTGCGCGACCTCGTCGACGCGGCCGGCGGCGGGGTGCACGTCTCGGCCGGGGCCGAGCCCGTCGAGGTCGTCGGGGAGGGCATCCGCCTGGACCCGCGCGCCCGCACCGCGGTCCGCGACGGCCGCGCCTTGGCGCTGAGCCGGCTCGAGTTCGACCTGCTGCTGTTCCTGGCCCGCCACCCGCGGCAGGTGTTCAGCCGCAGCCAGCTGCTCAGCCAGGTCTGGGGTCACACCCACACCACCGGCCGCACCGTCGACGTGCACGTCAGCCGCCTGCGCACCAAGCTCGACGAGCCGGAGGTGGTCACCACGGTTTACGGCCTCGGGTACCGTCTGGCCGACGACGCCGCGGTTGCGGTGCTGGAAAGGTAGTTGAGGCATGGCACGACGGACCGTTGCGGTGGTCGGCGGCGGTTGCGCCGGCGTCCTGGCCACCCGCGAGCTGCTGCGACGCGGCGACGACGCGGTGGTGATGATCGAACCGGGTGAGCCGGGCGGTGGCCTCGCGTACGGCTCGGCCCGCCCCTGGCACCTGCTCAACTCGCGGGCCGGGGCGATGAGCGCCGACCCGGACGACCCGGACGGCTTCACCCGGTTCGCCGGCTGCGCGCCCGGCGAGTTCCGGCCGCGCGCCGAGTACGGCGCATACCTGCGGGACGTCTTCGCCGATGCGGTCCGTGAGCACGGCGACCGGTTCGACGTGCGGCGGGCGCGCGCGACCGGCGTCTCGGCGGACCGGGTCACGCTGGACGACGGCGGCGTGGTGCGGGCCGACGAGATCGTGGTGGCCACCGGCAATCCGGCACCGGCCCAGCCCGCCGCCCGGCCGGACCACCCGGACTACATCGCCGACCCGTGGCGGCCCGGCGCCCTGGAGTCGATCCCGTCCGACGTGCCGGTGCTGCTGATCGGCGCCGGGCTGACCGCTATCGACGTGGTGCTGACCCTGACCGCCGACGGCCACCGGGACGCGCCGATCACCGCGGTCAGCCGGCGCGGGCAGCTGCCGCTGACCCACACCGCGGTCGCGGCGCCGCCGGTCGGCCTGGCGCTGGACGACTGCACGACGCTGCGCGACGTGGTGCGCTCGGTGCGGGCCGAGGCGGAGCGGGCGGGGGACTGGCGCGCCGTCGTGGACGGTCTGCGGCCGCGCCTCGACGAGCTGTGGACCGCGTTGACCGCCGAGGAACAGGACGCGTTCCTGCGGCATCTGGCCCGCCCGTGGGAGTGTCACCGGCACCGGATGGCGCCGTCGGTCGGTGCCCGGGTCGCCGAGCTGCGCGCCGACGGCCGGTTCGAGGTGCGTTCGGGCGGCGTACGGTCGATGACCGCGCCGCCGGCCGGAGGTCTGCTGGTCGAGCTCGAGGCGGGCGTGCAGTGGTTCGGCGCGGTGGTCAACTGCGCGGGGCCGGGGCGGATGCCGGACGCGGCCGGTGACTTCGTGGGCTCGCTGCTGGACCGGGGACAGGCCCGGATCGGCCCGCACCGGCTGGGCCTCGACATCGACGCCGACGGGCGGCTGGTCGGCGCCCACGGCCGTACGGGAGAGGGGTTGTGGTTGATCGGCCCGATGCGCCGGGGAGCGCGATGGGAGACGACCGCGGTGCCGGAAATTCGCGCTCAGGCGCGGCAACTCGCGAGCGCGGCCATCCCGAAACGGTGATACTTTCGCGGTATGGCAAGCCCTTTCAGCAGGTGAACCTCGATTTAGCAAAGATCTCGCAACAATACCGACATCTTGAATACACATTGAGAAGTCTCGATACTGCGTGAGCACCGGTACATCGGATAGGTGTACCCCCCATCCCCCTGGGAGGAACCGTGCTCAACCGGAAGCTGCGCCGACCGATCGTCGGCCTGGCCGCCTGCGTGCTCGTCGGCTCCGCGTTCGCCGCGTCACCCGCGTCGGCCGCGCCCACCCCCGGCCTCGACCCGTCGTTCGCCCCGTCCGCGCTCGCCACGAAGATCGATGCACAGCTCGGCACGAACACGGCCGGCTCGTACATCGACAACTCGGGCAAGCTGATTGTCAACGTCACCGACGCGGCCACGGCCAAGTCGGTCACCGCGGCCGGCGCCACCGCCCGTTACGTGGCCCGCAGCGGCGCCACCCTGGCGGCCGCCGACAACAACCTCAAGGCCACCCTGAAGACCCCGGGTACGGCGTTCGCCGTGGACCCGGTGAGCAACCAGGTCGTCGTGACCGTGGACAGCACGGTCACCGGCGCGAAGCTGAACGCGGTCAAGGCCACCGTGGCCAAGCTCGGCGACGCGGCTCGCATCGAGTCCACCCCCGGCACGCTGAGCATCAAGATCTCCGGCGGTGACGCCATCTACACCGGCGGCGCGCGCTGCTCGCTCGGCTTCAACGTGCGCAGCGGCAGCACGTACTACTTCCTGACCGCCGGTCACTGCACGAACATCGGCTCGACGTGGACCAACGGCTCCTCGACGCTGGGCACGCGGGCCGGTACGAGCTTCCCGGGCAACGACTACGGCATCGTGCGGTACACCAACACGACGATCACCAAGAGCGGCGCGGTCGGCTCGCAGGACATCACCTCGGCCGGCACCCCGGCGGTCGGCGCGACCGTCTACCGTCGCGGCTCCACCACCGGCATCCACTCCGGCCGGGTGCAGGCGCTGAACAGCACGGTCAACTACGCCGAGGGCTCCGTCTCCGGCCTGATCCGCACCTCGGTCTGCGCCGAGCCGGGCGACAGCGGCGGCTCGCTGTACTCGGGCACCACCGCGCTGGGGCTGACCTCGGGCGGCAGCGGCAACTGCTCCTCCGGCGGCACGACGTACTTCCAGCCGGTCACCGAACCGCTCAGCGTCTACGGCGTCTCGGTGTACTGATCCATCCCTGCTCGAGGACGGCCCCGCCGGTTCGCCCGGCGGGGCCGTTCGCCCGCTCAGCGGCTGTCTTCCTCGACCCGTTCCTCGCCGCGGCGGCGCAGCAGCTTCAGTCCGGGCAGGCCGGCGATCGCCAGGTGCAGGTCCTCGGTGACCTCGAGCAGCTTGTGCAGGTCGGGGCCGACCTGGTCGAGCTTGCCCAGCAGCGGCATCACGTCGTTGGCCAGATGCTCACGCAGCTGCGGCAGCTGATCGACCATCCGGATCGCCGCGGTGACCTCCTCCGGCGACAGCTCGCCGACGAACCGCGCGGCCAGGGGGGCACCCTTGCGCAGGGTTTCCGCGTACGCCGCAAGCAGTGCCGCCGCCTCGGAGGCGGCCGCCGCGGCCCGTTCCACCACCTCGCCGGCCGAGTCGGAGACGTCATGGGCCCGGGTGACCACGCCCTCGGCGGCCCCGGTGATGTTGAGGGCGCGCGCGACGACATGCTCGGCCGACCCGGTGATCTGTCCGGCCGAGGCCACCACACCGGCGGCGCCCTCGGTGATCCCGCCCGCGGTGGCGACCACGGCCGCGGCGCCCTCGGTGATCCCGCCGGCCGTGGCGACCAGTGCCGCCGCGCCCTCGGTGATCAGGTCGGCCTGCTCGATCGTGCGAGCCGCGGCCGTGGCGATGACGCTCGCCTCGGCGATCGTCGTCTCGGCCACGCCGGCGATCGTGGCGAGCCGGCGGACCAGCACCTCCGCGTCGTCGGCGATCACGGTGATCCGGTTGATCAGCAGCTCGGCCTGGCCGAGCACGCTCATGACCCGCACCGGGACGGTGGCCACGGCGGCCGCCGTCTCGATCACCTGGCCGATCGCGGACCGGGTGACGTCGGCGAGCGCGGCGGGGGACAACGGGAATGCCATGCCACCATCATGCGCTCATCGGTCAGCTCCGCACGGCGGCTCATTTCTCTCACTCTCCGTGACACAGTCCACGCCGTACACCGGAACATCGAAGAATTTCGCCGGTAACCCGGAGCCCGGGGATTCATCCGTGGCACCGACACGGCAATATGGCTGCGTGCGACGTACGCGAACTTGGATCTTGGCCGTGGCGGCAGTGGGGATCCTGGCGGGAGCGGGACTGGTCGGCATGGGCGTGATGAAGGACGGCGACGGCGGCGGTCTGCTGCCGCTGGCCGGCCAGGCGTCCCCGCCCACCGCGTCCCCGACTCCCACCGGCCCGTCCCCCGAGGAACTGGCCGCTCAGGAGCGCGCGAAGAGGGCGAAGGCGCTGGACGCCGCGCTGAAGACGTACGCCGCGAAGCGGCCCGAGTTCTCCGTCGCGGTGCTCGACAAGAAGACCGGGCAGAAGTACTCGTACCGGGGCACCGAGAAGTACGAGACGGCCAGCGTGGTCAAGGTCCAGGTGCTGGCCTGCCTGCTGCTCAAGGCCCAGGACAAGGACCGCGACCTCACCTCGAACGAGATGTCGCTGGCCAAACGCATGATCCGGCTCAGCGACAACAGCGCCACCACCTCGTTGTTCAACCAGCTGGGCAAGCAGTCCGCGGTGGGCGCCTGCAACAAGCGCCTCGGCCTCACCCAGACCAACGTCAACAGTGCCTGGGGCCTGACCCGCACGACGGTCGACGACCAGGTGAAGCTGCTCTCCGAGCTGGTCGACACGAACGGCCCGCTGGACGCCGGCTCACGTCAGACGGCCTTCATGCTGATGAACACCGTGGACAAGGCGCAAGACTGGGGTGTACCGGCCGCCGCGCGGACCGGCGAGAAATTCACCGTCAAGAACGGCTGGCTGCCCCGCTCGACCGAGAACAACCGCTGGATCATCAACTCGGTGGGCCGCATCGTCGGCGACGACACCGACGTCTCGATCGCCGTCCTGACCCACGACAACGGCACCATGAACAGCGGCATCAGCGAGGTCGAGAAGGTCGCGAAGATGACCAGGCAGTACCTGAAGTACTGACGATCACCGGCCGGTCGCCGGCTCAGCGGTCGGTGCAGACCTGCGGCGAGGCGGCGATGTTGTCGGTCGCGTACGCCACGGCGACCGTGAAGCAGTAGTTCTGGGTGTCGTTCAGGCCGTAGACGACGTACTCGGTGGTCCCGGCCGGCAGCTGCTGGAAGACCCGCGGCTTCTGGCCAGTGCGCCCGCCGGAGACCAAGACCGGCCCCTCGGCGTCCTTCGGGTAGGCCCAGCGCAGCGAGACGCTGTCCCGGGTGTCCTGCAATCGCACGTTCTGCGGCGCTCCCGGGTCGCCGGTCGCGCTCGGCGCCGCGCTGCTCGGCGCCGTGCTGCTCGCCGCGGGCGCCCCGGCGGTCCCGGTGGTCGCGGTCGCCGCGCTGGGCGTCGGCGCGGGGGAGACCCTACCCTTGCCGTCCGGCAGCATGAGCACCACGATCGCGACGGCCGCGGCCACCCCGGCGACCAGGACCGCGGCCAGCACGAACGGCTGCCGGTGACGCGGCGGCGGGTCGTCGGTGACCGGCTGGATCCGCCGCGAGTTCGGCGGCAGGGCCAGCGTGCCGGAGGAGGCCGTGCCCCGCGGCTCGGGCCGGCCGTCCGGCCCGTGATCGGGAGCGCGCGTGCCGGGCATCGGGGGCGGGGTGTCGGCCCGGGCGTGCCGGCCGGTCAGGTCGCCGGGCGGCCGGGACATCTCGGAGAGGTACAGCGGCTGCTGGTAGACCGTGCCGTTCGGGTCGGTGGGCCGGTTGTCCGGCGGCGGCCGGAACGGGTCGGCCGGCGGGAAGTCGTGCTCGGGCACGGTCGGCCGGCGCGGGACGGCCGTGGACGTGGGAGCCGGTCCGGTGCTCTGCTCGACCCGGCCGCACAGGTGCCTGCCGGAGGCCGGGGCGCCGGCGAGGGCGGCCACCTGCCGTACCAGGGGGTGGTCGCCGGGCAGATGGCGGGCGGACAGCGCCTGAGCCTGCCGCAGGTGGTGCCGGGACTCGTCCTCGCGGCCGCACTCGCGCTCCATCGCGCCCAGCCGGGCCAGCATCTTGATCCCCGCCGGGGCGGCGTCGCCGAACCTGCGGTGGTGGCGGCGCCAGGCGTCGGTGAGCCGGCCGCGGGCCGCCGCGCAGTGACCGGCCGCGTGCTCGGCGGTGGCCAGGTCGGCCTCGGCGGCCAGCACCCGCGGCGAATCCGTCCCGTCGATCGCGGAGAGGTCGCTGACCAGGCGCCGGTAGACCTGGGCGGCGCGTCCGTGCGTCCCGATCCGCTGCAGCACCGCCGCGTGGGTCGCCGCCGCGGCCACCGTGCGTTCGTCGTGGGGGCCGTGCAGCCGTTCCTCCGCGGCGTGCGCGAACGCGGCCCACACCCGGGCGCTCTGCGGGTCGCCGAGCGCGATCAGGATGCGGGCGTGCAGAGCCGCGGCCACGGCCAGGTCGGGGTTGGCCCGGTGGGGGTCGGAGGCGGCGGCCGGATCCAGTACGGTGGCCAGCACCCGCCGCGCACCCGCGAGATCGCCCGCAGAAGTGAGGCTCTGCGCACGCGCGGTGAGTTCGGCGAGCGGAGGAGGGGTCACGTGTCACATAGTGCTCGGTTGAACACCCTGAGTACAAGTCCCCCGGTTCCGAGCCGGACACTGTAGAACACGGGTATGTCTGTCGACGGCGTCAAACGCGAACTGCTCGTCCGCCACCTCGAGGCCTGGGTGCCGGCCGCCCTGCACCGGGCCCGGCGGGTCGTCTATCTGCACGGATACGCCGACGAGGGGACCACGGCGGAGGCGGCGCTGCGGGTGCTGACCGACCAGTCCGATCTCGTACGGGGCCGCGAGCTCGCCATGGTCGCGGTGGGCGACGATCTGTCCGCCGTGACCGGGCGGTTGGAGGCGGTGCGGCGGGAGGCCGGCGACCCGCCCGGGCTGGCCGTCCACACCATCTCCGGCGGCACCGATCAGCGGGCCTCCATCGCGCTGAAGGCGGCCGGGGCCACCCGCGTACCGCTGCTGGGTTTTCTGGACGCCTCACGCGCGCCTGAACCGCCCGCGCCGTCCACCGTGGCGGCTCTGACGGCCGGGAAGCCGGCCGAGGTCCTGCTGGTCCTGGCGCCGGGGGAGACGGCCGAGCGGTACCGCTCCGGCTGGCCGCTGTTCACCGAGGTGGAACTGGCGACCGGGGACGAGCCGGGGGAACTGCTCGCCTTCGGCACGACGTCGGGCAAGAGCCTGGAGTCGTTCAAGGAAGCGCTCTGGGCCGTCGACGAGTTCGCCGGGGTGCGGTACCGCGACCCCGGCGATCCGGACCGGCATCTGATCGACATCTCGCTGACGCCGCACCCCGGGCCGTTGCGCCGTGAGCTGCTGGCCCACCTGGAGCGCGCCGGCTCGGCGACGGTGACCGAGCTGCGGACCTTCGCCCTGACCGGGACGGTCTACCGGGCGGCCGACGCGACGCGGGTGCTGCACACCCTGGTCGACTCCGGGGCGGTCACCCGCGATCCGGCGCACGGCCGCCTCGGCGGCGACGTCATGATCTCGCTCTAGCTTCTCGACTTGTCCTGCTTCCAGGACAGCGGGCCGGGCAGGTCGACGCGGTGCGCGCGGGTGCGCGAGTTCCACGACCAGCGGCCGATCTTGAGGCTCCAGGAGGAGAAGCCGTTCTCCGTGAAGTTCAGAATCAGCGGCCCGATTTTCTTCCGGCTGCGGAAAACGAGGCCCATCGGTCCCTCCAAGGTTCGTCGGATGTCCTCTTCGGTTCCCGATCACAAAAATTCACAAACGTCGTCACCGGATCGGTCGATGTTCGCGACGCGGTGTGCCTCTAGGTTCGAAGTGGAGGGAGACCATGACCGATCGCGACACTTCCGGCCCGGCCGGTCCGTCCGGTTCTTCGCGACCGGATTGGGAGACCGCGCCGTCCTGGGACAACCAGCAGTTCGAGGGCCCGGCGACCGGCATGCCGCCGTGGACGCCGCTGCCGCCCCGCAACCGGCGACCGCTGATCATCGGCGTGGTGGTCGTCGCGGTCCTGCTCGTGGCCGGTGGGGCGGCCGCCGTGGTCCTTCGTGGCCGCGACGGGAACGAGCCGGCGGTCTTCGCCGAGCCCACGGTCACCGAGACGGCCGCGCCCGGCCCGACGGTCACGACCGAGACGCCGTCGCCGTCCCCGACACCGACCGTGACGGTCACGACCGAGACGCCGGCGGCCGACCCGGAGGCGGCGGCGCTGGCCGAGCTGACCGCGCTGCGCAGCCAGGACGCCTCGGCGGTCACCTTCGACGGCCGGTACGCCGCGCAGCTCGCCTCGAAGAGCGTCGGCATCGTCGATCCGCTGCAGACGACCGAGAGCGGCTCACATCGCTTCGGCGCCGCCGACATCCTCGCCGAACACCAGGCGATACGGAACGCTCTGAGCGGACAGGCGCGCATCGTGCTGGTCCTCAGCACCGATTACGGCAAGCGGCAGCTGTACCAGGGCAAACCCTTGTGGATCACCTTCGCGCTCGGCCGGTTCCCGACCAAGCAGTCCGTGGTGAGCTGGTGCGCCGGCCAGTTCCCGCAGTTCACCGGCGACGAGCTGAAGAACCACTGCGACGCGCGGAAGCTGAACCCTTAGCGGGGCTGCCAGGCGTCCGGCCGGGTGGTCAGCTTGCGCACGTGCGCGGGCATCCGGCCGCTGATCAGATCGGCCAGGTTGACCTCGTCGACCACCTCGCGGACCGCGGCGCGCACGGCGACCCAGAGGTTCGGCAGGTTCTCCGCCGCGCCCTCGTACCGGGTCTCCTCGGGCCGCAGCCCCCGCACCCCGGCGAGCGGCCCGTCGACCGCCCGCAGGATCTGACCGATCGTGACGTCCCGGGGGGACTGTGACAGCGTGTAGCCACCCTCGGCGCCACGCTGAGCCCGGACGACGCCGGCCCGGCGCAGGTCGGCGAGGACCGCCTCGAGGAACTTGCGGGGCATGTTCTGGTCTTGCGCGATGGCCTGGGCGGACATCAGCGAGGGATAGGCCTGAGCCAGACTCAGGGCTGCCCGGACCGCGTAGTCACCGCGCGCGGAGATCTGCACCCACTAATAATGCCTTGTCACCGGACGTGCTCCACACATACCCCACGGATTTGTGGGAATTACCGTCAGTCAGGGGGTCGTCGCTGCACCGGGATGCGGCCCAGGCCGTTCGCCGCGGTCTCCGAGCGGAACTGGCCGGGGCTCATGCCGACCTCGCGGTGGAAGAACCGGCCGAAGTTCGTCGGCTCGGGAAAACCCAGGTGGCGCCCCACTTCGGCGACCGACATCGGGGTGCAGGCGAGCAGCCGGCGCGCCTCCAGCGCGACCCGGTCGTCGACGACCTGCTTGGCGGTGCGGCCGGTGACGGCCAGGCAGGCCCGGGTGAGCGTACGGACGGAGCAGTCCAGTTCCTCGGCATAGTCCTCGACCCGGCGGCTGCGGGGATGGCCGGTCTCCAGCAGGCGGCGGAACCGGGCGAACGTACGGCTCTCGGCGCCCACCGGCTCGGACCCGGTGAGCAGGGCGATCCGCAGCAGCAGGACGGTCAGCTGGTGGCGGAGCAGCTCGGCGGCCAGCGGGCCGGACCTGTGCCGCTCGCAGTCGACCGCGATCTGGGTGAACTCGCTGATCACGGCGTCCTCGTCCTCGCCCTCGAGCTGCCATCGCCCGTACGGGACCCGCTCGTCGCTCTTGATCTCGCTGTTGCGATGCGCCGGCGGGGTGAGGTCGCCGGTGAGCCGGGGGTCGAACGAGACCACCTCGGCCAGACGCGGCTCGAAGGTGACCACCGAGGCGGTCAGGCCGTCGTGGCCGGCGCGCAGCTCCTGACCGGGCCGGACCCAGAGCAACGTGCCCGGCCGGCACTCGTGCCCGACGAAGTCCACCTCGACCGTGCCCAGGCCGCCGGTGGCCAGCAGCAGCACGTGGTAGGGCGGCCGCCAGGGGACCGGCGGACTGCTCCCGTCGAGGGCGCACGTGCCGACGCCCGCCCATCCTGGCGGGCGGAACGGGACTGCCGTGCGTGCAGAGGACATCGGGCCGACCGTAACCGCCCAAGACCACCCGCGCACCTGGGAAAACACAGACTGGGCGAATGGACGTCGAACATCACGGATATCCGGGAAAATGTCCGTTTGTCTCCCCGATAACCGCCATTTGTACTTTCCGTACGGGAGAATGTGCCACGAAAAGGGCGACCCGCGCGGACCGGCAGTGTCCGAGCGGGTCGCCCTTTTGTTTGTGTCGCTATCGACCGGCCAGGAGCCGGTTGACCGCCGCGTCCACATCCAGATGCTCGGATTCCCGGCCGCGCGGCACCACGACATAGGTACGCCGGAGGAATCGGACAAGGACACTGCGGGGCACTTCGAACAGCGCATTGCCGTCCGGGGACGACAGTGCCAAGGCGACGAAATCCCCCCGGGGAGTGGCCCACGGCCACACCCGGACGTCGCCGATCCCCGCGGGCTCGTCGAGCCCGGTCACGAGCAGTTCACGCGCGAAGGACCAGCTCACGGCTTCCCCACCGGCTGATTCCGCGTGGAACAACACATGGACCGCATACGGGTCCGCTGGGTCGTACCGCAGACTGGCGCGCACGGGCAGGGCCGTTGCGTCAGGCGCTACGAGCCGCAGCGAGGTCTCGACCTCGACGGTCGTTGGACGAATGGTACTCATGGACGAACTCCCCCCGGCACCGCTGCGAGGCTGGTGAACCCCGCGTTTCCCATACTCAGGTGATCCCTGTCGTTACGCTCCGCCATACGCTGATCTCACCCAGTAGTGGGAAGACGG
>NZ_CAKUCL010000249.1 GCF_934643405.1 uncultured Actinoplanes sp.
GGCATCAACGGCGAGGCGCACATCCCGCCCGGCCGCAAGGTGCGCTCCAGCGACAACGGCGTGATGGGCCTGCCCACCCTGCTGTCCAATGCGGAGACCTACTCGCAGCTGGCGATCGCGGCCCGCCTCGGCCCGTGGGAGTACAACGCGGTCGGCATCCCCGAGGAGCCGGGCACGGTCATGCTGACCGTCGGCGGCTCGGCGACCAACCCCGCGGTGGTGGAGGCGCCGTCCGGCACGCCGCTGATGGACGTGCTCACCATGTGCGGCGCGGACATCGGCCCCGGCCTGCTGGTCGGCGGCTACCACGGCAAGTGGATCAGCGCCGAGGCGGCGCGGACCGTGACGATCTCCCGCAAGGGGTTCGCCAAGGTCGGCGGCACGCTCGGCGCCGGCATGCTCATCCCGATCGGTTCGACGACCTGCCCGCTCGGCGAGGTCGCCCAGGTCGTGCAGTACCTGGCGGGCGAGTCGGCCGGTCAGTGCGGCCCGTGCCGCCTGGGCCTGCCGGACCTGGCCCGGGCGGTCACGCTGGTCTCGCTGGGCGGCAACGCGGTGGAGAACGTCCGCCAGGCGGCGGGTGTGGTCAAGGGCCGGGGGGCGTGCAGCCACCCGGACGGTACGGCGCGGTTCGCGCTGTCCGCCCTGGAGGTCTTCGCCGCGGACGTCGAGGCGCACTCCAACGGCGACGGTTGTGGCAAGCAGGTGCGCGGCATCCTGCCCCTGCCGTACACCGCGGAGCAGGGCGCCCGGAAGCTGGCCGTGGACTGGTCCCGCTGCGACGGCCACGGCTTGTGCTCGGCGGTCGCCCCGGAGATCATCCGCCTGGACGCGAACGGCTTCCCGGCGTTCCCGCAGACCCCGCTGCCGCCCTGGCTGGAGAACGGCGCCCGCAAGGCCGTCAACGTCTGCCCGGCGCTGGCGTTGCGCCTGACCGAGGCCACCAGGTGACCCACCGCCCGGCCGGCGTCTCGCCGTGCGGCCCGGGGAACGCGGCCGGCCGCTTCTCCGGCGAACCGGGCACGGTCACCGGCGCAGGCGAGCGCTCCGCAGCGAACGCGGCATCCCGGAGCCGCGGCCGTGCCGTGCTCGGGCGGCGCGGCGGACCGCCCGCCGTTCCGCCCCGTTCACGGCGGTCGGCCGCGGTCCTCGCGGCCGCCCTCCTGCCCGTCCTCCTCGCCGCCGGATGCAGTGCCGCAAGTCCCGCGATATCGGGGGAAGGGGTGGCGGCTTCGAGCGACACGGGCGCAGCGGCGGGCGGAAGCAGCGCGGCGATCGACGGCAGCGCGACGGACCGAGGCAGCGCGGCGGGCGGTCAGGGCGGGCCGGTGGTGCCGCAGACGCTGCGGTTCTCCGGGACGACGCTGGACGGGCGGGCGTTCGACGCCGCGGCGATGGCCGGCAAGCCGGTCGTTCTCTGGTTCTGGGCGCCCTGGTGTGCCACCTGCGCCGGCGAGGCCATGAGCGTTGCCGATCTGAAGGAAACCTACGGGGATCGGCTGGGGATCGTGGGGATCGCCGGCATGGGCGACAACAAGGCGATGCACGAGTTCGTGTCGGACCTTGAGGTCGGGAACGTGCCGCACCTCGACGATCAAGCGGGCAAGCTCTGGAAGCGGTTCAAGATCACGCAGCAGAGCACCTATGTGCTGGTCGACCGGGGCGGGACGATCGTCAAGACCGGGTATCTGGACGACCTGCAGCTGACCGCCGAGGTGAAGACGCTGGTCGCGTGAGCGGGGCGCTGCTGCTCGCGCTCACCGCCGGCATGCTCGGCGCGGTCAACCCGTGCGGCTTCGCGCTGCTCCCGGCCTACCTGTCGGTGCTGGTGGTCGACGGCCGGCCGCGGCCGGTGCGCCGGGCGCTGGTCTGCAGCGCGGCGCTGACCGCCGGCTTCGTGCTCGTCTTCGGGGTCTTCGGCCTGGTGCTGACCCCGATCGCGGGGACGCTGCAACCGCGCCTGCCCTGGCTCACCGTCGTGCTCGGGCTGGGGCTCGCCGCGGTGGGACTGCTGCTGCTGGCCGGCCGCTCGCTGCCGGTGCCCGGCCGGGGCGTCCGGGCGCCGGAGCTGACCGGGTCGGCGTGGTCGATGGTGGCCTTCGGCGCGGCGTACGCGATCGCCTCGCTCGGCTGCGCGATCGGTCCCTTCCTGGCGCTGGTCGTCTCCAGCGTCCGCGCCGGGTCACTTCTGCACGGGGTCGCGCTCTTTGTCGCGTACGCAACCGGAATGGGTCTGGTGGTTGCCTTGACGGCCGTGGCGGTGGCCCTGGTGCGGATGTCGCTGATCGCCCGGCTGCGCCGCCTACTCGGGGTGGTGCCGCGGGCCGGCGGCGCGGTGCTGCTGGTCTGCGGTCTCTACGTGGCCTGGTACGGCCGGTACGAGCTGCGGCTCGCCGGCGACCTGCGCCGCTCCGGGACGGACCCGGTGGTCAACGCGGCCGCCGTCGTGCAGCACCGGCTCAGCGATCTGGTGAGCGCGGCGGGCGTGGTCCCCCTCGGCCTCGCCCTGGCCGCGCTCGTCGCCGTCGCCCTGGTCACGGGATGCGTCAGACGGCCGGCGGGTACGCCGTGGCGTAGGACGGCTGCTCGGACGGCATCAGCACCCACAGAACCGGGTAGATCAGGATCTGGCTGCCCGGGATGATCAGCAGGGCCAGCACGAACAGCAGCCGGGCGATCCACGGGTCGAGCCCGAAACGCCGGGCGAGACCGGCGCAGACACCGCCGAGGATCCGGCCCTCCCGCGGACGCACCAGGCCCTGCCGGGACATCGATTCGTGGACGGAGTTCATCGGGTTCTCGCTTTCTTGGCGATGAGGCGTTGCTGTGACCACTCAAGAGTCGCGCCCCAGCGGTCCGAAACCCATCGGGATCTGCCCTGAGCCGCCCCGGAGAAACCGACCCTTAGCCGCCGAGGCCGCCGGCGCCGGCTCGCAGGTCGTCCGAAGGCGTTGGCGTCGACTGGCTACGATCGCGCCGTGAGCTGGACAGCAGCCCTGCCGGTCCTGCTGGGAACGGTCGTCGGCGCGTCGCTCGCCCTGCTCGCCGATCAGGCGAAGTGGAGGCGCGACCGCGGCGAACGACGCCGCGACATACGTCGTGACTGCTACGCGAAGTATCTCGGTGCCCTGCACGCGACGAGTGAGAATCTTCGAAGAGTGTCGTTGGGCGAGCATGGCTCGGGAACGCAACGATCGCTGGAGATCAGAGCCGCCTTCCGCTCGGCGGACCTGCACGGGATCCGGGAGCAGGTCGTGCTGCTGGCGCCACAATCCGTCGTTCGGCTCGCGGACGGGATATTCCGGGTACTTCGCCGGATGCGGGATCTGATCGACGACGGCAATGGTGTCGAAAGCGCTGAGTACCTCGAGCTGCTCGCCGAGTACCGCAGCGGGCTCGCGGCCATCCGGAACGTCATGCGGACCGATCTCGGCATCCCCCGGCTGGACGCCGAACTTCCCGACTAGTGATCTCCGGAGCCCCGCGTCCGCCGGATCAATCGGCGCTCAGCAGGCGGGTCAGCTCGCGGCGCATGATGCCCCGGACCAGGACGGCGCGGTCGCGGATCTGGTCCTCGGTGAGGGTCACGGCCGAGCCCTGCCGGCGCCGGCGGATCTCGTCGGCCAGCGACGCCGGGACGCCCAGCGAGGGCAGCCGGTCGATGGCCTCCGACTTGGTGATGAGGCGGCCGGAGGTGATCGTGGCGTCGGCCCGGCTCACCGTGGTCAGGCCGAGGTCGACGTGCAGGTCGGTGCGCCAGCGCGCCGGGTGCCGCAGCGCGCCCGCCCAGTAGCCGCGCAGCTCGGCCCGGGCCGCGGCGGCCAGCTGCCCGTCGCTGACCGGCGGGACCACAGTGGCCGGTTCCGGGCCGTAGACGGTCACGCCGAAGCGGTGCAGCTCGGCGCGGGCCACGCCGCTCAGCGGACGCCGGAACATCTGCTCGTGCGCCCAGGTCACGTGGGTGCGCGCCAGATCGTCGATCTCGCCGGCCGGCACGTACGCGCAGTGCAGCTTCGGAACCGCGAACGCGGCGTGGATCTCCTTCAGCCGGGCGCGGCGGGCCCGGGTGAGCGGCGCCGACAGCACCGCCACGAGATCCAGGTCGCTGATGCCGGGATGATAGTCACGCGAGCCGATGGACCCGCCGGCGTAGAAGGCGCTCACCCGCGCGACGTCGCGGACCGCGGCGGCGAACTCGGGGACGACGGGGGCGGCGCGCAGGCGGGTGTCCATGCGGTCCAGCATGCCGGGCGCGCGCCCGCTACAGTGTCCCGGCGAGTCTGGGGGGACGGAGATCATGCCTGGGGAGCCGCTGCGGCCGCACGATCCGCGGCGTCTGGGCGACTACGAGCTGGTCGAACGCCTCGGCGAGGGCGGCATGGGCACCGTCTACCTTGGCCGGACGCCGGCCGGGGTGCTGGTCGCGGTCAAGATGGTCCGCGCCGACCTGGCGCCCGACGACGAGTTCCGCCGCCGTTTCCGCAGCGAGGTCGAGCGGGCCCGGCAGGTGCCGCCGTTCTGCACCGCCGAGGTGCTCGACGCCGACCCCGACCACGAACGGCCGTACCTGGTCGTGGAGTACGTGGACGGCCCGACCCTGGCGCACGTCGTGGAGGAGCGCGGCCCGCTGACCGCGGCGAACCTGCACAGCGTCGCGATCGGGGTGGCGACCGCGCTCACCGCGATCCACGGCGCCGGGGTGATCCACCGCGATCTCAAGCCGCGCAACGTGCTGCTCGCGCCGGGCAGCCCCAAGGTGATCGACTTCGGCATCGCGCGGGCCATGGAGGGGCCGGGCGGCAACACCGGCGACGGCGCGATGGTCGGCACGGTGGCGTACATGGCCCCGGAACGGTTCGGGGATTCCGTGCTCACCCCGGCCGCCGACGTGTTCGCCTGGGGCGGCGTGGTCGCGTACGCGGGAACCGGCCGCACCCCCTTCGGTGGTGAGTCGGCCCCGGTGACCGCGGGGCGGATCCTGACCGCCGAACCGGACCTGGACGGCCTGACCGGGCCGTTGCGCGACCTGGTCGCGTACACGCTCAGCAAGAACCCGGCCGATCGGCCGACCGCCCGCGAGCTGCTGGATCTGCTGGTCTCCGGGCCGCACCGGCCGGCCGCGACCACCGCCGCGCTGCACGAGCAGCCGCGGCTGCGCGAGGCGGCGGCCGAGGCGCAGTCGGTGACCGGGCTGATCGGTTACGACGAGGACTCGATCGTCACGGTTCCCGTCTCCGAGCTCCCGCAGCCCGCGGCCGGGCCCCCGCCGCCGGAGCCGGCCCGCCGCTGGTTCCTGCCGGTGGCGGTGGCGGTGTTCGTGCTCGCCGTGGTGCTGGGCGCCGCGATCATGGTGTTCGCGCCGATGGTGAGACGCACCGACGCGGCGCCCGCGCCGAGCAGGCCGGCCCCGATCATCGCCGACGACCTGAGCGCGCCGAAGTGGTGGCTGCCCGACACCTCGCCGGACGGCCGGTCGAGCTGCTCGTTCGACGACGGCCTGGTGGTGCGGGTGGGCCGGCGCGGGCTGTACAAGTGCCGCGGCCCGCAGGACCAGCTGCCCCGCGACCTGACCGCCGAGGTGAGCGTGCGGCTGCTCACCCCGGACGCGTGCGCGGCGGTCTGGTTCCGGTTCACCCAGCAGCGCGGGTACCAGCTGCAGGTGTGCCGCGCCAGCCTGTACGTGGGCACCCACAAAAACCAGCAGGTGGACGTGTTCCGCACGCTGCCGCTGGAGACGCCGCTCGCGGTCGGTGCGACGGCCACCCGGGTCCGGTTGCGGCTCGCCGGTGACCAGCTCGAGGTGAGCCTCGACGGCGTGCCGCTGGGCACCGCGCCGCTCGACGACCCGGACATCACCGGCAGCGCGCTGCTGCTGGGCGTCTACACCGATCGGGGCGCCCCGGAGAACGGGCCCTTCTCGGTGGCGTTCGACCACATCGAGGTGCGGGCCTCAGGAGAACGGTGACTGCGGCCGCTCCTGCCACACACCGTCCACCAGGATGTCCACCCGCTCGTTGTAGAAGCTGAGCAGGTCACGGATCTTCGGGTTCTCCGGGACCGGGTCGGGGTAGCTCCAGGCGATGTCCGGCGCGGCCGGGTGCGACCAGTACCGGGCGGAACCCTTGTACGGGCAGAACGAGACCGCCTCGCTCTCCGACATGAGATCCATCCGGACGTCCTCGAACGGCAGGTAGTACCGCGGCGGCAGGGTCGTCTCGAACAGCAGCAGCGGCCGCACGCTGTTCGCCACCCGCTCGTCGCCGATGTACACCTCGACCCGCCGGGACGACCGCAGCGTGTCGACCCGGTGGTGGGGGTCGCGGGCGTGCGCGTACACCCGCTCGTCCTCCTCGTACCACTCCAGGGTGTCCCAGGAGAAGGTCACATGGTCCTTGAGCACGGCGAAGTCGTCGTTGTGCCAGGCGCCGCCGGGGACGTGGCGGCCGCCGGCGGTCACCGACCAGCCGTGCTCGGTCTCGTCGACCAGCGAGCCGGGACGGACGTCCTCGCGGGGCAGGAAGTACGTCGGGAGCCGCCCGGGACCGTACTGGACCAGCAGCTGCGCCCGGGAACTGTCCGCGACCAGGACGCCGCCCAGCCGGACCCGCACCCGGCGGGGGCTGGGCTCGACGTACGGCAGGGGCCACTCGAATGCCATGACCCCTGCCTACACCCGGTCGTCAGTCCTTGGCCAGACCCGCGCGGCGCAGGGCGTCCGCCATCGCGCTGTTCTGCACCTGCGGCTCACGCGCCGGACGCTGCTGCCGGGGCTGGCCGCCGCGCTGCTGACGCTGTCCACCGGCCGGCGGCTTCGGCCCGCCGGCGGGCCGCCCGCCACGGTCCTCGCGGGGCTTGCGTACGGGCTCGTCCTGCAACCGCATGGTCAGCGAGATCCGCTTACGGGCCTCATCAACCTCGACAACCCGAACTTTCACGACATCGCCTGATTTGACCACCTCGCGCGGATCCTTCACGAAGGTGTTGGACAGGGCCGACACGTGGACCAGGCCGTCCTGGTGCACCCCGATGTCGACGAACGCCCCGAAGGCCGCCACGTTGGTGACCACGCCCTCCAGCACCATCCCCGGCTTCAGGTCGGCGATCTTCTCGACGCCCTCGGCGAACGTCGCGGTGGTGAACCCCGGACGCGGGTCCCGGCCGGGCTTGTCCAGCTCGCGCAGGATGTCGGTGACGGTGGGCAGGCCGACGGTGTCGGTGACGAACTGCTCCGGCCGCAGCGCCCGCAGCAACGGGCTGTTGCCGATCACCTGCTTGATGTCCGCGTTCGCCGCGGCCAGGATCGTCCGCACCACCGGGTACGACTCCGGGTGCACCGACGACGCGTCCAGCGGGTTGTCCCCGTTCGGGATCCGCAGGAAGCCCGCGCACTGCTCGAACGCCTTCGGCCCGAGCCGGGCCACCTTCTTGATCTCGTCGCGGGTGCGGAACGGGCCGTTCGCGTCGCGGTGCAGCACGATGTTCTCGGCCAGCCCGGCGCCGATGCCGGACACCCGGGTCAGCAGCGGCGCCGACGCGGTGTTCACATCCACGCCGACCGCGTTCACGCAGTCCTCGACCACCGCGTCCAGCGACCTCGACAGCTTCACCTCGGACAGGTCGTGCTGGTACTGGCCGACACCGATGGAGCGCGGGTCGATCTTCACCAGCTCGGCCAGCGGGTCCTGCAGGCGGCGGCCAATCGACACGGCGCCGCGCAGCGACACGTCCATGCCGGGCAGCTCCTGCGCCGCGTACGCCGAGGCGGAGTAGACCGACGCGCCCGCCTCGGACACCATCACCTTGGTCAGCTTCGCCTCGGGGTGCCGCTTGATCAGCTCACCGGCCAGCTTGTCGGTCTCCCGCGACGCGGTGCCGTTGCCGATCGCGATCAGGTCCACGTTGTGCTTGCTCGCCAGCGCGGCCAGCCGGTGGATCGACTCGTCCCACCTGTTCTGCGGCACGTGCGGGTAGATCGTGTCGGTCGCCACCACCTTGCCGGTCGGGTCCACGACGGCGACCTTCACCCCGGTGCGGAAGCCCGGGTCCAGGCCCATCGTGGTGCGCGTGCCGGCCGGCGCGGCGAGCAGGAGGTCACGAAGGTTGGCGGCGAACACCCGTACGGCCTCGTCCTCGGCGGCCTGCCACAGACGGACCCGCAGGTCCGCGCCCAGATGGATGAGGATGCGGGTGCGCCAGGCCCAGCGCACCGTGTCGGACAGCCACCGGTCGCCGGGACGGCCCTGGTCGGTGATGCCGAACCGGGCGGCGATGCGGGGCTCGAAAGTCGACTCGTCCTCGGGCTCCGGCTCCATCGTCAGGTCGAGCACGTCCTCCTTCTCACCGCGGAACATCGCCAGGATGCGGTGCGAGGGGAGTTTCGCGTACGGCTCGGCGAAGTCGAAGTAGTCGGCGAACTTCGCGCCGTCGGTCTGCTTGCCGTCGCGCACCTTAGCCACCAGCCGGCCCCGCGTCCACATCCGCTCGCGCAGTTCGCCGATCAGGTCGGCGTCCTCGGCGAACCGCTCGATCAGGATGGACCGCGCGCCGTCCAGGGCGGCGCTCTCGTCGGCCACGCCCTTCCCGGCGTCCACGAAGGCCTGAGCGGCCTGGCGTGGGTCGAGGGTGGGGTCACCCAGCAGTTGCTCGGCCAGCGGCTCCAGGCCCGCCTCACGGGCGATCTGCGCCTTGGTCCGGCGCTTGGGCTTGTACGGCAGGTAGATGTCCTCGAGCCGCGCCTTCGAGTCGGCGGCGAGGACGGCCTGCTCCAGAGCGTCGTCCAGCTTGCCCTGCGACCGGATCGACTCCAGCACGGCGGCCCGGCGTTCCTCCAGCTCCCGCAGGTAACCCAGGCGCTCCTCGAGGGTCCGCAGCTGGGTGTCGTCGAGGGTGCCGGTCACCTCCTTGCGGTAGCGGGCGATGAACGGGACCGTGGCCCCGCTGTCGAGCAGCTCGACCGCCGCGGCGACCTGGCCCTCGCGGACCCCGAGCTCGGAGGCAATGCGCTGATGGATCGCTGTCGTCACGCCGACGATTCTTACCGAGGCGCTCCGGGCTTGTCGCGGCACCCCGCGAGATGATCACCCCGCGGTGGTCCGGAAGGAGCGGACCACGGCTTCCGTACGGGACGAGGCGCCGGTCTTGCGCAGCAGGTTCGACACGTGGACCGTGACGGTGCGCACCGAGATGCCCAGCGCGGCGGCGATCTGCTTGTTCGACATCCCCTCGGCGAGGCAGCCCAGGACCTCCTTCTCCCTCGCCGTCAGATCCGGTTTGTCACTCCTGTCCGCAACCAGCGACTCGCCCTCGACGGCGATCAGCTCGGCCAGCCGGTAGGGGTTGCCACCGGTGCGGTGCCACACCGCGTCGACCAGCCCGGCGGTGACGGCGTGGATCCCGTACACGTGCCGCAGGATCTCGCCCACCTCGGCCGGCGGCAGCGCGCTCAGATGGCGCCGCACCGCGCCGGGCCGTCCGGTGAGGCGGGCCAGCGTGCGCTCGGTCAGCCCGGGCGCCACCGACGCCTCGGCCGGCTGACTGGTGACCAGCAGCAGCGCCGGGACATCGAGGCCGGCCAGCTCGCCGACCAGGTTCAGGCTGGCCGGGTCCAGCGCGTGCAGGTCCTCCACCACCAGCACCGCGGGCGGCCCGGCGATCAGCGCGCGCACCGCCCGCACCGCGATCCGCAGCAGCGCGTCCGGGGTGTACCGCTCCCGGGGGACATCCGGATCCTGTCTCAGCCAGGCCAGCGCGCCGGCCGGGACATCCAGCGTGGTCGTGTCCCGGGTGGCCAGCACCGCGGCCAGCCAGTCGTACGGCGCCGGCGAGTGCACCCGGGCCGCGCCGGCCAGCGTACGGGCCGGGGCCACCTCCGCCAGCAGAGCGGTGACCAGGGCACTTTTCCCTGTTCCGGCCGCACCGGTGACCACCGCCGTGACCGGGTCACCGTGGTCGCGCACCCGGGCCCACGCCCGCCGCAACTCCTCGAGCGCGGGGGCACGCCCCACCATCGGCATCGCCATCACCACCCAACACTACGTAGGAGGTACTAGAGACTTATGAGAGGGCGTTTGGCAGTCTTGTGGCATGACGCTTGTGGTCCGGGCGGTCGCCGCCACCGATCAGGGACTGGTGCGGTCCAACAACGAGGACGCGGTCTTCGTGGGGAACCGTCTGCTCGTGGTCGCCGACGGTATGGGCGGCCTGCCCGCCGGCGAGCTGGCCAGCGACATCCTGGTGCGGGCGCTGAGCGTGGTCGACGAGATGCCGGACACCGGGGAGCCGCTGCAGGACCTGATGGCCGCGCTGCAGACGGCCAACGAGCGGATCGAGGCCGCGATCGCCGACGACGACGCCCGCGACGGCATGGGCACGACGGTGACCGCCCTGTTGCTCTCCGGTGACCGGGTGGCCGCGCTGAACGTCGGCGACTCCCGCTGCTACCGGGTCCGCGACGGCGAGCTGACCCAGCTCACCCGCGACGACACGTACGTCCAGGCGCTGGTCGACCAGGGTGTGCTGACCCCCGACGACGCTCGCCGCCACCCGCAGCGCGCGCTGGTGACGCAGGCGGTCCAGGGCGGCCCGTTCCGCCCGGCCGGCCGGATGATCCCGGTCCAGCCCGGCGACCGTTTCCTGCTGTGCAGCGACGGCCTGTCCGACTACGTCGAGGACAGCGTGATCGCCCAGACCCTGCTGGCCAACGCCGACCGCAAGACCGCGGCCGCCGAGCTGGTCCACCGCACCCTGGAGAACGGCGCCCCGGACAACGTGACGGTCATCGTCGCCGACGTCACCGAGGCCTGACCCGC
>NZ_CAKUCL010000250.1 GCF_934643405.1 uncultured Actinoplanes sp.
AACTGCCGGGTCATCCGGCGGCACGGCCGCGTCATGGTCATCTGCAAGACCGACGCGCGCCACAAGCAGCGCCAGGGCTGAGCCCGCGGCTCGCTGCCAGATCCAGGCATCACGACAAGCTCGTCCCGAGTCACAGCTGTGACTTCACCCCCGGTCGGAGGCCGGGGCCCGTCCGGGCAGGCGGGGTGGGAAGGGCACAGACCTCCGAGAGAAACCGAGGAGTACGCCCACTTATGGCACGTCTCGTCGGCGTTGATCTCCCCCGCGAGAAGCGGATGGAGATCGCGCTCACCTACATCTACGGGATCGGTCGGACCCGTGCGGTCGAGGCACTGACCGCCACGACGATTGACCTGAACAAGCGCGCCAAGGACCTCACGGACGAGGAGCTGGTCCAGCTCCGCGACTACATCGAGGCCAATTTCAAGGTTGAGGGTGACCTGCGCCGCGAGGTCGCCGCGGACATCCGCCGCAAGGTAGAGATCGGCAGCTACGCCGGCATCCGCCACCGCCGGGGCCTTCCCGTCCGTGGACAGCGGACCCGCACCAACGCTCGTACCCGCAAGGGTCCGAAGCGCACGGTCGCCGGTAAGAAGAAGCCCGGTCGGAAGTAATAGGAGCGCACTGACTTATGCCACCGAAGGCACGCGCTGGGGCCGCAGTAAAGAAGGTCCGGCGCAAGGAACGCAAGAACGTCGCCCACGGGCAGGCGCACATCAAGAGCACCTTCAACAACACCATCGTGTCGATCACCGACCCGACCGGTGCTGTCATCTCCTGGGCCTCCTCCGGCCAGGTGGGCTTCAAGGGCTCCCGCAAGTCGACTCCGTTCGCCGCGCAGCTGGCCGCCGAGGCCGCCGCTCGCCGGGCCATGGAGCACGGCATGCGCAAGGTCGACGTGTTCGTCAAGGGCCCCGGCTCCGGCCGGGAGACCGCGATCCGTTCGCTGCAGGCCGCGGGCCTCGAGGTCGGCCAGATCGCCGACGTCACGCCGCAGCCGCACAACGGTTGCCGTCCGCCGAAGCGTCGCCGGGTCTGAGGGAGATCTAGGAACAATGGCTCGTTACACAGGTGCAGACTGCAAGCGCTGCCGCCGCGAGAAGATGAAGCTGTTCCTCAAGGGCAGCAAGTGCGACGGGCCGAAGTGCCCGTTCGAGTCGCGTCCCTTCCCGCCCGGCCAGCACGGCCGCGGCCGGACCAAGGAGACCGAGTACCTGCTTCAGCACCGCGAGAAGCAGAAGGCCCGCCGCGCGTACGGCGTGCTGGAGAAGCAGTTCCGCGGTTACTACGAGGAGGCTGTCACCAAGCCCGGCAAGACCGGTGAGGTGCTGCTGCAGATCCTCGAGTCCCGTCTGGACAACGTCGTCTACCGGGCCGGCTACGCCGCGTCCCGGGACATGGCCCGGCAGCTGGTCAAGCACGGCCACTTCCTGGTCAACGGCGTGAAGGTCGACATCCCGTCGTACCGGGTGAAGGAGCACGACATCGTCACGCTCCGGGAGAAGTCGAAGGAGATGACCCCCTTCGTCGTCGCCCAGGCCCAGGCCGGTTCCCGGCCGGTGCCGGCGTGGCTGGAGCCCATCCCCAGCGAGATGAAGATCCTGATCCACTCGCTCCCGGCCCGGTCGGTCATCGACACCCAGGTCCAGGAGCAGCTGATCGTCGAGCTTTACTCGAAGTAATGCATTGTCCGGCGCCTTCGGTCAGAAGGCGCCGGACGCCCGACGGCCATCAAATAGCGGGTGGCCTGACAGAAAGAGAAAAGCGTGCTCATCAGCCAGCGGCCGTCCCTCTCGGAGGAGACGCTCAGCGAGACCCGTTCCCGGTTCACCATCGAGCCTCTGGAGCCCGGTTTCGGGTACACCCTCGGCAACTCGCTGCGGCGTACCCTGCTGTCGTCCATCCCGGGTGCGGCGGTCACCAGCATCAAGATCGACGGCGTCCTGCACGAGTTCACCACCATTCCCGGTGTCAAGGAGGACGTGGTCGAGCTCGTCATGAACGTCAAGGAGCTCACCGTCAGCTCCGAGCACGACGAGCCGGTCAGCATGTACCTGCGCAAGCAGGGCCCGGGCGACGTCACCGCCGGTGACATCCAGCCCCCGGCCGGCGTGTCCGTGCACAACCCCGACCTGAAGCTGGCCACGCTCAACAGCAAGGGCCGGCTCGACATGGAGCTCACCGTCGAGCGGGGCCGTGGCTACGTCACGGCGGCGCAGAACAAGAACGCCGGCGCCGAGATCGGCCGCATCCCGGTCGACTCGATCTACTCGCCGGTCATGAAGGTGACCTACCGCGTCGAGGCGACCCGTGTCGAGCAGCGCACGGACTTCGACCGCCTGATCATCGACGTCGAGTCGAAGGCGTCCATCTCGCCGCGTACGGCACTGGCCTCAGCCGGTTCGACCCTGGTCGAGCTGTTCGGGCTCTGCCGGGAACTGGACGAGACCGCCGAGGGCATCGACATCGGTCCGTCCCCGCAGGACGCGCAGCTCGCCGCCGACCTGGCCCTGCCGATCGAGGAGCTGGACCTCACCGTCCGGTCGTACAACTGCCTCAAGCGCGAGGGCATCAACTCGGTCGGTGAGCTGATCGGACGCACCGAGGCCGATCTTCTGGATATAAGGAATTTCGGTCAGAAGTCCATCGACGAGGTCAAGATGAAGCTCGCCGGAATGGGTCTGGGTCTCAAGGACAGCGCGCCGTCCTTCGACCCGGCGCACGTCGTGGATTCGTTCGGCGACGTGGACTACGACACCGACGACTACCGCGAGACCGAGCAGCTGTAAGCCCCGCGCTGCCGCGCCGCTGGGTTGCCAAGGCGGCTCCGCCGCACTGCATGGTCGAATAAATCCAAGGAGCATCAGGAAATGCCCACGCCCACCAAGGGTCCCCGCCTCGGCGGCAGCCCGGCGCACGAGAAGCTCATCCTGGCCAACCTGGCCACCGAGCTTTTCCGGCACGGGAAGATCAAGACCACCGAGACCAAGGCCAAGCGGCTGCGCCCCTTGGCTGAGCAGCTCATCACGAAGGCCAAGCGCGGCGACCTGCACGCTCGTCGCCGGGTGCTGACCGTCGTGCGGGACAAGGACGTCGTGTACGCCCTGTTCGAGCAGATCGCTCCGCGGTACGGCAACCGCTCGGGCGGCTACACCCGGATCACCAAGACCGGCCCGCGCAAGGGTGACGCCGCTCCCATGGCCGTCATCGAGCTGGTCGAGGAGCTCCAGGTCGCGGCCACCACCGCGCCGGCGAAGAAGACCGCGCGCAAGGCCGCGCAGCAGGACAAGGTGGAGGCTCTGGCGCCGGAGGAGACCCCGGTCGTCTCGTCGTCCCCGACCGCCGAGGAGCGCGCCGCGGCGGCTCCGGCCGCGGACCAGGACGCTGAGCCGCCGGTGAACGCCTCCGGTGACAAGGGTGCCGAGGGCCCCGGCGACCAGGCCGAGGGCGAGGACACCGACGAGGCCAAGGCCTGAGTTCGGCTTTTCCGGGCCCGGCACCCTTTCGGGGGTGCCGGGCTCTCCTTTTGTGTACGGGGAGGGACCGGTGGACAACACCGTTCGCCTGAGGCTGGATGTGTCGTACGACGGCGCCGACTTCTCCGGATGGGCCGCGCAGCCCACCCGGCGGACCGTGGCGGGCGTCCTCACCGAGGCGCTGGCGCGGCTGGTCGGCGCCGACACGCCGCTGGGACTGACCGTGGCCGGGCGGACCGACGCGGGTGTGCACGCGACCGGCCAGGTGTGCCACATCGACCTGCCCGCGGCGGTGTGGGCAGACCTCGAGGGCTCACTGCTGCGCCGGCTGGCCGCGCTGATGCCGCCGGACGCCCGGGTCCGGGCGATCACCGCGGTCCCGGACACGTTCGACGCCCGCTTCTCGGCGACGTTCCGGCGGTACGAGTACCGGGTCGCCGACACCCCCTGGGGCCCCGAGCCGCTGCGCCGCCACGACACCCTCGGCTGGGTGCGCCCGCTCGACCTGGACCGGCTCAACGCGGCCGCGGCCGGGCTGGTCGGCGAGAACGACTACGCCGCGTACTGCAAGCGCAAGGAGCACGCGACCACGGTCCGGGCGATCACCCGGCTGGACTGGCGGCGCGACCCGGACGGCGTCTGCGTGGCCACCGTGCAGGCCGACGCGTTCTGCCAGTCGATGGTGCGCAGCCTGGTCGGTGCGATGCTCTCGGCGGGCGACGGCCGGCGCGACCCGTCCTGGCCGGCCACCCTGCTCACGCTGCGGGAACGGTCCAGCGAGGTGACCGTGGCGCCGGCGCACGGACTGACCCTGGTGGCGGTCGGCTACCCCGAGCAGACCGAGTACGCGGCGCGGGCCGAGGCGACCCGCCGGCTACGCGCTTGAGCCACGGCGGCCCAGGACCGACTCGCCCAGATACCCGTCGACCAGGTCGGTGGTGATCCGGGTGGCGGCCGGGTCGTCCGGGGTGACCAGCACGCCGCCGGGCCGGGTGATCACGCAGAACAGCAGGTAGTGCCCGCGGGTGCGCCAGCCGACCTGTCCGACCGGGCCACCGGTGGGATCGTCGACCATCGAGGCGAAGCTGCCGTCCCCGGTCTCCACCAGGCGCCGCAGGCCGGCGTCGACCTCCGCCGCGCCGGCCGCGTCGGCCAGGTTGAACACGCCCACGGTCACCTGGTAGTCGCTGCGCGGCGCGGTGACCGCCGCGCGCACGACCTGACTGCAGCCGTGGCCGGCGAGCAGCGGCCCGAGCCGGCCGACCGTGGCGCTGGAGCAGTCCGCGTCGATGTGGGTCACCACGACGCGGTAGCCGGTGCCGGGCACCTGTTCGGTGTCCGGGAACACCTCGGCGAGGCCCAGCGGCGCCGGGTCGCCGGAGCGGTCGGCGAGCGGGTCCGCGGTGGCCGCCGTGGACGTCGCGTCGCGTCGCTCGCCGGCGACCGCCAGGAAGCCGATCATCCCGAGCACGCCCAGCACGATCAACGCGGCCAGCCCACGGGTCAGCCAGTTCGCGGTCCGTTCCGGCTCGATCGACACCCGCAGGCCCAGGGGCGGGGTCGGTTGCCGATGCTGCCCGGTCGTTCCGGCGGTGCGGATCAGCTGGCCCAGGCCCCCGTCGTCGGTGGCTCGGTGGGCGGCGCGGCTGGGTGTCCCGTACAGCATGCGTCCGACCGTAGGAGCGCACCGTGATCGATAAACGCACAGAATGTGCGGCAACCCCCGCCGGTGGCCGTGGAGAACGCGGCGGGAGACTGAACGGGTGACCGCCGAACATTACTTCAGCGCCGAGCCGGCCTCGCCCGCCCAGCGGTCGGCGATCGAGTTCGTCGTGGCGGGCCGGGACTATCGGCTGACCGTCGCGTCCGGCGTCTTCTCGGCCGGCCGGCTCGACCCGGGCACCGCGGTGCTGCTGCGCAAGGCCGATCTGCCGGACGAGTCGGCAACCGGGGTGTTCCTGGATCTGGGCTGCGGCTACGGCCCGATCACGTGCGTGCTGGCCCGGGAGGCGCCGCACGCGACGGTGTACGCGGTGGACGTGAACGCGCGGGCCCGGGAGCTGACCGCGGAGAACGCGGCGGCCCTGGAGGTGGCCGACCGGGTGACCGTGGCGGCGCCCGACGAGGTGCCCGCCGACGTGACCTTCGACGAGATCTGGAGCAACCCGCCAACCCACGTGGGCAAGGCCGAGCTGCACGCGCTGATGGACCGCTGGCTGCCCAGGCTCGCGCCGGACGGGGTGGCCTGGCTGGTGATCAACCGGAACCTCGGCGGCGACTCGCTGCACGCGTGGCTGACCGGGCGTGGCTGGCAGGTCGATCGGGTCGCCAGTCAGAAGGGCTTCCGGGTGTTGCGGGTTACCGGGAAAACCGGCTGACTTGCGCGGCCCCGGCCGGGAGGATGCAGGCCATGGGTTACGTGGATGTCGCCGGCGCCGGCTTCGTGCTGCCCGACGGCCGGGAGCTGTTCGCCGACGTGTCGTTCCGGGTCGGCGAGGGGTCCAAGGTGGCCCTGGTCGGGCCGAACGGCGCGGGCAAGACCACGCTGCTGCGCATGGTCGCGGGCGATCTGCCGATGCAGACCGGCAGCATCGCGCGCGCCGGCGGCCTGGGTGTGATGCGTCAGTTCATCGGCATGATCGGCGACGACCGTACCCTGACCGACCTGGCGTTTTCGCTGGTCGAGCCGGCCTTGCGGGAAGCCTGGGAGCGGGTCAGCCGCGCAGCGGGCGCCCTGGACGAGACCGAGCGCAGCCAGATGGCGTACGCGAACGCCCTGGGACATTGGGGTGAGGTCGGCGGCTATGACGTCGAGGTGCTGTTCGACACGGTCGCGGTGTCCATCCTGGACAAGCCGTGGGACGCGGTGAAGGACCGGCCGGTCCGCACGCTCTCCGGTGGCCAGCAGAAACGCTTCGCGCTCGACCTGTTGCTGCGCGGCTCCGACGAGGTGTTGCTGCTCGACGAGCCGGACAACTTCCTCGACGTGCCCGGCAAGCGCTGGCTGGAGTCGCGGCTGCGCGAGTCGGCGAAATCGGTGCTCTACGTCTCGCACGATCGCGAGCTGCTGGCGCAGACCGCCGACCGGGTGGTCGCCGTCGAGGGTGGCAGCGCGTGGACGCATCCGGGCGGATTCGCCTCCTGGCACGAGGCTCGGCTGCACCGCCACGACCGTATGGAGGAGAACCACCGGCGCTGGGAGGAGGAGCACCAGAAGCTGCGTGACCTGGTGCTTTCCCTCAAACAGAAGGCGATGTACAACGACGGCATGGCGTCGCGGTATCAGGCGGCGCAGACCCGGTTGCGCAAGTTCGAGGAGGCCGGTCCGCCGCCGCTGCCGCCGAAGGAGCAGTCGCTGCGGATGAACCTGCGCGGCGGCCGGACGGCGAAACGCGCGGTGATCTGCGAGCAGCTCGAGATGGAGGACCTGACCTTCCCGTTCGACCTGGAGATCTGGTACGGCGATCGGGTGGCCGTGCTCGGCGCGAACGGGACCGGGAAATCGCACTTCCTGCGGTTGCTCGCGGCCGGGGGCACCGATCCGGAGGCGGAGAACAAGCCGGTGGACGGCGCCCCGCTGGCTCACGTGGCGCACTCCGGGGTCGCCCGGCTGGGCGCGCGGGTCCGGCCCGGGCACTTCTCGCAGACCCATGACCGGCCGGAGCTTCTCGACCGGACACTCGTGGAGATCCTGTGGCGGGGCGACGACCATCGCAACGGGATGGACCGGGCCGGTGCCATGAAGGCGCTCAACCGCTACGAGCTGGCCGCCCAGGGTGACCAGCGGTTCGGCACGTTGTCCGGCGGTCAGCAGGCGCGGTTCCTGGTGCTGCTGCTGGAGCTGTCCGGTGCGACCGTTCTGCTGCTGGACGAACCGACGGACAACTTGGACCTGGCGTCCGCGGAAGCCCTGGAAGAGGGCCTGCGGCTGTTCGACGGCACGGTGATAGCGGTCACCCACGACCGCTGGTTCACCCGCTCCTTCGACCGCTTCGTGCTGTTCCAGGGCGATGGCGAGGTGGTGGAGACGCCCGAACCGGTCTGGGACGTCCGCTAGTTTTTCTCTCCCGGGCCGGTTATGGTCCGAGACGAAACACAACCCCACGGGAGTCCGGTGCACCGGGCTGAGAGGGGGGCTGACGCGGCCCCCGACCGTCGAACCTGATCCGGATCATGCCGGCGCAGGGAGGAGCGTTCGTTGTTGCCACGTCTGCATATCGTCACCGATTCGCTGGACGTTGTCCGCGGGGCCGTCGGGCACGGCCCGGTCGCCATTCAGATCAGAGTCAAGACCACCGATCGGCTTGCGTACGGGCTGACCGTCGCCGCCGTCGAGATGTGCCGTGCGGCCGGGGCGATGTGCCTGGTCGACGACCGCGTCGGGGTGGCGCTCGCCGCCGGGGCCGACGGCGTGCACGTGGGCGCCGATGATCTGCCGGTGGCGGCGGCCCGCCGGGTGCTCGGGCCGTCGGCGGTGGTCGGCGCGACCTGCCGGACCCCCTCCGACGCCCGGGCCGCTGTTGCCGACGGTGCCACCTACATCGGTGCCGGCCCGGCGTTCGCGACGTCCACAAAGGCGGGTCTGCCGTCGCCGCTCGGGCCGGCGCGGCTCGCGGTGATCGCGGCGGCCGTTCCGGAGACACCGGTGATCGCGATCGGCGGGATCACCCCGGCGCGGGCGCGGGCGCTCAAGACCTACGGGGTGGCGGCCGTCTCCGCCATTGCGGCGGATCCGGCCGGCGCGACCGTCGAGTTCCTGGCCGCGCTGAGCGTTGCGGCCCGGGGAGCGGCGCCGTCCGGGAGCCACGGCGGTGCGGCATGACGACTGTCGTGGTCGGCGGCGGCATCATCGGCCTCTCCGTTGCCTGGCGGCTCCTTCGGGACGGTGTCGACGTCACCGTGTTCGACGACGGGGAGGCGGGCGCGTGGCACGTCGCGGCCGGGATGCTCGCGCCCGGCGGCGAGGCGGCCTTCGAACACCCCGCTCTCGGCCGGCTCCTGGAACGATCCGCTTCGCTCTGGCCCGCGTTCGCCGCCGGGCTCGGCGTGGACGTCGGCTATGACGAGGCGGGCACCCTCGGTCTCGCGATGACCGCGGACGACCTCGCCGAGGCCGCGCGGGTCTGGACCCGGCAGAAACTTCCCCTGCTGCGCCCCTCCGAACTACGCGAACGCGAACCGGCCCTGTCCCCGCGGCTGCGCGCCGGCGTCCACGCGCCGCGGGAACGGCAGGTCGACCCGCGCCGGGTCGTGGCCGCGCTGCGCGACCGGCTCGGCGCCCGGGTCGTCGCCAAACGGGTCGGCTCGCTGGACGACATCGAGGCCTCGACCGTCGTGGTCGCCGCCGGTTGCGGCACGGCGGCACTGACCGGGCTGCCGGTGCGGCCGGTGAAAGGCCAGGTGCTGCGGCTGCGGGGAGAGCCGGGACTGATCAGGCACGTGCTTGACGCCACGGTGGACGGCCGGCCGGTCTACATCGTGCCGCGCGCCGACGGCGAGATCGTGGTCGGTGCGACACAGGAGGAACGGACCGACCCGGTGGTCACCGCGGGCGGCGTCCACTACCTCCTGCACGCGGCCCTCGAACTCGTCCCGGACCTGGCCGAATGCGCCCTGGTCGAGACGACCGTGGGATTCCGGCCGGGTACCCCGGACAACGCGCCGCTCATCGGGCGGCTGAACGACCGGGTGATCGTGGCCGCGGGCCACCATCGCAACGGGGTGCTGCTGGCGCCGGTCACCGCCGAGCTGATCGCCCGCGGTGAGGAACTCGCCGACTTCTCGCCCAGGAGGTTCTGATGCGGTTGACGGTCAACGGGCAGGCCTTCGACGCGGACCGGGAACTGTCGGTCGAGGCGCTGGTCGAAACGCTCACCTCGGCGCGGCGGGGAGTGGCCGTCGCGGTCAACGGCGAGGTGGTGCCGCGTTCCACGTGGGCGACCGTGCCGCTCGCGGACGGGGACTCGGTCGAGGTGCTCACCGCGACGCAGGGAGGCTGACATGCTGTTCGACTCGCGGCTCATCATGGGAACCGGCGGGGCGACCAGTCTCGCGGTGCTCGAGGAGTCGATCGTCGCGTCCGGGACGGACGTGGTCACGGTCGCGCTGCGCCGGGTGGACGCGGCCGGCCCGGGCCTGATGCCGATGCTCGACCGGCTCGGGGTGCGGGTGCTGCCCAACACGGCGGGCTGCTACACCGCGGCGGACGCGGTGAAGACGGCCCACCTGGCGCGCGACGCCTTCGAGACGGATCTGATCAAGCTCGAGGTGGTCGGCGACGAGCGGACCCTGCTGCCGGACGGGCCGGAGGTGCTGCGTGCGGCGGAGACGCTGGTCGCCGACGGGTTCCGGGTCCTGCCGTACACCACCGATGATCCGATCATGGCCCGGCGGCTGGCCGATCTGGGATGCGTGGCGGTGATGCCGGCCGGCTCGCCGATCGGGTCCGGGCTGGGCATCTCCAACCCGCATCACATCCGGCTGATCCGGCAGAGCGTGGACGTGCCGGTAGTGCTCGACGCCGGCATCGGGACGGCGTCGGACGCGGTGCTCGCCATGGAGCTCGGGTGCGACGCGGTGATGGTGGCGAGCGCGATCACCCGGGCCGACGATCCGGTGAAGATGGCCACGGCGATGCGGCACGCGGTCTCGGCGGGGCGGCTGGCCTACGAGGCGGGCCGGATCCCGCGCCGCTTCCACGCGTTGGCGTCCACCTCGGATGACGGGCTGGCGCGGTGGTGACGCCGGGCGGGCTCGTCGTGCTCACCGATCGGCGGTCCGCCGCCGGGCCGTTGATCCCGGTGGTCCGGGCGGCGGTCCGCGGCGGCGCCGGGTGGGTCATCCTGCGCGAGCGAGATCTCCCGTACGCCGTCCGCCGCGCCCTGGCCGACGAGATGCGCGCGGTGGTGCCGCCCGGCCGCCTGATCGTGGCCGGCCCGGACCCGCTGGGCGGCGAAGCTGTCCACCTGGCGGAGGCCGACCCGCTGCCGTCGCCACGCCCGGCTCTGGTCGGCCGCTCGACGCACGCACGAGGGGCGGCCGGCGTTGACTACGTGACGCTTTCGCCGGTGTTTCGCACCGCCAGCAAGCCCGGGTACGGGCCGGCGCTGGGGGCGAAGGGGGCGGCGGCGCTGGCCGACGGGGTGCCTTGGCTGGCCCTGGGCGGGATCGACTCGGCGGAGCGGGCCGGCGCCTGTGCGGTGGTGGGGGCGGCCGGGATCGCGGTCATGGGGGCGGTCATGCGGGCCGACGACCCGGCGTCGACGGCCGCGGCCCTGGCGGAGGCTTTCGCCTCCGCGGCCGGCT
>NZ_CAKUCL010000251.1 GCF_934643405.1 uncultured Actinoplanes sp.
GGGCCGGAGCGGCCGGGGCCGGAGCGGCCGGGGCCGGGGCGGCCGGGGCCGGGACCGGAGCGGCCGGGGCCGGGGCGGTGGAGGCGGCGGGTTCGGAGTTCGGAGCGGCATGGGCCGAGGCGGTGGAGACGGTGGCGGGCTCGGTGGGCGGAGCGGTGGAGGGCGCGGTGAAGGCGGCCTCGGCGCTCAGAGCCTCGACCTTCGGAGCGTGAGCGCCGGGCTCGGATGCGTGTGGCGGCTCGGGCGTCGGGATCGGGTCGTCCGGCGGGATCGGCTGCGGCGGCTCCGGGTCGGGGGACGGCATCGGAGCGGGCTCCGGATGACCCGGCTCACCGCCCTGCGGGTGCGTCATGTCGCCCTCCGTGATCTCCCGGTTGCACGCCGGCCGCGCGCCCGCTCAGCCTAGCCAAACGCACCCGGCCGCGGGTCCTAAGCTGACGCGGTACCCGACGATTAGGGAGTATGCAGGCGATGCAGAAGTGGGAGTACGTGACCGTGCCCCTGCTGGTCCACGCGACCAAGCAGATCCTCGACAACTGGGGCGAGGACGGGTGGGAGTTGGTGCAGGTGGTGCCCGGGCCCAATGCCGAGCAGCTGATCGCATACATGAAGCGGGCGAAGTCGTGACGACTCCGGTTGCTGGGGAGGGCGGCGTCGACGCGTACGGGAGATTGGCCGAACTCGGTCTCACCCTGCCGACCGTGGTGCCGCCGCTCGCGGCGTACGTCCCGGCGGTGCAGTCCGGCAACTATGTGTACGTCTCCGGCCAGCTGCCCATGGTCGACGGCAAGCTGCCGCTGACCGGCAAGGTCGGCGCCGAGGTCACCGAGGAGCAGGCGGCCGGGCTGGCCCGCACCTGCGCGCTCAACGCCCTGGCGGCGATCGAGTCGCTGGTCGGTCTCGGCCGGATTGTCAAGATCGTAAAGGTGACAGGTTTTGTCGCCTCGGCGCCGGGCTTCACCGGTCAGCCCGCCGTGATCAACGGAGCGTCGAACCTCTTCGGTGACGTGCTGGGCGAGCAGGGTCGGCATGCCCGCAGCGCGGTCGGCGTGTCCGAGCTGCCCCTCGGCTCGCCGGTCGAGGTGGAGATCATCGCCGAGGTTCAGTGATCTTTTGCCGTTCCGGTTGCTTTCCGTAACCTGAGCGGCCTTCGGAATCGCACATCTGGTCCTCGGCTTCACCCCCATGCGCGACGTACGATTTCGCGCATGGGGGGTGCAACGCTCAATGGCCTGCCGGCCTGGGTGACGCTTGTCCGTGCGCCCAACCCGGGCCCGATGACGCTGGACGGCACAAATACGTGGGTGCTGCGCGCTCCGGGCGAGGAGTGTGCGGTCGTGATCGATCCGGGTCCGCTGCACGAGAGGCATCTCGCCCGGGTCGCCGAGCTCGGCCCGTTCCGTTACATCATGGTTACTCACCGTCACCACGATCATGTCGAGGGGGCTGCTCGGCTGTCCGAACTGTCCGACAAGACACCGGTGCTCGCCGCGGATCCGGCCTACGGAACACCGCCGGACCGGACGATCACGACAGACGGGTTGAGGATCGACGTTCTGGACACTCCCGGACACACGATGGATTCCGTGTGTTTTCTCGTCCAATGCGGGAACGATCGGGCGATGTTCACCGGCGACACGATCCTCGGGCGCGGCACGACGGTGGTGGCGGCACCGGACGGCGGTCTCGGGCCGTATCTGGAAAGCCTGGAACTGCTCACGGCGTACCCGCAAGTGATGATGTTGCCCGGCCATGGCCCGGCGCATGCCGACGTGGCCGTGCTCGCCACCTATTACCTCGAGCATCGCCGGGAGCGGCTGGCTCAGGTCGAGGCCGCGGTCCGGGCCGGCGCCGATACCCCGGAAAGGGTCGTTGACCTGGTATATCCCGACATCGAGCCGGCCGTGCGGTTTGCGGCGGAATTCTCGGCCGCGGCCCAGCTCGATTATCTCCGTCACAGAGATCGGGAATCAGGAACAAGTGCCGACGGGTTGGATCGGCTGTGACCTGTCCTGTGTGTGGAACCGTCGCCGTGCCCGGCGCCCGCTTCTGCCACAACTGCGGGGCCGCTCTCCCAGCCGCGGCGACCCTGCCGGCGGCGGAACGGCGCATCGTCACCGTCCTCTTCGGCGACCTGTCCGATTTCACCTCCTGGTCGGAGGATCTCGACCCGGAGCGGGTCGGCGCGGTCACCGACCGGGTGCTGGCGGCGCTCGCCGGCGCGGTGAAGACGTTCGGCGGTCACGTGGACAAGCTGACCGGCGACGGGATCATGGCGGTCTTCGGTGCGCCGGTGGCCCACGAGGACGACGCCGAGCGAGCGGTCCGCGCCGCGCTGAGCATGCAGCGCGCGGTCCGGCGGGTGCTGGACGACGAACGTGGCGGTGGCGCCCCGCTCGGCCTGCGCGTGGGCCTGAACACCGGCGAGGTGGTGGCCGGCATCCAGGCGGCCATCGAGTACACGGTCATCGGCGACACGGTGAACACCGCCGCCCGGCTGGCCGACGCGGCCGCCGTGGGCGCGGTCTACGCGGGTTCGCGTACCAGCGGCGGCACCCGGCACGTCGCCTCGTGGCGGCAGTTGCGGCCGCTGCGGCTCAAGGGCAAGCGAGAGCCGGTCCCGGCGTTCGAGCTGCTCGGCCTGCACGACGCGCCGGGCACCCGATCCGGCCTGGGCGACGAGGCGCCGTTCGTCGGGCGCGAGACCGAGCTGGGCCGGGTCGCCGGCCGGCTGGCCGAGGCGATCGACGCGGGCACCCCGCGCGTGATGGTGATGACCGCCGAGGCGGGCATCGGCAAGTCGCGCTTCGCCGGCGAGGTCAAGCGGCTCGCGGCGGGCTACGACGTGGGCAACGGGCGGTACGCGTCGCACACCGGCGCGCGAGTGCTGCGGGTGCGGTGCCGCGCGTTTGGCGAACGCCGCCGGTTCGCGCCGCTGGCCGACCTGGTCCGCAAGTCGGTCGGCCTGCCCAAGGACGTGGTCGCGACGGTTGGCCGCTCGGTGGTCGAGGAGCGGCTGCGCAAGCTCGCGAACAGGCTGAGCCGCGACGACGAGGCCGTCGACATCGACATCGACCGGCTGCTCGCGCTGCTCGGCTACGGCGACGCGCCGGCCAACCCGGTCGGCCCTGCGGGCGGGGACTGGCAGCCGGCCGGCAAGCGGCTGGACGCCGACACCGTCTCCCGCGCGGTCGCCGACCTGCTCAACGGCCTGGCCGCCGAGGCTCCGCTGGTGGTGATCGTCGACGACCTGCACGACGCCACCGCCGCGACCGTGGACGCCCTGGGCCGTACGCTCTCGCTGCTCGACGGCCCGGTCGTGGTCCTGCTGCTCGGCCGTCCCGAGCTGGTGCGCACGGCCGGCGCGCTGACCCGGCTCGCCGACGCCGAGGTGCACACGCTGCCCCCGCTGCGCGGCGCCGACGCGTCGAGGCTGCTCACCTCTTATCTGAACGGCGGCAAGCTGCCGCAGGCGGACACCGATCGGCTGCTCGCCACCGCGCAGGGCAACCCGTTCTACCTGGCCGAGATGATCACGCTGCTGATGGAGCGTGGCGCGCTGACCCCGGCGGTCGGCGCCAACGCCGCCGACAAGTGGCAGCTGGCCAACGGATCGCTCGGCAGTCAGCTGCTCTCCCGGGACCTGGCCGCGGTGCTCGCCGCGCGCATCGACGCGCTGCCGGCCGAGCCGCGCTCGGTGCTGCGCGACGCGGCGGTGGTGGGTGACACGGTGCCGACCGGGGTGATCGAGGCGCTGCGCGAGCGGCGCGCGGTCAGCGACGCGCGGCCGGGTGCGGTGGCCGCGGTCGAGCTCGAGCGCTCGGTCGACGAGCTGCTGCAACGGCGGATGCTGCACCGGGTCCGCGGCGGTTACGCGTTCACCACGCCGCTGATGCGCGAGGCGGCGTACACCGGCATCGGCAAGGCGGATCTCGCCGACCGGCACGCGTACCTGGCGACCTGGGCGGCCCCCGAGACGGTCAACAAGCTGGGCTACGACGGCGCGAGCCGGCTGAGCCTCACCGAGAACGAGCGGGACGCTTTCGTCGCCACTCACGCCGAGTGCGCGGTTGCGCTTGCTGATGACGTACGGCTGCGTCCCGACGCCGCCGTCCGAGAGGTTGCCCCGCTCGGCATCGCCGCGCTGGGCCGTCTCGCCCGCCGGGCGCTGGCCAACATCGAACCGGCCGCCTCGATCGAGTACGCGGAACGCGCCTCGGTGCTGGCCAAGGACGGCCTGCCGCTGCCCGACCAGCTGGTGCACGCCCGCGCGCTGCTGCGCCTGGGCCGCGCCGAGGAGGCCCTGGACCGCGGCGAGAAGATCGCGGTCAGCGCCGCCGACGAGCCGGTCAGCAAGGCCGAGGCGCTGCTGGTCGTAGGCCGGGCGCACGAGGCGCTGGGCGACACCGCCCGCGCGGTGGCCGCCTGGCAGGAGGCGCTCGAGGTGGCGACCGAGGCGGAGCTGCTGCCCGAGCGGGCCAACGCGATGCGCCGGCTCGGCATGGCCGACTTCCTGGCCGGCCGGCTCAGTCAGGCGAGCAGCCGGTTCGCCGCGGCGTACCAGGTCACGCTGGCCGCCGGCGACCGGCACGGTCAGGCCTGGGCCCTGCAGAACCTGGCCTGGGTGACCACCACCCGCGGCGACTTCGCCGGCACCGACGCGGTGCTGGGCCGGGCCGCGCGGCTCTTCGCCGAGCTGGGCGACCCGGTCGGCCGGTCCTGGCTGCGCGGCACCACGGCGTTCGCCCGGCTGCTGGCCGGCCGGTTGCACGAGTCGCGGCGGCTGGCCCGGATCTTCCTGCCGTTCGGCGACCGGGTCGGCGAGGCCTGGGCGGTCGGCACGCTGCGGGCCGTCGAGGCGTACGCGGCGAGTGAGCTGGGCGAACTGGGCGAGGCGGACGGCGAGGCCCGCCGGGCGTACCGGGACTTCGCGGCCGTCGGCGACGATTGGGGGCGCGGTCTCGCGCTGGTGGTGCGCGGCGCGATCGCGCGCGGGCTGGGCGAGTTCGACCACGCCTACGACCTGCTCACCGACGCTCTCGGGTACGCCGACAAGACCGGCCACCCGTTGCTGCTGGGCATGGCCGGCACGCTGCGCGGCTTCATCGCCCTGCAACGCGGCGACCTGGCCGGCGCCGAGGCGGACGCGCGCCGGGTGATGACCGCGGTCGAGCCGCACAATCCGCTGGCCCCGGCCCAGGTCGGACCGCGGGTGCTGCTGGCCGAGGCGCGGATGCGCTCGGGCGACGCCGCGACCGCGATCGGGCTGCTCGCGCCGATCGCCACCGACACCGCGGCGCCCTCGCTGCTCTTCTCCCGGCGGCAGGCGCTGGCGTCGTACGCGTCGGCGCTGCTCGCCGAGGGCCGGGTGGACGCGGCCCAGACCTGGATCGATCGGGCCCGCGAGGTGCCAGCCGAGGACGTCCGCAGCGGCGTGGTCGCGGCGATGGTCGCGGCCCGGGTCTACGCGGCGGCCGACCGGTGCGCCGACGCGCGGTCGGCGGCCGAGGAGGCGGTGCTCCTGGCGTACTCGACCGAGCAGGTCAGCGAGCGGGCGGCGGCCGAGGAGCTGCGCGACACCCTGGCAGTGGCGGACATCGAACCGTCGCCGCCGGAAACTGTCGCGTACGCGTCCGACGTGCCGGGATGATCGCGACCGGTCCTGGCGTATTTTCTCTGACATGACGGAGACCACGCCGGGTGCCCTGCCGGTACCGTACGTGCCAGGGATGTCTGGTTTGTCCGTCATGGCCCGCGGTGGGTATGCCACCGTATATCGCGCCACGCAGGACTCGGTGGGCCGCGAGGTGGCCATCAAGGTCGAGAACCGCCGCCTGGACAGCGCCCGTGACCAGGCGCGATTCCTGCGCGAGGCGCGGGCGGCCGGGCGCATGTCGTCGCACCCGCACGTGGTCGACCTCTTCGACGTCGGCGTGACGGTCGACCAGCACCCGTACCTGATCATGGAGCTCTGCGACGGGTCCTATCTGGACCGCATGCGCCGCTCGCCGCTCGGTCCGGAGGAGGCCCGCGACCTCGGCGTCAAGATCGCCGACGCGCTGGTGCACTCGCACGCCAACGGGGTGCTGCACCGCGACGTGAAGCCGGCGAACATCCTCTACTCGCACTTCAACTCGGCCGTGCTGGCCGACTTCGGCCTGGCCGTGCTGGGCGAGATGCGCGACTCGTCGGTCACGCTCGAGGTGCTCACCCCGGCGTACGCGCCGCCGGAGATGTTCCGGCACGACGACCCGTCCGGCGCCGTCGACGTGTACGCGTTGTGCGCCACGCTCTACGCGGTGATGCGGGGCCGGCCGCCGCGCTGGGACGGCGACCACAGCCCCAGCCTGATCACCCTGATGGAGCTGTTCCACAAGCCGATCCCGGACCTGCCCGGGGTGCCGCGACCGCTGGTCGACCTGCTGCGGCACGGCATGTCGAACGATCCCGCGCACCGGCCGACGGCGCTGCAACTGCGTGACTCGCTGACCGCCATGCGATTCGACGCGCCGCCCTCGTCGCACGTGCCGCCGCCGCGCTTCGGTCAGAACGATGAGACGCCGACCGTACGCACGCCGCGCAAGCCCTCGAAGCGCAAGCGGTTCCTCGGGTTACTCGGGATCGAGGACCGCTAGCAGCTCGCCGGTGTCCACCTCGGCGCCCGGCCGCACCGGCAGCGACGCGACCACGCCGGCGCTCGGCGCGTGCACCGGATGCTCCAGCTTCATCGCCTCCAGAGTCAGCAGCAGCTCCCCGGCCCGCACCCGCTGACCCGGAACGACAAGCACTCTGCGTACGGCACCGGGCAGCGGCGCGATCAGCGAACCTTCGGCGGCCTCCGGCTCGGGCAGCGGGAACCGGGTCAACCGGCGCAGCGCCACCGAACCCTCCGGACTGTCGACGTAGGACACCTCGCCCACCCGGTGCACGTTGAACGTGAGCCGGATGCCGTTGACGTCCAGCACGACCCGCTCGTCGGTCGCGGTGACCACCACGGTCTCCGGGTAGTCGTCCACCACCGGGGCCTGACCCAGCCCGGCCAGGTCCAGCTCCTCCGGGTCGACCGCGCGCACCCACCAGCCGGCCAGCTCGCCGTGCCGGTTCATCCGGTAGCCGACCTCGACCGGACCGGCCGGACCGTCGTACACCGCGGTCTGCGAGCCGGACGGCACGTTGCGCCAGCCCGACGGCAGCGACGCCAGCACCGACGCCCCGGCGCGCCGGGCCGCGGCCCCGGCCAGCGCGGCGGCCAGGCAGGAGATCCGCACCGCGTCCACCGCGGACAGCAGCGGCGCGAACACCTCGGGCCGCCGGTCCAGGAAGCCGGTGTCCATGTCCCCGGTGCGGAACGCGTGGTGCCGCAACACCCGCACCAGCAGGTCCCGGTTGGTGGCGACGCCGTGCAGCTGGGCGCGGGTGAGCGCCGAGGCCAGCATCCGGGCCGCCTCCTGCCGGGTCGGCGCCCAGGCGACCAGCTTGGCCAGTGTCGAGTCCTCGTACATGCCGACCACCGAGCCGTCCTCGACACCGGCGTCCAGGCGCAGGCCGGGCTGCGGCAACGGACGGAACGCCCCGGTCACGTCGGGCACGTGAAAGCGGTGCAGCGTGCCCTTCGCGGGCAGCCAGGCGTACGCCGGGTCCTCGGCACACAGGCGCACCTCGATGGCGTGGCCGCGGATCGGCGGCGGACCCGGCATCGGCAGGCTGCCGCCCTCGGCCACCAGCAGCTGCAGGCGGACCAGGTCGTAGCCGGAGACGCACTCGGTGACGGCGTGCTCGGCCTGCAAGGTCGGGGTCAGCTCGAGGAACCAGAAGTCGCCGTTGGTGTCGAGCAGGAACTCGACCGCGCCGGCGCCGACGTAGCCCAGCGCGCGGACCGCCACGATCGCCGCGCGGCACAGCTCCTCGCGCAGGCCCGGGTCGACCGCCGGGGACGGGGTCTCCTCGATGATCTTCTGATAGCGGCGCTGGATCGACGATTCGCGCTCGCCGAACGGGATGACCGCGCCGTGCTCGTCGGCCAGGATCGGCACCTCGATGTGGCGGACGTCCTCCACGTACGGCTCGCAGTAGACCGCGCACCCCACCTCGCGCCGGGTCGACGCGATGGCCTCGGCCAGCGTGGCACCGTCCCGCACCACCCGCATGCCGGTGCCGCCCGAGCCCGCGTCCGGCTTGATCAGCACCGGGAAGCCGGGAACCGACTCCGGGTCGGTGAAGGTGGGCAGCACCGGCACCCGGGCCTCGGCCACCATCGCCTTGGTCTCGCTCTTGCTGCGCAGCACGCCCAGCGTCTTGGCGGGCGCGCCCACCCAGATCATCCCGGCATCGACGACCGCGGCCGCGAAGTCCGGGTCCTCGGCCAGTTCGCCGTCGCCCGGGTGAATGGCGTTCGCGCCGGTCCGCTGCGCGGCCGTGATGATCAGATCACCGCGCAGGTAAGCCGAGCCGGTCGGCCCGTCCAGCCGCACCGCGTAGTCGGCCTCACCGACATGCGGCGCGTCCGAATCGGCGTCGGAATAGACGGCGACCGTCTCGATGCCGACCAGGCGGCAGGTGGCGAACACCCGGCGGGCGATCTCGCCACGGTCGGCCACCAGAAGACGTCGGATCACTGGTCTACCTTTCCGGGTCGGAACACGCCGAGGTGCCCGGCGCCCTCGACGACCGCGCTGTGCACGGCGGACAGGCACAGGCCGAGCACGGTCCGGGTGTCGCGGGGGTCGATGATGCCGTCGTCGTCGCCGCTGGCCGGGTCGTCGCCCGGCCAGCTGAACGCGAAACGCGGATCGCCGGTGCGTCCGGTGTTGAGGGCGAGGTGCGGCACCGTGGAGTGGGCCAGCGCGTCGATCACGCCGGCGCCGAACAGGCCGGCGCCGAGGTCGCGCTGGATCAGCAGCAGCGAGGTGTCGGTGGCGTTGGCCAGCTGGATGAAGTGCACGGCCTTCTGGGTCTCCGCGGCGGTGTGCTTGGCGCCCACCGCGGCCAGCACGCCGACCGGGTAGCCGTGCAGTTCGCCCCAGCCGGCCACCAGCGCGGTGCCGTGGCCGGGCTTGAACTCGTCGAAGTCGCTGCCGTCGAGGATCCGGGCGCAGACCTCGCGCGGGTCGAACAGCGTGGCCGGATCGGCCCCGGCGATCGCGAGCAGGTCGTCATCGGCGTACTTGGGCTCCTCCGGCGGGAACGTGCGGGGCGCCGGGCCGCGCTTGCGCCAGTTCAGCCGCCGGACGCACTGACGGGCCAGGCGCAGGCCGTCGCGCTCGTCCTCGGCCAGCTGGTCGGCCGCGCCGGTGGGGACGTGGCCGTTCGCGCGGACCGGCGGCGGCAGCATCTTCGCGTGCCCGCGCACCATGATCGTGTAGTCGGCGAGCGCCGGCAGGTAGGCGACCTCGCCACTGGTGGCGCCGAAGACCACGCACACCGTCGGCACCCGGTGCGCGGCAAGACGGCCCAGGTCACGCGCTATGCCGCCGCCCAGGGGCGGACCCGCCGCGGCGGTGTCGGCCGGCGATTCGGCGAGATTGACCAGGGGCAGCCGGTTGCGGGCGGCGATCCGGGCGGCCCGGCGGATCTTCTCACTCCCGTACGGTCCCGAGCCTCCCTCGACCGTGGGATCGGTGGCGATGATCACGCACTCGACACCCTCGATCACCCCGACGCCGGTGACCACGCCCGCGCCGACCTGGTACTCGGAGCCCCAGCCCGCCACCGGCGCCAGCTCCAGGAACGGGCTGTCCTGGTCGAGCAGCATCTCGACCCGCTCGCGGGGCAGCAACTTGCCCCGCGCGTGATGCCGGGTGACCGCCTTCTCGCCGCCGCCCGCCCGTGCGGCCTCCAGCGCCGTCTCGAGCTCGGCCAGCCGTTGCAGGGCGGTCCCGCGCCCCTCCAGATAGCCGGGGGTGCGCGGGTCGATGGCCGTGTCGAGCACGGTCACGTCGGAACCCCGTAGCGCTTGCCGCCCCCCACCATCTTCAAAGCCGCGCCCTTCCGTGTCCGCCGGTGCCTCTCGACCACCTCCGTAACGAGCGGCTGAGCGGGTGCGACACGGATCTCTTTGCGGCGGCTTTGTCGCCTTTTCAGGGGTATTGAACGCGTTTACGCGGCCGTCCGCGTGGACGGCCGCGTAAAAGGACGTACGAGGTCAGACCCGGGCGCGGCGGGCGAGGCGCTCGGGGTCCAGGATGATCACGCTCTTGCCGTCCAGCCGCAGCCAGGCACGGGAGGCGAAGTCGGCCAGGGCCTTGTTCACCGTCTCGCGCGAGGCGCCGACGAGCTGGGCCAGCTCCTCCTGGGTCAGATCGTGCGTGACGCGCAGCACACCGCCGTCGCGGGTGCCGAATCGTCCCGCCATCTGGAGCAGGTTCTTCGCCACCCGGCCGGGCACGTCCGTGAAGATCAGGTCGGCGAGCGCGTCGTTGGTGCGGCGCAGGCGGCGGGCCAGCACGCGCAGCAGCTGCTCGGCGATCTCCGGCCGGTTGTTCAGCCAGGGGCGCAAGGACGTCTTCTTCAACCGGGCGAGCCGAGCGTCGGTCACCGCGGTCGCGGTCGCCGTACGCGGGCCCGGGTCGAACAGGGAGAGCTCGCCGACCATGTCGGACGGCCCCATGATCGAGACCAGGTTCTGCCGGCCGTCCGCGGCGCGGCGGCCGAGCTTGATCTTGCCGGACAGCACGATGTACAGGCTGTCACCGGCCTCGCCCTCGTTGAACAGGACGTCGCCCTTGCG
>NZ_CAKUCL010000252.1 GCF_934643405.1 uncultured Actinoplanes sp.
GACGACGCGGTCGTGTGCCGTCTCGGCCGGCACCTCCAAGATCTCCTCTATCCGCTGCAGCGCGCCCAGGCCCGTCTGCAACTGCGTGTACGCGTGCAGCGCCTGCCCCAGCGGCATGGCCAGGAAGAACAGGAACAGGATGAAGGCGACCAGGCTTCCCACGCTGATCGCCCCGGACGCGACCCGGGCGCCGCCCACCGCCAGCACCAGCAGGAACGCGCCCTGGATCGCGGTGTCCGCGGCCGGCCCGACCACGGCCTCCAGCCGGGCCAGGCGCATCCCCGCGGCGTACGCGGCGGTCGCGCTCCGGTCGACGGTCGCCGCCTCGCGCGCCTCGGCGCGGCCGGCCCGGATGGTGCGCGCCGCCGAGATGGCGCGCTCCACCGAGGAGGTCATCTCCCCCAGCCGCGCCTGGGCCTGCTCGGAGAAGCCGCGCACCCGCCGCGACACGGTCAGCGCCACCGACAACCCCACCGCAAGCCCGGCCACCGCGACCACCAGCAGGAACGGGTCGAGCACCGCCATCGCGATCAACGCGCCGGCCACCATGACGACACCGGTCACGATCTCGAACAACCCCGACGTCACGACAGCCCGCAACAGGGTGGTGTCCGCGCCGACCCGGGACAACAGGTCTCCCGTACGCCGTCGGTCGTACTCCACGATCGGCAACCGCAGCAGATGCCCCGCGAGGCGGCGCCTGGTGGTCAGGACCAGGCCCTCCGCCGTACGGGAAAGCAGGTAATCGCGCAGCCCGCCGATCGCCGCGGCAGCCAGCAGGAGCCCCACCAGCAGCGCGACCGATCCGGCGACCGGCCGCCGGTCGGTGATCCCGTCCAGCACCGCGCGCACCAGCACCGGCTGGGCGAGCGACGCGCTCGCCGCGACCAACGACAGGACACCCACCGTCAGGAGGGTGGCGCGGTGCTCGCGCAGGTACGGCACGAGCGCCCGCAGCCCCACCCGCTTGCCGTCCATGGGCCGACAGTAGCTCCGCCGGACGTTTGCCCCTGCCCCTTGCCGGGCACCTGCACCGATGCGATCGCTTTCGCCGTCGCGCGACCGGGGAGGGGGCGAGGTGCCGAGTCAGCTGGTCTGCCGCCCGGAGCAGGACCTCCCGGTGGCGGTCCTCCGCGTCAGCGGCACGCTGGACCTGGTCACCGGGGACGCGTTGCAGCAGGCTGTGCGCCGCAGCCTGTCGATGCAGCCCACCCAGCTCCTGCTCGACGTGCGCGACCTGGAGATCGGCGACCCGCTCGGCCTGTCCGCCCTCGGCGCCGTCGTCTGCCAGACCTCCGAGTGGCCCGACGTCCCCATCGTCCTGTGCGGTTGCGACGCGCACACCGCCGAGATGATCGCCGCCTCGCCCGACTGCACCGACCTGCGCTACTCCCCCGACTGCGGCGCGGCCCTGGCGGCGGCGGAAACGGCACCCGCGGCGCCGAGGATCCGGGTGCGGTTGCGCCCGGTGCCGGACGCCTGCCGCCAGGTGCGCCATCTGGTCAACCAGGCGTGTACGGCGTGGCACCGCGCCGACCTCACCGCGACCGCGTCCCTGATCGCCACCGAGCTGGTGGCCAACGTGGTCCGCCACGCGCACACCACGATGGAATTCACCCTGGGCATCCAGGGCGGCCGCCTGAGCATGAGCGTCCGCGACGGCAGCCGCCGGCTGCCCAAGCCGGTCGACCCGACCCCCGCCGATCCCGGGGGCCGGGGCTTGCGGCTGGTACGGGATCTGACCGACGCGTGGGGAGTGCTGCCGGTCCCCGACGGCAAGGTGGTCTGGACCCGTCTGACCGCGGCTTAGCGTTTCTGTTCCGGGTTCTCCTTCTCGGCGACGGGCCGGTTGAGCTGCCCCATCTGCGGCGGTTCGAGGCGGCGGCGCCGGGGCCGCTCGACCGCCGTCGTCCCGCTGGTGGCGGCTTCGCCGAGCGCGACGTCCTTCTCCCGGCCGGGCGTGGTCGCCCGGACCCCACCCGGCGCGCCGGCGTCGTCGTCCGTGCCGGCCTTGGGCGTCGGAGCCGCGGCATTCCGGTCGTTGCCGATCCCGGAAGCCGTTTTCCCGGCTGCGGCGCCTCGCTCCTTGCCGATCTCCGAGGCCGCCTGCGCGCGCTCACCCGGGGCTTGCCCCCTGCCGATCTGCGACGCCGGCTGCGCGAGCCCACCGGGGGCTTGCCCCCTGCCGATCTGCGACGCCGGCTGCGCGAGCCCACCGGGGGCTTGCCCCCTGCCGATCTGCGACGCCGGTCGGCCTGCGGCACCGGCTCCCGGCCCTTCGGCGGTCGCCGCGGGCGGGCGGCCGGCCGGATTCGCGGCGGCGGGTGGCCGGTTGAGCTGCCCCATCTGCGGCGATTCGAGCCGGGGCCGATTGCCTTTGCCGATGGGACGGGTGCCGAGGCCGCTCGGTCCCGCACCGGGCCCACCGCCGAACTTCCCCGGTCCGTTGCCCGGCCGAGGCGGCGTCCCGCCCGATGCGCTCGATGTGCCGGCGCCCGCTTTCGGCTCCGAGCCGCCCTGCGGCGAGCCGGTCTTCCCCAGTCCCGGGCCCAGCCGCCCCGGCCCGGACGGCTGCTCGGCGGTCAGCGCCCCGGGATCTGCCCCCGGCGCTCCACGCCCGGACGGCTGGCCGGCCCCTCGCGCCCCCAAGCTGGACTGCCCACCGACTCCCTGCGCCCCTGAACCGGACTGCCCACCGACTCCCTGCGCCCCTGAACCGGACTGCCCACCGACTCCCTGCGTCCCCGAGCCGGACTGCTGCCCGGCTTTCGCACCCGGCGCCAGGTCCGCAGCGCCGGCCATCGCCGGGCCACCCCGAGACAGCCCGGAGGGTTGGCCGGATCGCGGCCGGCCGAGGTCACCGCCGGCCTGCCTGGCACCCGCCTGGCCGGCGCCCGGCACGCCGGTGCCGCCGGCCATCCCCGGACGGCTCTGCGGCAGCCCGGCCGGCTGATCGACGGGCGGTTGCCCGAGGCCACCTGGCTGACTTTCCCCCGGCTGGCTCGCAGCGGGGTGGCCGCCGCCTGCCGGTGCCGTACCGGGCGTCGATCCAGGTTGCGCCGGACCGGCGTGGCCGAGCCCGGACAGACCGGTCGGGGCCTGCCGGCCCATGCCTTGCGGTGCCGCCGGACCTGTCGACCCGGCGGACGAGTGGGGCGGGTCGGGTTGGCCGAGCCCGGAGGGCCTGGCGCCGGCCGATTGGCCGAGGCCTGACGCGGCGCCGAGGCCAGACGCACCACCGATTCCCGGCGCGCCGCCGAGTCCTGACGCACCACCGATTCCCGGCGCGCCGCCGAGTCCTGACGCGCCACCGAGGCCGGACGCGGCACCCAGACCCGACGCTCCGCCAGGTGTGGGGCCGCCCGAACGTGACGCATCACCGAGACCCGAGGCGCTGTTGACGGCGCCCAACGTCCCGCCCGGGACCGCCGTCTCGGGAGCGGGTGGTGCGTCGGTTGTCCGGGACGCATCCGGGGTTCCGGGCGATGTGGGTGCACCGCCCGCGCCCGGGCGAGCGGCCGCCGGGCCGGGCGAGCCCGGGAGCGGCGGGCGAGGCGGGCCGGCGTTCGCTGCGGGGCGCGGCGCCGGCCGAGTGGACGGCATGAACCTCGGCGCGTCGAGCGGCCGGTTCTCCTGACGCACGATGGGCTCGAGCAGCAGCGGGTCGACGTTCGGCGGGGAGGGCGGCACGTCGAGGGCGGCCGGCCGGCCGCCGCTGGGCAGCGACACCGGCGAACCGGTCGGCGTCACGCCACTTTCCGGCGTGCTGCGGCCCGGGGCATCGGCGTTCGCGGGGGCCACCGTCGAAGCCGGGGCGCCGGGCGCTTGTCCCGCCAGGCCGGGCGCCGGCGCGGGACCGGCAGGAACCGCAGAACCGGCAGGAACCGCAGAACCGGCAGGACCCACAGGACCGGCAGGAGTCGCAGGACCGGCCGATGGATCAAGGAATCCCGGCATCGGACCAGGTGACACCGAGCCGGGCGCGGGCGCAGACGGCTCAGCAGCGGGCTTCAGCCCCGAAGCGGCAGCGGTGGGCACCGAACCGGGTGGCGCCACACCGGGAGGCGTCGCGACGGGGGCCGGACCAGGGGACGCAGAGCCGGGCCCTCCACCAGGAGGCGTCGCGACGGGGGCGATACCAGAAGGCGCAGCGCCGGGCGTCAAACCCGAAGCTCCAGCGCCGGGCGCCAAGCCGGAGACCGCCGCGCCAGGTCCCAAGCCCGAGACCTCAGCGTCAGGTCCCAAGCCCGAGACCTCAGCGTCAGGTCCCAAGCCCGAGACCGCAGCACCAGGCGCCAAGCCGGACAGCCCGGCGCCAGACGACAAGCCCGACACCTCACCGCCAGGCGACAAACCCGACACCGCAGCGCCGGGTGACTGAGCTGCCGGCGCCGAGGCGGGCGATGCGGCTCCGGGCGTCGGGCTGGTGGGCGCGGCGGCGGCGGCCGAGGGTGAGGTACCGACGCCCGCCGGGCCGGGAGTGGGCGCGGCAGCGGCCGCACCGTCGTCCGGCTGGAGCGGATCGGTGATCTTCAAGGCCGGTTGCCCGGCGCTGAGGCCGGATGGCGGTTCGGCGCCGGGCGGCAGGGCGGGTGAGGATCCGGCGGGGGAATCCGGGCCGGACGAGGACGGCTTGCGCACCGCCGGGGTGACCAAGCCGGACGGCGCAAGGCCGGACGACGCAAGGCCGGACGACGCAAGGCCGGACGGCTGCTCGGCAGGGCCTTTGTCCGAGCTGTCCGCAGCGGGATGCCCGGGATCGCCGTCGGGGGCGGACGAGGCCGGGGATCCGGCGAACGTGTTCCAGCCCGCCACGCTCGGACCGGGTGGCTCATCGCCGCCGGACGGTGACTGCCATGGCGATGGTGAGAGAGCCGACGACGACGAAAGCGCCGACGAAGCGGACGGACCAGGCAAAGGAGAGGGCGACGGCGCGGAAACAGGCGACGACGGCGCGGGAGACGGCGACGGCGCGGAGGCAGGCGACGACGGCGCGGGAACGGACGGCGGCGGCGCCGGAGCCGGCGACTCGGCAGCGCCGGCGAACGTCACGGCCACGTCCCTCGGGGGCGCCTCGAAGCCGTCCCCCGCCCGCGGCCCCCGCCCCTGCCGAGCCGCGTCCACCAAACCGGACAACTCCGCCAAGCCCGCGGCCTCGACCACCTCCGCGGCCGAGCGGCCCGCCGGGCACGGCAGGACGGCGCCGCACGCCGGGCACGGCGCGCCCGCGCTGCCGGTGTGGGCGGAGAGCACCTCCTGGGCGGTGCGCGCCAGCACGCTCTCCGGCTTCACGAAAGCCTGCACTGTTCCCCCAACCCCCGTCGAGGGCCGCGCGGGACGACGCGGTCCACGACCAAGTTCACCGCCCGCGCGGGCGATTCGCGCGATTTTCGCCATATCGGGGACGGCCACGCCGGAGGGCAAACGGGCGGAACAGCAGAAACGTCGCTTTCACGTATTCACTCGCGGTACAGGCGACATCACTTTACGTACGATATCGATACCCCCAGGAGGTGATCCCCATGGACGACGTCGACCTGCACCGCGAGCAGATCCTCCGGCACGCCGGCCCCGTCATCACCGGCCGGTTCGCCGGCTACCAGACCTCGTACACCCGGGAGGTGAGAGTGGGCCAGCCGCTGCTGGTCCTCGTCTTCCTCACCGCGAGCATCGCCCAGCTGATCGGGTCTCTGCTGCGGATGAAGCCGAGCCGGCGCAGCTTCAAGGAACTCAAGAAGGGGCCGGAGTTCCTGGTGACGCCGGTGCGCATCCGCGATGATCTCGGCCAGGTCTACGAGGTCGAGATGCACGGGCACCTGCCACAGTCGGCGCTGCACCGCGGCGATCTAGTGCAGCTGACCACGCGGCCGCAGAAAGATCCCGTTCTGCCGGTACGGCTGACGCAGGTCATCAACCTCACCACGATGCAGCCGCTGACCCCGCGGATCCCGACGACGTGGTCGCATCTGGGGCCGGCGCTGCTGCTGCAGGCCGTGCTGGGTGTCCTGCTCGCCGCCGCGGTCATCGGGGCCTGGCTGGATTAACGCCACTGTGGACCGCGGATGAACCCAGCCGCAACCGGGTATCGCCAGGGTGCATCTCACGGTTCGGCGGACCTATGGCGCCGACCGGACCGATACAGCAGGGTTGAGATGTCTCGAGAGAGGTGGTGTGCGGTGGGCGAAGAGGTCGAGCAGGCGAACTTCACCCGGGAGGACCGTGCGAGGTACCGGCACAAGATCCGGCGCAGCCTCGACGTGTTCGCCGCGATGCTGCGCGAGGCACGGTTCGAGTTCGAGCGGCCGCTCACCGGCATGGAGATCGAGCTCAATCTGATCGACGACCGGGCCGACCCGGCGATGCGCAACGCCGAGGTGCTGGGCGCGATCGCCGATCCGGACTTCCAGACCGAGCTGGGCCAGTTCAACATCGAGATCAACGTGCCGCCGCGGCGCCTGGCCGGCGACGAGAACGCCGACCTGGAACGGACGCTGCGCGCGAGTCTCAACCACGCGGAGAAGCGGGCGCGCGAGGTCGGCGCGCACACCGTGATGATCGGGATTTTGCCGACGCTGCGCCGGGAGCACATGACCGAGGACGCGCTGTCGGTCAATCCGCGGTACAAGCTGCTCAACGAGCAGATCTTCGCGGCCCGCGGCGAGGACCTGGACATTCGCATCGACGGGGTGGACCGGCTCGCGGTGACCACCGACACGATCGCACCGGAGTCGGCCTGCACCAGCACCCAGTTCCACCTCCAGGTCAGCCCGGCGCAGTTCGCCTCGTACTGGAACGCCGCCCAGGTGATCGCCGGGGTGCAGGTGGCGCTGGGGGCGAACGCGCCGCTGCTGTTCGGCCGCGAGCTGTGGCGCGAGACCCGGATCCCGCTGTTCGAGCAGGCCACCGACACCCGGTCGGAGGAGATCAGGGCCCAGGGCGTACGGCCGAGGGTGTGGTTCGGCGAGCGGTGGATCACCAGTGTGTTCGACCTGTTCGAGGAGAACGTCCGATACTTCCCGGCGCTGCTGCCGATCTGCGACGACGCCGATCCGGCCGAGATCCTCGAGCGGGGCGAGGTGCCCGAGCTGGGTGAGCTGCGGCTGCACAACGGCACGGTGTACCGGTGGAACCGGCCGATCTACGCGGTGGTCAAGGGCCGCCCGCACCTGCGGGTGGAGAACCGGGTGCTGCCGGCCGGCCCGACGGTCCTCGACACGATGGCCAACGCGGCCTTCTACTACGGCCTCATCCGTACGCTCGCGGACGCCGAACGCCCGCTGTGGACGCAGATGAGCTTCAGCGCCGCCGAGGAGAACTTCCACACGTGCGCGCGGCACGGCATCGACGCCAGCGTGTTCTGGCCGGGCATGGGTTACATCCAGGTGACCGAGCTCGTCCTGCGCCGGCTGCTGCCGCTGGCACACGCCGGGCTGGACCGGTGGGGGGTGTCGCCGGCCGAGCGGGACAGGTTGCTCGGCGTGATCGAGCAGCGCTGCCTCACCCACCGCAACGGCGCCGCGTGGCAGGTCCAGACGTTGCACGCCCTGGAGGCCGACGGTCACGACCGCCGGGAGGCCCTGCACGAGATGCTCCGGCAGTACCTCCCGCTGATGCACGAGAACCGCCCCGTGCACGAGTGGCCGTACCCGGCCTGACCCTTCGCCTCAGGCGGCCACCGCGACCGCCACGGTGACGTTGCGCAGGATCCGCTTCGTCACGATGAGCCGGCCGCGCGGTCCGGCGGCACACAGCGCCGCCGCCTCGGCGACACTGGGCGTGCCGGCCCGCCCGGCGACGGTGACGCTGGGGTTGGGTACCCGTTGCCGCGCGAGTTCCTCGGCCGGCCACCCGCTCAGCCGCCATCCCTTCTCCCGGGCCATCTCCCGTACGGCGTGATCAGCGGCCCGCCGCGCGACGGTGGCCAGGATCGCCACGTCCGTCCCGGCGATGCCGGCCTGCTCGAGGACCGTGTCGACGGCGGCGCGGAGCTCCTCGGTGGTGGCAGCGCCGCGCGCACCGACCCCGACCACGATCATCCGGCGGCCCGGCGGCTGATCAACGCGTCGACGCCGTCGAGCAGGCGCTGCAGGCCGAACGCGAACGCCCGGCCCGGGTCGGCCGCGGCCTGGTACTCCTCGCCGGCGGCCGCACCCACCCGCGTGGCCGTCGGAATGCTCGCCGGGTCGAACACCTTCTCCAGCGCGGGCGCCGCCAGCTCCCACCACTGCTCGTCGCTCAGGCCGGTCCGCTGCGCCACGAGGACCGACCCGACCGCCGCGCGGGCCGCCCCGTGCACGTAGTCGGCGACCATCTGCACGACCAGGTCCATCTCGATGTCCGACAGGCCGACGCCGTCGACGGCGCGCAGCTCGTAGTCGTATTTCGCCAGCAGATGCGGGCCCAGCGGCGGCCGGGCCGTCGCCACCTCGAGCATCCACGGGTGCCGGAGGTAGAGGTCCAGGTTCGATCGCGCCACCAGCTCCAGGCGCGCCCGCCAGCCCTCCGGCACCGACGCCGGCATCGCCTCGGCGCAGACCGTGTCCAGCATCAGGTCGATCAGCTCGGCCTTGCCGGGCACGTAGGTGTACAGCGCCATGGCCTGCACGCCCAGCCTCTCGGCCACCCGGCGCATCGACAGCCCGGACAGGCCGGCCTCGTCGGCGATGGCGATGGCGGCGGCGGCCACCTCGTCGACGGTGAACCGGGGCTTCGGGCCGCGACGCGGGCGCTCCGGCGGCACGCGCCACAGCAGTTCGATGCTCCGCCGCGGGTCGCCGGCGCCGCTGAAGTCGGTCGTCACGGTGCCATCCTCCCGCATCGGACCAGCCGGGACGGCAGCCGGACCAAATAACTCTTTACGCCGTACGCAATAAGGCTACAATGCAACTCCGTACGCCGTAAGGAGATGAGATGACAATCGTGGCCGAGGGATTGACCAGGCGGTTCCGGGGGGTCGCCGCGCTGGACGGGTTCGATCTGCGGGTGGGCGAGGGCACGGTGCACGGCCTGCTCGGGCCCAACGGCGCGGGCAAGACCACCGCGATCCGCATTCTGACCACGCTGCTGCGGCCCGACGCGGGGCACGCCCGGGTGGCCGGGCACGGCGTGCTGCGCGAGGCCGCCCTGGTGCGCGCCCGCATCGGCCTGGTCGGCCAGCAGGCGGCGGTCGACGAGGAGCTGGACGGCCGGCAGAACCTCGAGATGTTCGCCCGCCTGCACCACCTGCGTCCGCCCGCGGCCCGCCGCAGGGCCGCCGACCTGCTGGACCGCTTCGGCCTGGCCGGCACCGGCCGCAAGCCGGTGAGCAAGTACTCCGGTGGCATGCGCCGCCGCCTGGACCTGGCCTGCGGCCTGATCACCGGCCCGGCGGTGCTGTTCCTCGACGAGCCGACGACCGGCCTGGACCCGCGCGCCCGCAGCGAGGTCTGGGCGGCCGTCCGCCGGCTGGTCGCCGACGGCACGACCGTCCTGCTCACCACGCAGTACCTGGACGAGGCCGACCAGCTCGCCGATCACCTGACCGTGATCGGCCACGGCCGCACCCTCGCCTCCGGCACCACCGACCAGCTGAAACGCCGACTGGGCGCGGACCACCTCGACGTGATCGTCCGCGATCCCGGCCACGTGCCGGCGGCCGCCGCCCTGCTGGCCGCCTTCGCGTCCGGCGAGATCCGCACCGATCAGGACCGGCGGAAGATCAGTGTCCCGGTACGGGACCGGGTTGCGGCCCTGTCCGGCGCGATGAGCGCGTTGGCGGACAGTGGCGTGCAGGCCGACGACATCGCGCTGCGCCGGCCCACGCTCGACGAGGTGTTCCTGCACCTGACGGCCGGCAACCCCGGTCAGGACGACCGGAGGGTGGCGGCGTGAGGACGGCGTACTGGATCGCCTCGGACAGCTGGACCCTCACCCGCCGCACCCTGCTGCACTGGCGCAACCAGCCCGCCCAGCTGCTGCTCGGCCTGCTGTTCCCGGTGATGGTGCTGCTGATGTTCGGCTATCTGTTCGGCGGCGCGATGGTCGTCCCCGGCGGCGGCGACTACCGCGACTTCCTGCTGCCCGGCATGGTCACGCTGACGATGGCCTTCGGCCTGGAGACCACCTTCCAGGCGGTGAGCACCGACGCCGGCCGCGGCGTGACCGACCGTTTCCGCACCATGCCGATCGCGTCCGGAGCCGTGGTCACCGGCCGCAGCCTCGCCGACATGCTGAACGCGGCGGTGGGCCTGCTGGTGCTGATCGCATGCGGACTGGCGATCGGCTGGCGCTGGCACGACGGCCTCGCCAATGCCGTGCTCGCCGCCGGCCTGTTGCTGCTGCTGCGCTTCGCGCTGCTGTGGCTGGGGATCTGGCTGGCGCTGACGGCCGGCCGCCCGGACACCTTGATGGCGGTGCAGATCCTGGTGTGGCCGCTCGGCTTCCTGTCCAGCATCTTCACCGCGCCGGAGACGATGCCCGGCTGGCTGGGCGCGATCGCCCGGTGGAACCCGTTGTCCGCCACCGCCGACGCCACGAGAGACCTGTTCGGCAATCCCGGCGCCGGCGTCGAGCTGTGGCCGGCCGTCGTCTGGCCGCTGGCGCTGCTGGCCGTCTTCGTGCCGCTGGCGGTCCGCCGCTACCGACGGCTGACCTGACCGTGTGGGCGCCCGTGACGTCTAGGCC
>NZ_CAKUCL010000253.1 GCF_934643405.1 uncultured Actinoplanes sp.
GAGCTGGGCACCGCCCTGCTCACCCCGGCCGACGCCGCCGGTGTGCACCGGCTCGCCGCCCGGGCCGCCGCCAGCCTGCTCGCCGGCTGCCCCGGCGCGCGAGCCTCGGTGGCGAGCTTGACCGAGGCGGCCGGCGACGGCCGCCTGCCGATCCCGGACCTGCCCGCGGACCTGCCCGCGGACCTGCGGGCGGAGCTGGTCGCGCGGCTTCGCGCCGGCGAGGTGATCAGCCACCCGGTCACCGGCCGTTCGCTGCTGCTGCTCCCGCTCGGATCCACGGTCACCGACGTCCTGTCGGTGAGCGCTTCGGAGCTGCCCGACGGCGTACGCAGGTCGCTGCTGGCCCTGCGCACCCAGGTCTCGCTCGCCCTGGACGGCGTCTCGCTGACCGCCGAGCTGACCCGTCGCGCGAGCTACGACGCCCTGACCGGGCTGGTCAACCGGGCGATGTTCCGGGAGCGGCTCGCCGCGTCGCTGGCCCGGGCCCGGCGCAGTGGCCGGCCGGTCGCCGCGCTGATGCTCGACCTCGACGGGTTCAAGCAGGTCAACGACGCGCACGGGCACGACGTGGGCGACCGGGTGCTGCGCGTGGTGGCGGACCGGCTGCGCGACTGCGTGCGCGCCGAGGACGTGGTGGGCCGGCTCGGCGGCGACGAGTTCGTGGTGCTCGCCGAGGATCTGCGCAGCGCCCGGGACGCCATCGCGATCGCCGAGCGGATCGTCGCGGCCATGCGGGAACCGATCCGGGTGGGCCGCGGGCCGCTGCGCGTGCCGATCAGCGCCGGCATCGCGATCTCCCGCAGCGGCACGGACCGCCCGGACGAGCTGCTGCGCCTGGCCGACGCGGCGATGTACGTGGCGAAGCGGCGCGGCGGGGGTTACCAACTGGACAGCGCGGCGGCGCCGGTTCCGATGCTGGCCTAAGGTGACGGGGGTGACCGACGAGCGCATCGAGACCGGCGAGCCGGACGGCCTGGAGCGGCTCTGGACGCCGCACCGGATGACCTACATCTCCGGTGAGGAGGCGCCCGAGGGCGGATACGGCAAGCCGGCCGGCTGCCCGTTCTGCCGGGCGCCGCACGCCCCCGAGGACGAGAGCCTGGTGGTCGCTCGCGGCGAGAGCGTGTACGCGGTGCTGAATCTCTACCCGTACAACCCGGGTCACCTGCTCGTCTGCCCCTACCGGCACGTCGCGGACTACACCGATCTCACCGAGGACGAGACCGTCGAGCTGGCCGCTTTCACCCGTACGGCGATGCGGGTGATCCGCGGCGTGAGCAGCCCGCACGGCTTCAACCTGGGGATGAACCAGGGCTCGGTGGCCGGCGCCGGGATCGCGGCCCACCTGCACCAGCACGTGGTGCCGCGGTGGGGCGGCGACGCGAACTTCATGCCGGTGATCGGCCGGACCAAGGTGCTGCCGCAGCTGCTGACCGACACCCGGATCATGCTGGCGAAGGCGTGGCCCTCGTAGGCCGCTGGCCGGCTACCTCGTCTGGTACTCCTTACGCACCTCGTCGGCCAGGTGGGACGGCATCGGCTCGTGGCGCACGTACGTGCGGGAGAACGTGCCCGCCCCCGACGATATGGCGCGCAGCTCCACGGCGTACCTGATGAGCTCCGTGGCCGGCACCTCGGCGCGCACGATGCTGTGGCCGGAGTCCCCGGTCTCCGTGCCGAGCGGGCGCCCCCGGCGGCCGGAGAGGTCGCTCATCACCGCGCCGACGTAGTTGTCCGGCACCCGCACCACGATCTCGTCGATCGGCTCGAGCAGGGTGACCTGGCCGATGCCGGCGGCCTCGCGCAGCGCCAGCGCGCCGGCGGTCTGGAACGCGGCGTCCGACGAGTCGACGCTGTGCGCCTTGCCGTCGAAGAGCGTCACCCGCAGGTCCACCACCTGGCAGCCGGCCACCAGGCCCTTCTCCAGCTGGGCGCGCACGCCCTTCTCCACCGACGGGATGTAGTTGTGCGGCACCGCGCCGCCGACCACCTTGTCCACGAACTCGAAACCGGAGCCCCGCGGCAGGGGCTCCACCTCGATGTCGCACACCGCGTACTGTCCGTGACCGCCGGACTGCTTGACGTGCCGGCCGTGACCCTTCGCCGGCGCCCCGAACGTCTCGCGCAGGGCCACCCGGACCGGTTCGGTGTCCAGCTCGACGCCGCCCGAGCGCAGCCGGTCCAGCACCACGTCGGCGTGCGACTCGCCCATCGTCCAGAGCACCAGCTGATGGGTCTCCGGGTTGCGGTCCAGACGCAGCGTCGGGTCGCCGGCGACCAGGCGGGCCAGGTTCTTCGCCAGGGCGTCCTCGTCGGAGCGGGACTTCGCCACCACCGCGATCGGCAGCAGCGGCTCCGGCATCGACCACGGCGTCATCAGCAGCGGCTGGTCCTTGCTGGACAGTGTGTCACCGGTCTCGGCGCTGCCGGACTTGGTGATCGCGCAGATGTCGCCGGCCACGCACTGGCTCACCTCGCGCAGCTGCGCGCCGAGCGGGGAGTAGATGTGCGCGACTCGCTCGTCGGCGTCGTGGTCGGGGTGGCCGCGCTCGGACATGCCGTGGCCGGAGACGTGCAGCGTCTGCTCGGGCCGCAGCGTGCCGGAGAAGACGCGCACCAGGGAGACCCTGCCCACGTGCCGGTCGATGGTGGTCTTCACCACCTCGGCCACCAGCGGGCCGTCCGGATCGCAGGTCAGCGGCGGGCGCGGCGAGCCGTCCACCCCGGTGACCACCGGCAGGTCGTGCTCCAGCGGCGACGGCGCGGCGCTGACCAAGCCGTCGAGCAGCGCGTCCAGGCCGACGCCGGTGGCCGCGCAGACCGGGATCACCGGGTAGAAGTTGCCCCGGGCGATCGCCTTCTCCAGATCGGGCACCAGCGCGGACGTGCTGATCAGCTCGCCGCCCAGGTACCGGTCCATGAGGGTCTCGTCCTCGCTCTCCGCGATGATCCCCTCGATGAGCGCGTTCCGGTCGTCGGCGATCGGGTTCAGATGCTCCGGCTCGGCCTGCCCGATGGTGGGCGGGTAACCGGTCGAGTAGTCCAGCACGCGCAGCGTGACCAGGCCGATCAGGCCGACGACCGACTCGCCGTCGTCGCCGAGCATGGGCTGGTACGTCGGCATCACGTTCTCGCCGAACGCGTCCTGGCAGTCCTGCAGGGTCTGCTCGTAGTCGGCGCGCGGATGGTCGAGCCGGGTGATCGCGACCGCGCGGGGCATGCCCACCGCGGCGCACTCCTCCCAGAGCGCGGCGGTCGCCTCGTCCACCCCGTCGACCGCGCTGACCACGAAGAGCGCGGCGTCCGCGGCCCGCAGGCCGGCGCGCAGCTCCCCGACGAAGTCGGCGTAGCCCGGGGTGTCCAGGAGGTTGATCTTCACGTCCTCGTGCACCAGCGGGGCGCACGCCAGGGCCACCGAACGCTGCTGGCGGATCGCCGCCGGATCGTTGTCGGTCACCGTGGTGCCGTCGGTCACCGTGCCCGCCCGCGGAATCGTCCCGGTGGCGGCGAGCAGGGCCTCGACCAGGGTCGTCTTGCCCGCGCCGGAGTGGCCCACCAGCACCACGTTGCGTACTCTGCCGGGCTCGGTCACCACCGGCGCCGCCGCGCCGTTGAGCCCCTTCTCCGAGGTCTTCTGGCCCATGGCGGCCGCTCCTGTCGTTTCGTGACTGTTACGACGCTGTTGTTGAATCCCACACCCGCTGCTGTACTGCCCGCAACCCTTTGTAGTCGCCAAACGTCGCAACGATGACGATACGGCCACTGCGTGCGGGCGCGATGCCGCAGTCCCGGTCAGCGCCGATATGGTGGGACGGCCATGGCAAAGATCGTCCAAGTAACCGCGCGCGCCGTCGTCTCGTACGGCGTGAACCCGACCGCGCGCTTCCTGCTGCGCATCGGGGTCTCGCCGAACGCCGTCACCATCGCCGGAACCGTCGGCGTCCTCATCGGCTCCTGGTTCGGCGCCCAGGGTCACCTGTTCTGGGGCACCTGGATCGTCACGGCGTCCGCGCTGACCGACGTGCTCGACGGCACGATGGCGCGGATCCGCGGCTATTCCGGCAAATTCGGCGCCCTCCTGGACTCGTCGATGGACCGCATCGCGGACGGCGCGGTCTTCGGTGCGGTCGTGTTCTACATGGCGACCGAGGGAAACCCCTATGGGGGTACGGTCGCCGCCCTGATCAGCCTCGCCGCCGGCCAGGTGGTGTCGTACGTGAAGGCGCGCGCCCAGAGTCTCGGGCTGAACGCCGACGTGGGCATCGCCGAGCGCCTGGAGCGCCTGGTCATCCTCGGCATCGGCGGCCTGCTCGGCAGCGCCGGCCTGGAGTGGGGCCTGCCCGCCGCGCTGTGGGTGCTGGCCGCCCTCTCGGTGGTCACCATCTTCCAGCGCCTGATCGCCGCGGCCCGCTCGGACAAGGAACAGCTGGCCGCCGCGACGGCCCCCGCGTCCGCCGAGCCCGGCGAGGCCACGGCGTGAAGGACCGGCTTACCGTGCTCGGCTTTGCCGCCGGATGGCGGGTGGTGCGCGCGCTGCCGCTGCCCGTCGCGCGCTCGCTCTTCCGGGCCGCGGCCGATCGGGCGTACCGGAAGAACGGTCCCGGCACGCAGCGCCTGCGCCGCAACCTCGAGCGCGTCGTGCCGGCCGAGCGGCTCGAGGCGACGGTCCAGGAGGGGCTGCGGTCGTACGCGCGCTACTGGATGGAGGCCTTCCGGCTGCCCTCACAGAGCAAGCAGTATTTCCTGGACAGCTTCCACCTCTCGCCCGACGACTACGACCAGCTCAAGTCCGTGATGGCCGAGGGCAACGGGGTGATCCTGGCGTTGCCGCACGTGGGCAATTGGGATGCGGCGGCCGCCTTCGTGGCCTCCAACGGCTGGCGGCTGGTCACGGTCGCCGAGCGGCTGAAGCCCGAGGGTGTGTACGACCAGTTCATGAAATATCGGAAAAAGCTCGGCATGGAAGTCGTCCCGCTCACCGGCGGGCGGCGGGCGCCGCTCGACGTGCTGGCCGAACGACTCGGCCAGGGCTACGCGGTCGCCCTGCTCAGCGACCGCGACCTCTCCCGCAGCGGGGTCGAGGTCAACTTCTTCGGCGGCCGCACCCGCATGCCCGGTGGCCCGGCGATCCTGGCGATCCAGACGAAGGCACCGCTGTTCGCCGTCGATCTGTCCTTCACGCCGACGCAGACCGTGGCGGTCCTCCGCCGCATCACGCCCCCCACCGAGGGACCCCTCGACGTTCGCGTCAAGCAGACGACCCAAGCGCTCGCCGACGCCTACGCGATCGGCATCGCCGATCATCCACAGGACTGGCACATGCTGCAGAAACTGTGGCTGTAGGGAGACGACGATGCGCATCGGGATCGTGTCGCCCTACTCGTTCGACGTGCCCGGCGGCGTGCAGAACCACATCATGGACCTCGCCGAGGCGCTCATCGGGCTCGGCCACGAGGTGAGCGTGCTCGCCCCGGCCGACGAGGACACCGACCTCCCGGCCTACGTCGTGTCGGCCGGTCGCGCACTGCCCCTGCCGTACAACGGGTCGGTCGCGCGCATCACCTTCGGCCCGGTCTCCACGGCTCGGGTACGGCGGTGGCTGTCCCGCGGCCAGTTCGACGTGCTGCACGTCCACGAACCGATGACGCTCAGCCTCTCGCTGCTCGCCGTGCTGTGCGCCCGCGGCCCGGTCGTCGCCACCTTCCACACCGCGATGACCCGTTCGCGGACGTTGTCCGCCGCGCAAGGGCTCCTCCAACTCGTCTACGAGAAGATCACCGCCCGCATCGCGGTCAGCGAACTGGCCCGCAAGGTGCAGGTCGAACACCTCGGCAGCGGAGCGGTGGAGATCCCCAACGGCGTCGCGGTGGCCAAGTTCGCGTCCGCGCTGCCGCTCGACGGCTGGCCGGGCGACGGCGGCGCGCTCGGCTTCCTCGGCCGCTTCACCGAGCCGCGAAAAGGCTTCGAGCTTCTGCGTACGGCGTTCCTCCCGCTCGCCCGCGCGAGAGGTGGCCTGCGGCTGCTCGTGGCGGGTCCCGGCGATCGGGACGACCTGTACGACGAGTTCCCGGCGGACCTGCACGACCGGGTGACGTTCCTCGGGCTGGTCTCCGAGGAGGACAAGGCGCGCATGCTGCGCAGCGTGGACGTCTACGTGGCGCCGAACACGGGCGGCGAGAGCTTCGGCATGATCCTCACCGAGGCGATGGCGGCCGGGACGGCGATCGCCGCGAGCGACCTCGACGCGTTCCGCAGGGTGCTCGACGGCGGCCGGGCCGGCGCGCTGTTCCCGACCGGCGACGCCGGCGCGCTGTGTGCCGTCCTCGACGCGCTCCTCGACGACCCGGCGCGCCGCACGTCACTGTCCGCAGCGGCCCGCACCGCGGTCGCGGCTTTTGACTGGCCGAGTGTCGCTCTGCGTGTTCTGGAGGTGTACGCAACGGCTATCGAGGCCACCGACGGGCGCGTGATCGACGAAGAGTGGGCGGAACCACGCTCCGGGGCGTGACGTCGCGGTGCCGGTGGGCACTACGATGCCCCGCATGTGGTGGCTCCTGGGTGTGCTGGCGGCGGTGTCGCTGCTGGCGGCGTACCTGTGGTGGACCGCCCATCGGGTCGAGCGGGTGCACGTGCGTGCCCAGTCCGCCGAGCGCGCCCTGGACGCGCACCTCGTGCGCCGGGCGGCGGCCGCCGCCGTGGTGGCGGAGGAGTCGGACAACGAGGAACTCTATGCCGCCGCGCGCCTGGCCCTGGACGCCGCGGCCGAGGAGCGGGAGACCCGGGAGAACGACCTGACCCGGCAACTGCAGACGGTGGCGCTCACCGGCGAGGACACGGCGACGCGGGCGCTGCTGGCCACCAGCCGCCGGGTCGTGCTGGCTCGCCAGGTGCACACCGACCTCGTACGGGATGCTCTGACCTCGCGGGAGCGCCTGCTGGTGCGGGCGCTGGGCATGGCGCGGCGTTACCCGCGCCCGCAGTATTTCGACATCGAGGAGCCCGCCATGCCGGCGCCGCCGTTGCCGGCGCCGACCTCCCCGGCGGTGCCCCTCGAGGCCGTCCAGCCGTCCTGACCCGGTTACGCCTGTTACCAGCCGCGCTCGGCCAGCCGGTGCGGCACCGGGATGTCGTCGACGTTGATGCCGACCATGGCCTCGCCGAGCCCGCGCGACACCTTGGCGATCACGTCCGGGTCGTCGTGGAACGTGGTGGCCTTGACGATCGCCGCGGCCCGCTGCTGCGGGTTGCCCGACTTGAAGATGCCGGAACCGACGAACACGCCCTCGGCGCCGAGCTGCATCATCATCGCCGCGTCGGCCGGGGTCGCGATGCCGCCCGCGGTGAACAGCACGACCGGCAGCTTGCCGAGCGTCGCGACCTCCTTGACCAGCTCGTACGGCGCCTGAAGCTCCTTCGCCGCGACGAACAGCTCGTCCTCGGGCAGGGTCTGCAACCGCCGGATCTCCTGCCGGATCTTGCGCATGTGGGTCGTCGCGTTCGAGACGTCCCCGGTGCCGGCCTCACCCTTCGACCGGATCATGGCCGCGCCCTCGGTGATGCGCCGCAGCGCCTCGCCCAGGTTGGTGGCCCCGCAGACGAACGGCACGGTGAACTGCCACTTGTCGATGTGGTTCGCGTAGTCGGCCGGGGTCAGCACCTCCGACTCGTCGACGTAGTCCACGCCGAGCGACTGCAGCACCTGGGCCTCGACGAAGTGGCCGATCCGGGCCTTGGCCATGACCGGGATGGACACCGCGTTGATGATCCCGTCGATCATGTCCGGGTCCGACATCCGCGACACGCCACCCTGGGCCCTGATGTCCGCCGGCACCCGCTCGAGAGCCATGACCGCCACGGCTCCGGCGTCCTCGGCGATCTTCGCCTGATCCGGCGTGACCACATCCATGATCACACCGCCCTTGAGCATCTCCGCCATTCCGCGCTTGACGCGGGCGGTCCCCACCGCGGGCTGGTTGTCAGACATGGTGAACAGGCTCCTCTTGCAGCGTTTCCGGTACCCGAATGCTACTCAGATCCCGGTACGTCCCCGATGGCCAATCAACCCCAAGGTGGCCTGCACCCGCCGCCCGCCCACCGCTCGCCTCACGCCAGCAGCTGCGGCAGGCGCTCGAACAGCTGCTGCGTGTACGTCACCATCTCGTGCAACATCCAATTGCCCGAGAACAACAACGCCGCACCCACCGCCGCCGCCTTCGGGACGAACGACAACGTCGCCTCCTGGATCTGCGTCACCGACTGGAACAACGAGATCGCGAACCCCACCAGCAGCGCCGTCACCAGCACCGGCGCACACATCTTCGCCGCGATCGTCATCGCCTGCAGGCCCAGCTCAACAATCATCGTGTCGGTCATGCCCCACCATTCGGAAACTCTGCCCCGGCAGCCGAGTGCCAACCGGTTGCAATCAGGTTCACCACGACGGAAACCTCAAGTCGCGCTCTCCAGGTCCTCCTGGGTGAACTCCCGCGGTTCCACCAGCACCAGCCAATTGCCGGTGTTGTCGCGCATCACGGCCTCCACGCCGTACGGCCGTTCCGACGGGTCCTGGACGAAGACCACACCGGCGGCGCTCAATTCCTCGTAGGTCTTGCGGCAGTCGTCGACGGTCAGGCCCAGACCACCCATCTGGCCGAGTTCCAGCTGACGCCGTACGAAATCGGCCGCCTCCGGTGACAACGGGGGACCCGGCACCATCAGCGTCACCTCGAGTTCCGGCTGTTCCGGGTGCCCGATGGTGACCCAGCGGAAGTCGCCCATGACCGCGTCCGTCCGGGGCACGAAACCGAGCTTGGACACGTAGAAGTCGCGCGTGGCGTCCTGATCCAGGCAGTAGACCGTGACCAGGGAGATGTTGGTAATCATGGGCCGACGTTATGCCCGTCGCCGCCACCCGGCCTTCTCCGAGATTGCGGTATCACTCCGTGCATGAACAGGTAGCAGCCCGGCACCGGCGGCATCCGTCCCGACCATCTCTTCTGGTACGCCGTGGGACTCTCGCCGACCAGGTCGGAGAACCGCGCGGAGAACGACCCCAGGGACGAGAAACCCACCACCATGCAGACCTCGGTGACGGTGAGGTTCGCGTACCGCAACAGGTCCTGTGCCCTCTCGATCCGGCGCCGGGTGAGATATCGGATCGGCGTCTCCCCGTACGCGGCGCGGAAGGCCCGGACGAGATGAAACCGCGACATTCCGCTCAGCTTGGCGAGATCGCTCAGCGTGAGCGGGGCGGCGAAGTTCCGGTCGATGTGGTCGCGCACCCGGCGCAGCGTGAACACCGCGCCAGCCTAAGCTTGTCCGGGTGAACATCGGAGTGCTGGCCCTGCAGGGCGACGTGCGCGAACATCTGTCCGCGCTGGCCGAGAGCGACGTGCTGGCCCGGCCGGTCCGCCGGCCCGAGGAGCTGGCCGACGTCGATGCGCTGGTGATCCCCGGTGGCGAGTCGACCGCGATCAGCAAGCTGGCGGTCGCGTTCGGTCTGCTCGACCCGATCCGCAAGCGGATCGCGGACGGCATGCCGGCGTACGGGTCGTGCGCCGGAATGATCATGCTGGCGACCACCATTCTCGACGGACGGCCCGATCAGGAGTCGTTCCAGGGCATCGACATGACCGTGCGGCGCAACGCGTTCGGCCGGCAGGTCGACTCGTTCGAGGGCGACGTCACGATCGACGAGGTCGGTGATTTTCACGCCGTCTTCATCCGGGCGCCCTGGGTGGAGGAGACCGGCGGCGACGTGCGGGTGCTGGGCCGCGTCAACGACGGCCCGGCCGCCGGTAGGATTGTCGCCGTTCGGCAGGGGCACCTGCTCGCCACGGCTTTCCACCCGGAGCTCACCGGCGACCTCCGCGTCCACCGGTACTTCGTCGAGATGGTCCGCCAGGCCGTAGACGCAAAGTAAGACACGGAGGTTTTCGCATGTCCGGCCACTCAAAGTGGGCGACCACGAAGCACAAGAAAGCCGTCATCGACGCCAAGCGCGGCAAGATGTTCGCCAAGCTCATCAAGAACATCGAGGTGGCGGCCCGGACCGGCGGCGGTGACCCGGGCGGCAACCCCACCCTCTACGACGCCATCCAGAAGGCGAAGAAGAGCTCGGTCCCGAACGACAACATCGATCGCGCGGTCAAGCGCGGCTCCGGCCTCGAGGCCGGCGGCGCCGACTGGCAGACGATCATGTATGAGGGCTACGGCCCCAACGGCGTCGCGATCCTCATCGAGTGCCTCACCGACAACCGCAACCGCGCGGCGACCGAGGTGCGCACGGCGCTGACCCGCAACGGCGGCACGTTCGCCGACGCCGGCAGCGTGTCGTACCTGTTCAACCGCAAGGGCGTCGTGATCGTCCCGAAGGGCGGCCTGAGCGAGGACGACCTCATGCTCGCCGTCCTGGACGCGGGCGCCGAGGAGATCAACGACCTGGGCGACTCGTTCGAGGTGGTCAGCGAGCCGACCGACCTGATCGCGGTGCGCACCGCCCTGCAGGAGGCCGGCATCGAGTACGACTCGGCCGAGTCGTCCCTGGTGCCCACCATGACCGTCCCGGTCGACGAGGACGCGGCGCGCAAGGTCTTCAAGCTGATCGACGCCCTCGAGGACTGCGACGACGTCCAGAACATCTACGCGAACTTCGACGTC
>NZ_CAKUCL010000254.1 GCF_934643405.1 uncultured Actinoplanes sp.
CCTCGGGGGCTGCTGTGCGGCCGCCGCGGCCTCGGCGGCGGCCAGACCGTCGCGCCGGGCTGCCAGGTAGGCGGCCGCGGCGCGGTCCTCCTCGTTGGGGGCGGCCATCAGGGCGTACGCGAGACCGATGATGCCGAAGACGACGGCCAGGCCGATCGGGACGATGAGGCTGGACGCGCTGGCACCGGACGGCACGGCGGCGGAGGCGTGCTCGTCGACCGACATGGCGGACATGCCGGTGAAGTGCATGCCGTTGACGGCGACGCCCATGACCAGGGCCGAGACGAAGATGATCAGCGACTTCTGCACGGTGACGGCCAGCCACAGGGCGACCGCGGCGGCCACCACGGCGATGGCGATCGAGAGGCCGACCCGGGTGGCGCTGTACGAGATGTCGCCGTTGAGATGCATGGCGGCCATGCCCGTGTAGTGCATCGCGGCGACGCCCAGGCCGGTCAGGACACCACCGATCAGGACACGGGCGTTGCGGGCGCCGGTGCCGAGCGCGGTGACGGCCAGCCCGACGGCGACCGCGGCGACCGGGATGATCGCGCTGGCCGCGGTGAGGCCCACGTCGTACCGGATCGGGGTGCCGACCACGCTGAAGCCGAGCATCGCCACGAAGTGCATGCTCCAGATCGCGGTGCCGCCGATCGAGACCGACGCCAGCGCCAGCCACCAGATGCGCTCGCTGCGGCCCGGGGCCTCGCGCAGCCGTACGGTACAGATCAGTCCGAGCGTCGAGCCGAGCACCGACAGGATGTAGCTGACCGTCGGGGTGATCCAGCCGTGATCGAAGTGATGGATCTGGGCCATGCCGGTCCTTCCGCGCGCCATCGGGGAGGACGCACGTTGCCGGAGCGTACGACCCCGAGACACGATCCGGACAAACCGGTTACCGAGGTCGAGACAACGCGAGTCGCCTTCGTATTCGCGCAAGCTATCCCGGGCCGAGATGCATGACCATGGATCTTCGGGAGGAATGATCAGAGGTTTTCGGGTGCCCCGGGCAGCCATTCCGCGTACGGGTGAGTAGTCCCAACGGCCGCCGTCCCTCACCGGGTCGGAGGAGCCTTGGGGGTGACCGCCTCCGCTCAACCCACGGTCCGCAGCCCGCTGTCGGCGCACACCCCCGACATGTCGGCGGCGGCGGCGCTCACCGCGGCGACGGCGTCCGGCTCACCGCCGGTCCCTCTGAGTTTCACCGCTTTCCCGTACGCCGTGGACAGCCGCCGCGCCGCGTCCGCGACCGGCGCGTCCGCAGTCCCGCCGGCAGCCGCGATGGCATCGATGACGCCGGCGTCCATGAGGCTGGACCGCCCGATCGCGACGGCGAGCAGGTTGCAGGTGTGACTGCCCGGCGGATCGTCGCGCGGCAGACCGGGAGCCGGGACCGCGTCCCCCGGCCCGGCCGCGTCACCCGGAGCCCCGGGAGCCGCAGCGCCGTCACCCGGCGCACCGCCGTAATTCGGCACGCCGCCACCCGGCACACCACCACCCCGCGCATCCCCGCCCGGCACTCCGGCGCCCGCCGCATCCCCGCGCGGCATACCGCCGCCACCGGGAAACGCCGGGTTGCTCGCGCTGCTGCCCGGAACGCCGCCGGAAAAGCCCGACACCCCGCCGGGGACGGGACCACCGCTCTCGGCCTGCGAGGACGGGTCGGCTTGCGAGGACGGGTCGGCATGGGAGCAGCCCGCCACCGCGATGAGCGACGCTAACAAGACGGACAAAAACCGCACTTTGCCAGATTAGGCGGCGCCGACGGCGTACGGACGGGAAAGGCCCGGTCGTCGCCGACCGGGCCTTGATCACTCAGCTGTGCCGGACGCTCAGAGGTAGGAGCCCTTCTTGTACTCGCCCCAGCTCTGGTTCCAGTCGGTCCAGCCGTTGCCGTTCTTCAGCTTCTCCTCGGTGCCGCTGACCGTGATCGGGTCGCCCATGAGCGTGCGGTCGAAGAGCCACTTGCCCATCGCCTCCGACACGTTCACGCAGCCGTGCGAGACGTTGACCTTGCCCTGCTTGCCCTCGGACCACGGCGCGGCGTGGATGAACTGGCCGCTCCAGGTGATCCGCTGGGCGAAGTCGATCGGGGTCTTGTAGCCGTTGACCGGGTCGGTGTCGGTGGTGTCGAAGACGGTGTGCGCCTTCTTCTCCATGACCACCATGGTCCCGCTCGACGACGGCGTGCTCGGCTTGCCCAGGCTGACCGGGATCGTCTTGATCACCTTGCCGTCCTGCTTGACCGTCATCATCTTGCTCTTGTTCGACACGGTCATGACGAACGCGCGGCCGATCTTCAGGTCGACGGTGAGATCGCTGCGGCCGTAGTAGCCGTTGCCCAGCGGCACGCCGGCGAGCTGGACCTTGTAGAAGACCTTCGAGTTGGCCTTCCAGAAGACCTTCGGCCGGTAGTGCACCTCGGTGGGGCTCGTCCAGTGCCACGTGCCGACCTGCGACGGCGTGGCCGTGACGGTCATGCGGCGCTCGACGTCGTCGCGGTAGCTCTCGGGGATCGCGCGGCTGAACCTGATGATCAGCGGCATGCCGACACCGACCGTCTGCCCGTCACCCAGGAAACTGGTCACCCGGACCTGCTTCGACGGCTTGGCCATCGTGGTGAACGTGCTGGTCGTGGTGCCGCTCTTGCCGTCGGCCTCGGTGCCCTTGACGGTCACCGTGTACTTCGTCTTCCAGGACAGCGCCTTGGACGGCTTCCAGACCTTCGCGTCCTTGTCGAGGGTGCCGTCGATCTCCTTGCCGCTCGGGTCGGTGACCGTGACGGTGGTGTTCTCCGGGTCCTCGCTGGTGTACTTCACCTCCGTGATCGCGACCACGTCGGTCGCGTTCGCGGCCGGCGAGGTCACCGCGACGGTGCTCAGCGTCGGTGCGGGCGACGGGTCACCGGCCGGGGCACCGGCACTGCTGCCGGGCTCGGCGCCACCCTGCCACGACGCCTTCTTGCCGTCGCCGCAGCCGGAGCTGAGCAGGACGGACCCCGCGACCAGCGCAATCGCGGCGAGCCGCCACCGCCGTTTCACTCCGTTGATGTTCATGGTCTCCTCATGGCGTCGTCATCCCCGGCGAACATCCTGCTCCAACTATGACCCCGTCAACAATCCCGGAATCGTGCCGTGGACCTCACCTACGGCGTACCCCGTGAGACCTGTCGATACCCCGAGATCCGGCATTCCCGTACGGCTCACGTCTCCCAGGCGTTCACCGAGGTCACTCCGGTTGCCTGTTATCGCAGGCCGTCCGGCACCGGAAGGGCGCTGCCCTTGATGTACTCCGCCCAGCTCAGATCCCACGCGGTCCAGCCGTTGCCGTATGCCAGCTTGTCGCCGGTGCCCTTCACGGTGACCGGGTCGCCGATCAGCGTCTTGCCGAACAGCCAGCGCGCGTTGGAGGGCGAGACGTTGACGCAGCCGTGCGAGACGTTCCGGCTGCCCTGAGCGCCCACTGACCACGGTGCCGAATGGATGTACTGGCCGCTCCAGGTGAGACGCTGCGCGTACTGGATCTCGGTGCGGTAGCCGTTGACCGGGCCCAGCTCGGCGGTGGTGTCGAACACGGTCTGGGCCAGCTTGTCCATCACCACCATCGTGCCGCTGGACGAGGGCGTGCTCGGTTTGCCGAGGCTGACCGGCATGGTCCTGACCGTCTTGCCGTTCTCCTGGACGGTCATCTTCTTGGTCTTGTTGTCGACGTTCATCACGAACTTGCGACCGATCTTGGCGGTGGCCGAGCGGTCCCGGTCCCCGTACCGTCCGGCGCCGGTGGGCAGGCCGCCGACCGCCACGCGCACGGTCAGCTCGGTGCCCGGCTGCCAGAACTGCGGGCCGCGGTAGAACGCCTGGGTGCCGCTGGAGGTCCAGGACCAGACGCCGGGCTGCGGCGGATCGGTCTTGACGAAGAGGCGCTTCTGCACGGCGGCACGGTCCGCCTTCTTGATGCCCGGGCTGAACTCGACGACGACCGGCATGGCCACGCCGTACGTCTTGCCGTCGAAGAGATACAGGCCGGTGCCGGTCTTGCGGCCGGGCGCGCCCATCGTGGTGAAGGAGGTGCCGGCCGTCTTGGTCTGCCCGTCCGCCGCGGTGGCGACGACGCTGGCCGAGTATTTCTGCCTGGTCTTCAGCGGCGCGGCCGGCACCCAGGAGGAACCGTCCTCACGCAGCGAACCGGAAACCGCCTTACCGGAGGAATCCTTGAGGGTGACGGTGGTCACCTTCGCGCCGGACACCCTGAACCCGATCTCCGTGCTGACCGGGACGTTCGTCTTGCCGGCGGCCGGGGTGACCGCGAGATCGATCGGGGCGGCCACGGCCGACTCGGTGAGCGGCGAGCCGGCACTCGGAGCCGGGCTCCCCGGGCTGCTCGCCTTGTTGACGTTCTTGTCGCCGCATGCGGAAAGCCCCAGCGGCAAGATCACCGCCGTTGCCATGACTGCCACCAGCGTGCGCCGCATGCTGACCATCCCTGAGACCGTTCTGAAGTTTGATGGGGATCTAATAGTTGCGTAGGGGTCGTGTTGCGCAGACATACTGCCCCATGCATGCAAGCCCGCGAATCCTTCCGGCGATGGATTCCACTCCTCTGGATCTTGGGGGAGGGTCGATTTCGAGGTGGCCCGGGGTGCGTGCTAACGTTTCCGTCGTTGCCAGCGAGCGCCGCTAGCTCAACTGGCAGAGCAGCGGACTCTTAATCCGCGGGTTGTAGGTTCGAGTCCTACGCGGCGCACCGTTCCACATGGCCCTTGGCCTGGTGTTTAACACCGGGTCGGGGCCATTTTCGTTTGGCGCCGCCGGTCGGGATGCTCGGGAGCCGTTGGACCCGTCGCCGCGGTCATGGATTCCGGCGGACCGCGCGTGCCGAGATCTGTCAGAGCGACTTGATGTTCTGCGGAAGCCACGCCATCGTTTCCCGCAACCGGCCCGGCGGTTCAAGCCGCCGGACCGGCACCACGGTGGGAGCCCGAGTGGCGATCGCTGCGGCAGCGTCGCCGGGCATCCACGCGGGTGCTCGAGCGCGTCGAACGCGGCGAAGAACCCATCATCGACCGGGCCGGCACCCCAGTGGCGAAAGTCGTTCCGCTGGTCCGCCGGGCGAACCGGACCGCCATCGGCTCCCTCGCCGGCCAGATCGACCTGTCGGGTGACTGGGACTCGGACCAGACCAACGCCGAGATCGCCGCCGACTTCGGTATCGGCGGATGAACCGGGGGCCATCACCGGCGACGCAACACTCGCCGGACGCCTCCGACCGCACCACCGCGACCCCTTCGACCGCATGCTCGTCGCGCAGGCCGCCGTCGAGGGCCTGACCCTGCTGTCCCGCGACGAGTCGATCGCACGGTACGACGTCGAGGCGGCGAACGCACCGTTCACGCGTCCAGCTTCGAGCCTCCCGCCGCCTGAGAGTCAGCTTCGCCCGGGGATCGCGAGGCCGGTCAGCCACTGCGCATGCCGGCGGATGCGGGACGGGTCGTCGGGGAAGCAGCTTTCCCAGGAGTGATCCAGGGCCATCCACGCGGCGGGCTGACCGGGCTCGGCCACCAGCGGAGCCGCGGGGTCGGCGATCGCGGCGTAGGACAGTCCGAGGGTCGCCGGCTTGGCGGGATGGTACGAGCGGACAGTGACAGCGGCCGGCTGGGCGAGGAGTTCGGCATCCACTCCGGTCTCTTCGCACAACTCACGGCGCGCTGCTTCGCGGGGCGTCTCGCCAGGTTCGACCTGTCCGCCGGGCGGAACCCAACCGCGCCACGGGTGACGCACCAGCAGAACCTGGGACAGGTCCGCGTCGTACACCCAGACCTCGGCCCCCAGCGGATCCTCCGGACTGGAGCCGGCGGAAGCCACCCAGCCTGCGACGTCGTCGAAGACAAACCGTGCCATACCAACGTCGCCCAACGCGGCCTCCAGCGACTGCCGCTGCAACTCGTCACGACTCATGGCTGCACGCTAGCGAGGGGGTATGACATCGCCGGCCCACGCTTTCAACACCGTCGGCGACTGCCGTCCGGGCCCGGACGCATATCCGTCCACTCGTGTGGCTGATCCGGTCGGGCGCACGGGTCGAGCGCCCGACCGGAATTCCCACTACAGGTACGGGCGGGTGATCAGTTCGATCCCGTGGCCGGCCGGATCCTTCACGTAGAACCCGCGGCCGCCGTGCTCGTGGTTGATGTCGCCGGGACGGCGCATCTGAGGATCGGCCCAATGCTCGACGCCATGGTCGATCAGTCGGGCGTAGGCCCGATCGAACAGGTCATCGTCGACCAGGAAGGCGTAGTGCTGCATCTGGATATCGACCGGCGGTTCGGCGAATTGGAGCAGCACGCCGTCGCTGAGCCGGATGTTCGTGAACAGGCCCCACGACGGTGCCGCCGCAATTTCCAGGAGGTCCTGGTAGAAGCGGGCGGACTCCTCGCGATTCTTAGCGGCAATGATCGTGTGGTTGAAACTCGCTGCCATACGGTGTGACCTCTCTTCGACACGACTCCGACGTAAAAGCGGGAAGAGTCGATCGCGGGAGGTCCGCGCGCCGTCTGAGCCGGGTACCGATACGGCACCCCCGGACCGGTCAGCTACCCACCGGGCAGCCCATCCGTGTGTGGCGTGTCGCCGGCCCGATGTTCACGACCCGTGACCATACCGGGCGAAGATCGTCGCGCCAACCGGGATTTGCGCCCGCGGCGGGCACCGGGCCCGTTTAGCCGTCCGCGCCCGCCGGGAGAACCTCGACGACCGTCGCCGTCACCGGGTTGTCGGACTCGGCCGACCGCGGTCGCAGCGACGCGCGAATATTGCACGAAACCGACAGACTCTCCGACACATCCCGGCCGGAGGCCGTTTGCTCCGGCCGTTCGTGGGGATCGGAAAGTCCACAACCAGGGGGCGCCATGATCGAACGCAACACGCCGGGCGACGTTGTCCGCCGGCTCCAGGGCGATCCCGCCATGGCGGGGCTCAGCCGGTCGCTGACCTATTACTACGGCGACGCCGCCCGGGAGGCCGCGATCGACGGCATGTATCGCCGTTTCGTCCGGCCCGGCGATCTGGTCTTCGACATCGGCTCGCACGTCGGTGACCGGATCGCCAGCTTCCGGCGTCTCGGCGCCCGCGTGGTCGCCGTGGAGCCGCAGCCGTTGTGCATGCGGGCCCTGGAGGCGTTGTACGGCGCAGACCGCGAAGTCGCCCTGGTCGAGGCGGCGTGCGGCGACAGCGAGGGGACCGTTGCGCTGCACGTCAACTCGAGGAATCCCACCGTCTCCACCAGCTCACCAGAGTTTCCCCGCGCGGCCGACGGCTCCCGCGGCTGGGAGGACCAGGTGTGGGACGAGGAGATCACCGTACGCAGCGTGACCCTCGACGCGCTCATCGACCGGTTCGGCACCCCGGCCTTCATCAAGATCGACGTCGAGGGGTACGAGGACGTCGTGCTCGCCGGGCTGAACCGGCCGGTGCCCGCGCTGTCGTTCGAATTCACCACGATCGTGCGCGACGTCGCGGAGCGCAGCCTGCACCGGGCCGGCGAGCTCGGCTTCACCGGCTTCGACCTGTCGCTGGGCGAGAGCATGTCCTGGTCGTTCGGCCGATGGATCGATTCGGCGGAGATGACCAAGCACCTGTTCGCACTCCCGCACGAGGCCAACGCGGGGGACATCTACGCGGTCCGGCGACACGACCAATGAGAGACACCCGGGCAGCGCAGGCACTACGAGCCGCGCAGGCGACGCGACTCGAGCAATGAGCATGAAGCGTTGCGTGCCGGGCCGGCCCCGGGCACGCCGAGTGAAAGGACACGCGATGAGCATCAACCCCGAGTCCGTCGGCGACCCGTCGGAGGACGCGAACCGGTACCTGCAGGACGCGAACACCGAGGAGAGCGAGGAGCAGGCCGGGCGGGAGGGCCCCGGCGACGACGTGCGCATCGGCCCGGACCAGTCGGACCAGCCGCAGGCCGGCGCCGCCGAGCCCACGGACTGACCCGTCGGCGGGACCGGCCCGGACAGCCGGTCCCGCGGGACGGCCGGTCCGCGGGACGGGCGGTCCCGCGGGACGGACGGTCAGCGGCGTGCCTGGAACACCAGGTTGAACGGGGTCTCGGCCACCCGGCGGAAGTCCGCCAGGCCGGCCGCCGACGCCACCTCGCCCAGGCGCGCCTCCCCCGCCTGGGCGCCCAGCGCCGTGCCGCCCTCCTGGGACAGCGAGTTCGGCGTGCACAGCAGCGTCGACGCGCCGTAGTACACGGCCCCCACCGGGTTCAGGTTGTCCTTCAGAGTGTCGCCGGCGAACGGCTCGACGATCAGCAGCGAGCCGTCCGGGGCCAGGTGGTCGCGCAGGTGGGTCAGGGCGCCGACCGGGTCGCCCATGTCGTGCAGGCAATCGAAGAGACAGATCAGGTCGTACGTCCCGGTCAGCTCGGTGGCACGGCCCACCTCGAAGCGGGTCCGGTTGCCGATGCCCGCCGACGCGGCCCGGCTCTGCGCCGACTCGATGGATGCGGGGTGGTAGTCCAGGCCGACGAAGGTCGAGTTCGGATACGCCGACGCGAGAAGGACGGTCGAGGCGCCGTGCCCGCAGCCGACGTCGGCCACCCGGATGCCGCTGGACAGTTTCTCCTGCACGCCGTCCATCGCCGGGATCCAGGAAGCGACGAGGTAGGCCGCGTAGCCGGGCCGGAAGAAGCGTTCACACCCCTCGAAGAGATCCTCGTGATGCTCGTGCCAGCCCACCCCCTCCCCCGTCCGGAACGCGTCGACCAGGCGATCCGTGGACCGGATCGCGGCCAGCGTCAGCTCGAAGCCGCCGATCACCGAGGCCGGGCTGGACTCGTCGGCCAGCGCGATCGCGTGCTCGGTGGGCAGTTCGAAGCGCCCGTCGCCGGTCACCTCCACGTAGCCCGCGGCGGCCTGGGCGGAGAGCCACTCGCGGAGGTAGCGTTCCGCGGTTCCGGTACGGTCGGCCAGCTCGGCGGGTGTCAACGGACCCGCGCCGGCCATCGCGCGATAGAGGCCCAGCTTGTCGCCGATCACGGCCATCGACCCGGCGAGCATCGCGCCGAAGTCGCCGACCGCCTTGAATACGAAGTTCATCAGTCGTTGTTCGTCCACAGGCGTCGCAGTTGTCACGGTTCTTCCCCCCAGAGGAGCCCAGAAGCGAGCTGTTTCGGCGCACGCTAGCCACGCGGATTTCCCTGCCGTGTCCGTTTGCCGTCCCTCCCCTCGCCCTCCGCGGTGGACAATCACCACGTGCCGGTCGACCCGCGCATCTGGCTTCTCGGGGGCTTCCGGGTGGAGGCCGGCGGCCGGGCTGTGCCGGAGTCGGAGTGGCGGCGCAGCGGCGCGACGAGTCTGGTCAAGCTGCTCGCGCTGCACCCCGGCCACCGCCTGCACCGCGAGCAGGTGGTCGACCTGCTCTGGCCGGACGCGGCGGCGGCCGGGACCGGGCGGCTCAACAAGGCGATGCACTTCGCACGCCGTACGGTGGGAACCGCGCACCTGATCTTGCGAGACGACATGGTGAGCCTGGCCGCGGCGGAGATGTGGGTGGACGTCGACGCGTTCGAGGACGCAGCGCGGCGCGGGGACACCGAGGGTGCGCTGGCGCTGTATGCCGGTGATCTGCTGCCGGAGAACCGCTTCGACGACTGGGCCCAGGCGCGCCGAGCCCAATTGCGTGACGCCGTCGTGCCGCTGCTGCTCGATCAGGCGGCGTCGCGGCAGGCCGGGGGCGACAATCGTGCGGCGATCGCGTCGCTGGAGCGTCTGATCGGCATCGATCCGCTGCACGAGCCCGCCTACGCGAAACTGATGACCTTGGAGGCGGCGGACGGACATCGGCATGTCGCGCTGCGCTGGTACGAACGCCTGGCCGACCTCTTGCGTACGGACCTGGCCGTGGAACCGGGTGACGAGGTGCAGGAGGTGCACCGTGCGCTGACCGCGGGCCGGGCCGGCACCCCACCGCGTGCGGAGAAGGAAGCGCCGCAGCCGCGAGAGGCGACCGAGGAACGCAAGCTCGTCACCGTGCTGGACGTCGACCTGCGCGGTGTGCGAGGGACCGCGGGCGACGCCGATCCGGAGCGGTCCCGGCGCGAGGTCGCCATGTGGACGGATGTGATCGTCGGTGTCGCCGCGCGATGGGGCGGGGCGGTGCAACGGCTGGTCGGGGGCGGCGTGGTGGCCGTCTTCGGATATCCGGACGCGCGCGAGGACCACGCCGCGCGCGCACTGTGGGCCGGCTCCGAGATTCTGCAGCGGCTGTCGGCGCCGATCCGGCTCGGCGTGGACACCGGCGAGATCATCGCCCCCGATCCGTCGTCCGCGTCGCTGTCCGACATGGGTGGCGCGGTGCTCGACGGGGCCGCCGCGCTGCGCGAGTCGGCCGGCCCGCACACGCTGCTGGTCGCGGAACGAACCCGCCGTGCAGCCCGTTCCGGACATTTCCGATTCGGCCCGGCGATAGGAGGAGGCGCGGCGGGCGCAGAGGCGGCGGGCGAAGGGGCTGCGGGCG
>NZ_CAKUCL010000255.1 GCF_934643405.1 uncultured Actinoplanes sp.
CGCCCTAGCGCCCTAGCTGGCTGGAACCGGCCGAAGCCGGGGAACATGTCCGGTGCGTACAGGTCCTGAGACCCGACATGTTCAGCAGACGCCTGTCGAGTCTCAGGACGTGCGTGACAGAGAAGTCTCTGGACGTGGGTGACACTTCCGGCTAGATGATCTCTGTCGTTATTGGGGTCTGGGTGGCCGTCAGACCGGGTAGTCGGATCGGTGGGCGTAGTCCAGGTCTCCGGGATCAACGCTCCAGTGGGCGAGGCGTCGGCTCAGCTCTGCCTCGTCTGCCGCATGGGCCGTCCGGACATCGATCATTCCGTCGTCGGGACCGATGCACCAGTCGTGGTCGAGGTGGGCGCGGTCGAACTCGCGGTGGAACAGGTTGAAGCCGGCATGTGTCGCCGTTGCGAGGGGGTAGACCGCGATCCAGGCCCGGCGATCGGGCGTCGAAGCGGGTATCTCCGCGACGAGCAGTTGCCCACGGCGCAGCGCGGTGAGCAGGGCCGTTGGCCACGGCGATGTCATTGGGTGATCTCAGCACTTGGCGGCAGGGCGTGTAAACGTTCACCGGTGCGCGGCGGTTCGGGCTTGCGGGCCCTTGAATCGGGCGATTTGCCGGGTTGTGGTTCGGACGGCTTCGGCCACCAGCTGATCTCCGTCGAAGACACGGAAGGTGGTGTCCGCTTCTTCGACGATGACTGTGTGACCGGCGTGACCGATGCCGACCTGGATTGTCTGCCGGGCGATGCAGATGCTGCCGCGGGAGCTGACCCGCCGGGCAACCCGTAATGGTTCTCTGGTGGGGGTGGGCGCCGGGCCGCCCGGGCGGGCGTCCCGGATCCTCGACACCTCGGCGGCGGTCAGCGGGTTGGGCAGCGACCGCAGCACGACGCGGTCCGGGCCGAGCAGATGCAGGACGCCCCGGTCGACGCGGACGGTGACCCGTTGCCCGGCGAGATGGAACCCGACCGAGTGCTGCCGGCCGGCCAGGGCGGGAAGGCCGGTGGCGTTGATGGTCCGTTCGACCTCGACGGCCGCTCCGGTAAGGGGCGAGGTGGTGCTGATCGGTGGTGGCCCGGCCGGTCGGCCGCCATCGGCGAGCAGCTGATGCAGCTGGGTGACGCTGAATCGCGAGGGCACGGTCTTGAGCCGGACGCCGTCGAGCATCAGATGAACCACGGTGGTGTCGGCCCACAAGACGACCTCGCGTCCGGCCAGGGCGGGCCTAGCCAGAACTGTTGCCCGCTGACTGCCAGGGTTTCCCGATGGTGGGACCGACCGGGTCACCTCGACGGCGGCATCCGAGGGAACCGACACCGCGACTGGAACCGGCGGGTTCGGGGGCGTCACACGGGCGTCTGGCGAAGCCTCTAAGGTCGCGGCGGCCAGTGACGCAGGCAGCCGCAAGGCGATGCCGTCGCCAGCATCGGGACGGAACCGGTCGGCAGGAAAAGCCATGTTCAGCGACTGATGCGGCCGGCTGGTGTTGTATTCCTGGCGGAAAGCGTCGATCGCGACCTGGGCGTCGGCCACCGTGGGAAAGGGCGGATGGTCGTCGAGCAGCTCCCGGCGCAGGCTCAGATGGAACCGTTCGATCTTGCCGGTCGTGGTTGGGGAGCGAGGTTTGGTGAGCCTGTGAGTGATGCCGTTCTCTGGACAGATCCGGTCGAACATCACCTCTCCGCCACCAGCGTTGAACCGGGCGGTGAACTGCTTACCGTTGTCGGTCAACAGTTCCTCCGGGATGCCGTATTCGCGCAAGGCAGCGGCCAGGGCGAGGCAAACCGCCCGACCGGTGGCCTTCGGGACGACCGCGGCGATGACGCAAAACCGGGAGTGGTCATCCACGCCGGTCACGATCTTCGCTTCCCGACCGTCGGCGAGCAGGACACCGCCCACGATGTCCATCTGCCACAGCTCCATCGGACGGTCCCGTTCCCACCGCTGATAGTCCTCCCGGCGGCGTCGGCGAGGCCGTTCATCAACCAGACCATGCCGCACCAGCACCCGATGCACCGTGATCCGTGACGGAAGTGGAGCGGGGCAGCCGATCCGGCCGAGCTCGAACAACACCCGACGGGCACCCCACCGCGGATAGGTTCTGCGCAGCTCACAGATCAGCGCCTCGACCTCAGGAGCCGTCCGAGACGGTGACGACTGAGGCCGGCTCGAGCGATCCGCCAATCCCGCAAGCCCGTCCTGCTCATACCAGGCCAGCCACCGATGCACCGCCTGCCGAGACACCCCGAAACGAGCCGTAACGTCTGTCACCGTCGAACCGGCACGCACATCCAGGACTGCTTGATAACGCTGTTCCGTCACGCTGATCTCCACCAACACTCGGCGGAGTGTCACGCACGTCCTGATACCGATCTGTCATACAGGTCCTGAGACTCGACATGTTCAGCAGACGCTCTTCTCGACACGCTCTTCTCGACAATTGAGCGACTGCGGATGTCTAACTCCGCTTGATGCGTGACGCCCTGGCTTCACTTGATGCGTGACACTCCACTGAGTGCTGGTGGAGTTGACCATGAGGGAGCAGTGGTATCGGGCCGTGCTCGAAGTTGAGGCCGGGGTGCCGGTGACCGAGGTGGCCGAGCGGTTCGGGGTGTCGCGTCAGGCGGTGCATCGCTGGCTGGGCTGGTATCGCGATGAGGGCCTGGACGGGCTGGCCGATCGGTCTCATCGGCCGCCTGCCCATCCGGCGCAGACCAGTCCGGAGGTCGAGGCGGCCATCTGTGAGCTGCGCCGGAATCATCGACGGTGGGGTCAGCGGCGGATCGCGTTCGAGCTGGGCCGCACCGGCTGTCCTGGCCCGGTTCCGTCGGTGTCGACGATCTACCGGGTGCTGGTCCGGCACGGCCTGGTCGACGCGGCCCCTCGAAAGCGCCGTCGGGAGGATTACCGGCGGTGGGAGCGGGCGGTGCCGATGGAGTTGTGGCAGCTGGACATCGTGGACGGCGTCCGGCTGGCCGACGGCTCTGAAACGAAGATCGTCACCGGCGTGGACGACCATTCCCGGTTCTGCGTGATCGCCACCGTGGTGCGCCGGGCCACCGGCCGGGCGGTCTGCGGGGCGTTCGTGGACGCGTTGCACGCGTACGGAATCCCGGATGAGGTACTCACCGACAACGGCAAGCAGTTCACCGGCCGGTTCACCCGGCCTCGTCCGGCCGAGGTGATGTTCGAGCGGATCTGCCGGGAGAACGGCATCGTCGCTCGCAACACCAAACCGCGGTCGCCGACGACCACGGGGAAGGTGGAGCGATTCCATCAGACCCTGCAACAGGAACTACTCGACCATGTCGAGGTCTGGCCCGACCTGGAGATGGCGCAGGCGGCGATTGACGCGTTCCGGCACGAATACAACACCGACCGGCCGCACCAGTCGCTAAATATGGCGTTCCCGGCCGACCGGTTCGCCCCTCGGACCGGCGGCGACGCCGCCTCGCTGCGGCTATCGTCCACGCTGCCACCAGCCCGCCTGCACGGCATCCCGCTTCCGCGGTTTCGGCTTCCCCACCATTGCCCGTCGACAGGGTTGATCCGGTTGATCTGGCGGTGGAGTTCTGCCGGGTGGTGCCGTTGTCAGGCAATCTGACGGTGTGCGGGCAGCAGTTCTGGCTCGGCCCGGACCGTGCCGGGGGTGTGGTCACGTTCTGGGCTGACACCACGGCGGTGCATCTGCTGGTCAACGGTGTCCGGCTCAAGACCGTGCCGTCCCGGCTCACGACCACACATCTGCGGCGGCTGCTGGACGACGGCGGTCAACCCGCCGGTTCACCACCGCTGCGCACCGGTGAACCGGGCACGGCGATCGAGGTGGACCGCATGGTCAACGCGGTCGGCGCCGTCGGTCTGGCCGGACGGCAACATCCTGTCGGCTACCACTTCGCCGGCCGCCGGGTCACCGTTCGCCTCGACCAGAGCCTGCTGCAGCTCGTCCAGGACGGTGTCCTGCTGCGTAGCCTTCCCAACCCGCTCACCCCAGCCGACATGGCCCGCATCCGCGACGCCCGGCCCGCCGGCCCGCCGGCCCAACCTCCCGCTGGCCCCCAGCGGGTCGAGCGGCGGATCAGCAGCCGCGGCTCCCTGGTCGTTGCAGGACAACGCATCCGGGTCGGCATGGTCCACGCCGGGCGCACCGTTACCGTCGAGACCGGCGACACCACCTGGCGGATCTATCACGGCGACGAGCTACTCACCGAGGTCGCCCGCACCACCGGCAAGAACGTCGCCCGGTTCAAGGCCCGCAAACCCGAAGCACCGCGCAAACTGCACGGCTGAACCGAGGCCGCTCGCCCGGCCGTGCCGAGCCTTCACCTGCACTCTGGCTACGCCGTGACGACGAACGGCGCATGCCCGGGGCCGATCATGTCGACGATGAGGTCGGAGAAAACCAACGAGATGTTGTGACCGTTGGTCTCGATCGCCGCCTCATGAAATGGCACCTTCAGCGTGTCAGCCCATTGCTGCGCCTCGGGTGACTCCGCGATGAGCATCATGCCGGGATAGAGGCTCTGCCACTTGACTCCCCATACATAGCCGTCCAGGTCGCTGCTCTGGTCGTAGTCCACGAGCCGCTCGTCCAGCGACCTCTGCCAGATCTCGGGGCTCAGTGCCGTCGTCACAGTCGCTCGGACGCAGTGCTTGAACCGATATCTGAGGTGCTCCGGAGCGATGCCGGTGCGCGGATCGGCCGTTGCGTAGACAAGCACGTCGTAATCGCGCATGTAGTCGGCGAACCCGTGGAACACAACGGCCTGGTCAAACACGTGGTCGAAGGCTTCGCGGATCTCTGCGGCGTTCATCCCTGCATGATCGCGCACCTGTCCACCCAGAGAACCGAATGGCGCAGCACCCCGAACGAGCGAAGCGGTGGCCCCTGGCATCCGCCTCCGCGCCGGGTAGCCTCCACGACGAGATATCTAGCCGGAGCTGTCACGGATCATCTGACCCGGATCCGTAACGCATCAACTGGAGGCAGTCATTGAGCGACTGCGGAGCCGGCGAGAACTTTCTCTACATCTTCAAGGCGCGGCTCGGACCGGCGCCTCCCCCCCTGCGGCTCCGGCGCCGGCCGACCGCGCTCGCGGAACTTTCGCTAAGACGACGAGACCCCGCCGACTCGACGGACGAGCTGGCGGGGCCTTGCCGTAACCGTGCCGACTAAGCGATCTTGGGGAGTGCTGTCAATACCGCAGCCACGCCCATCAAGATCGGGGCGATATAGGGGAGCCAGCGGAGCGACGCTTCCCGCCTTCCCCGCTGTCTGCAACATTGCCGCGTCTTGCCATTACGGCAACCGCCGTGCTTCGTTGAGCACACTGCTGGTCCTCCTAGCTTCCGTTCATCCGGGGCGAAGGGCCAATCGCGCGGCGTCCGTTGCTGCGGGCGCCGCGCCCCTCCTCCCCTCAACAACGCCACTAGGCGAAATATGTGACGGTCAAATTTTCGGTCGCACCTGAGCTGCCTCGGGCGGGCAGGATCTCCGACCCTGCACCCGGGAACGCCTCCGGCGGCCGGGCTACCCGCCCTGGACCCGGCGGCTCCGGGATGCCGAAGCCCGGCGGGTATCCATCGCACACCGGGAGGCAGCCAGACCGCGCCTGCCCGGGCAAGGTCGGTCAGACGTGGAGTGCTCCACCTTGCCCGGGCAGGCGCGGCCCGGCCGGGCGGGGCGTGCGCGACGGGATGCCCGCTCAGGTAGGCGAACCCCTCGCTTGGGAGTAATTTGGGAGACGATCTTGTAACGCGCTGCCCAAACCACTGGCCCAGACCAACAGTCACCAACGCTGGTAGCAGGGCGTATAGCCATACGTCGAGGTGGCGGATCGATGTTGACCTAGTTGACACGGAAGAGGTCACTGGTTCGATCCAGTATCGCCTACCAAACAAACAGCAGGTCACGACGGGTTCGCTCACCACGAGCGGAGCCCGTTTTCTGCTGAGAGAGGCCGTCCGGAGAAAGTCCAGACGGACTGGACCAACCCGACGGCCTGGTCCCGGCAACGGCTCGGACCGGGAAGACGAAGTCGCCGGCCCGGCCTGACCTCGGGAACGGTGAGCGCGAACAGGATCCACCAGGACCCGCGCGCGGAAAATGCGTCGGTGCCTTCTCGCTCCTCGACGTATCGTCAACGGCAGTCGGCACCGGGAGGGACGCGATGGAGCGGCCGGACTGGAAGGCGTCGTTGAGCGCCGCCTTCGAGCATGCGGTGGGGTACCTGCACGACCTGCCCGAGCGTCCGGTGCGTGCCAGGGCCTCGCTCGAGGAGCTGCGCGCCGACCTCGGCGGGCCGTTGCCGCAGCGCCCGCTGCCGCCGGAGCAGGTGGTGGCGACGCTTGCCGCGGCCGCTGAACCCGGCGTGGTCGCCTCGTCCAGCGGGCGCTACTTCGGGTTCGTGGTCGGCGGCGCCACCCCGGCCGCGCTCGCCGCGGACTGGCTCACCTCGGTGTGGGACCAGAACGCGGGCCTGTACGTCCTCGGCCCGGCCGCCAGCGTGGTGGAGGAGGTCACCGCGGCCTGGCTGGTCGAGCTGCTCGGGCTGCCGGCGGGGAGTTCCGCCGGGTTCGTGACCGGCGGCCAGATGGCGAACGTCACCGGTCTGGCCATCGCGGTCCGGGAGGTTTTACGCCGTACGGGGTGGGACGTCGACGCCGATGGTCTGTGGGGAGCGCCGCAGGTGCGGGTGATCGCCGGCGAAGAGCGGCACGGCACGATCGACCGGGCGTTGCGATTCCTGGGCATGGGCACCGGATCGATTCTCGCCGTGCCGGCGGACGGGCAGGGCCGGATGACGGTGCCCGCGGTGGCCGAGGCGTTGGCGGACGATGACCGGCCGACGATCGTGTGCGTGCAGGCCGGGAATGTCAACAGCGGTGCGGTCGACCCCATCGGGGAGATCTGTGACCTGGCGCATCGGGCGGGTGCCTGGGTTCACGTGGACGGCGCGTTCGGGCTGTGGGCGGCCGCCTCTCCGCGCCTGCGACCGCTGGTGGCCGGGGTGGAGCGAGCCGACTCGTGGGCGATGGACGCGCACAAGTGGCTCAACGTGCCGTACGACTCCGGGCTGGTGTTCTGCGCGCACCCGGCGGCGCACCGGGCCGCGATGGGGGTGCGGGCCAGCTACCTGGTCCACGCCGAGGGCGACGAGCGCGACGCCTTGGAGTACAACCCGGAGCATTCGCGCCGGGCGCGCGGCTTCCCGGTGTACGCGGCGATTCGTGCCCTCGGCAGCACCGGCATCGCCGACCTGGTGGAGGGGTCCTGCGCGCTGGCCCGCCGCTTCGCCGACCGGCTCGCCGCCGCCGGCGGGGTGGAGGTTCTCAACGACGTGGTCCTGAACCAGGTCCTGGTGCGTTTCCGCGCCGCCGACGGTGACCACGACGGGCACACGCGGCGAATTCTGGAGCTCCTGCAGAACGACGGCACATGCTGGATGAGCGGCACCACCTGGAACGGGATGGCCGCTGTGCGGATCTCGGTGTCGAACTGGTCGACCGATCCGGAGGACGTGGACCGCTCGGTCGCCGCGATCATGGAATGCGCGGCGACCGCCGCAGACGGAGCGACCGGTACGGCGGGACGCTGATCATCTGTGCGCGACGGCCGGCGGCATCGGGTTGCGTCAGCTCCTTGCCGAACGGGAGACTGTCGCCGTGGCCGACTCCATAGCGGACAGACCGAATGCCGAGGTCCCGCACTCTGCCCGGGTATGGAACTACTGGCTCGGCGGCAAGGACAACTTCGAGGTCGACCGTGTCCTGGGTGCCCAGGTCGCGGCGGTCTTCCCCGAGATCGTGCAGGCGGCTCGGCAGACCCGCGCCTACCTCCGGCGAGCCGTCACCTTCCTGGCCGGCGAGGCCGGGATACGCCAGTTCCTGGACATCGGCACCGGTCTGCCGACGGCGGACAACACGCACGAAGTGGCGCAGCGGGTGGCGCCCGGCGCCCGGACCGTTTACGTCGACAACGACCCCCTCGTGCTCGCCCACGCTCGTGCGCTGCTCACCGGCAGCCCCGAGAGCCGCACTCGGTACATCGACTGCGACCTGCGCGACGTGCGTGTCCTCCTTGCCGAGGCCGGCCAGTTCCTGGATTTCCGTGAGCCCGTCGCGCTGATGATGCTCGGCGTCATGGGTCATGTGGGTGACCTGGCGGAGGCCCGGCAGACAGTGCAGGACCTGGTCGCCGGCCTGCCGTCCGGTAGCTACCTGGCGATGTCCGACGGAACCGCCACCAGCGAGCGGGTCATCGAGTCGCACCGGCAGTACAACGAGAGCGGCGCCGCTCCGTACCATCTGCGCGAGGTCGCCGACTTCCGGTTTTTCTTCCATGGCCTTGAGCTCGTCGAACCGGGTGTCGTTCCGATTCCCCTCTGGCGTCCCGACACCGATGATCACCCCGATGTGGACGGCTACGCGGGTGTGGCTCGTAAGCCGTAGTCGACCCCATCCGGGCCCGCGCAGCGCCGCGGTCGCCGGCCCGGGCAGATCGGCTGGATCGCCGCCCGTCGGTCGCCTCTGGACCCGAACCGCCGGTGCACCACCCGCAGAGCCGGGTGGTGCACCGGGTGCGTCGCAGATCAGCGCAGCGGCGGGTTCGCCAGCTCGACGAGTTCGATGGCCTGCTGCGGGAACCATGCGCCGGCGGCGGGGTCGGCGATGCCGCCGCGGGCCGGATCGACGCCCGTGCCCGTGCCACGGTCACACTGGCCGTCGGACTGGCCCGGCGTCTTGATCCACAGGAAGGCGTCGGCCAGCGGATCGCCGGTCCTCGTGGTGGGGCGCAGCCCAAGACCCCGGTCCGGCGGGTTGCACCAGGTCTGCGGGTCCGGCCAGGTGACGTCGGCGGGCGCGGTCCACGGTCCCTGGCCGTTGCGGCTGGTGTCCACGACAAAGTGGGCCAGCCGGTGCGGAGAGACGTCGCCGACGTTCGCGGCATACCAGGCGTCGCTGAGCGCCCACGTGCTGAAATCTCCCGGGCTCGCCGGGTAGTACTGGCTGGCGCACTGCTCGAACCTGCCGCGGGCGTCGGCCGGTCCTTCCGTGCCGTAGTAGATGCACTTCGAGATCCAGTTGCCGAACTTCAGCTGGCGCTCGGTCGTCTCGTAGTTCGACACGTTGAGGAAGAAGCCGTCGGCCTTCTGCACGCCGGCCTTGACCAGACGGTCGGCGATGTCACCGACGCCGAGCCAGGCGCTGTGCGTGCCGTCGAGATACACGTGCGTACGGGGCAGGGCGGTCAGGCGGTCCACCGCGTAGTTGAGCATGGCGAACCGGTCGGCGGCGGCGGTGGCGGAGTCCGCCTCGGCCGGCTGGCACCACTCCTGGTTGCCGTTGATGGTGGTGTACCAGGGGATGATCCCCAGCCCGTCCGGCTCGAGCATGACTGCCGCCCGCCGGTCGCCGATGCCGGCGGCGAAGGCGTCGATCCACGCCTCGTACTCGGCCACCGACGTGGCACCGCCCGCGGAATACTGCGAACAATCACGGAACGGGATGTTGTACGCGACGAAGACCGGCATCGTCTTCTTGGCGGCAGCCCGCCGCGCCTCCGCCTTGATCGACTGTGTCAGCGAGCGTCCGGAGCCGCCGGTGACCCAGACGGCCTGCGGTGTCTCGATCATGGTGCGGATCTTGTGCGCCAGTCCACGCTGGCCGGCGGCGTTGAGCTGGGCGATCTGCTGGATGGCGCCCGGGTCCGGCCGCGGCGTGTAGAACCGCGTGCCGTCCGGAATAGCGGCGCTCGCGGGTGGAGGGCCGAAGGTTAACGTCACCGCGCAGGCGGCGACCGCGGCGACGAGCCCGGTGCTTGCCCGTCGCGCGGAAAGAGATATGGACACGTCGAACTCCTCATCGCACAGACAGTGGGAGCGTTCCCATCCTCTTGAGCGAGCCTCGGTGTCGCGCCCGTCCAAGTCAATGGGAACGACGGCGCTGATTTTCTGTTCCTTGAACCGCAGCGGCGTCTGCCCCGGGCGTCGCACTGTCGAAGAACGCCGTACCACCTGCGTAGTGCAGCTGTCAGTCGCCTCGCACTTTGACGCGTCCGTCCGCTCCCGACATCCTCAACGTCTTCGGGCCCGTCACGCTCTGCCGGCCGACCTCGCTCCCCGCGCGAGCCGGCAGCGGCCACCGCCGGCATCTGCGAACTTGGCCGTCCTCCGAGGCGCGGTGTCCTCGCAGGCGATCGACAGATCGTGGACGAGTCATCGGTCGCCGCCGAAGGGTGCTCACTCGCAGCCGCGCGGAAGGCTGATCGCCCGAGTCCGGATCCACGACCTTGATTCGTCCGGCCTGGGACCGTCCATCAGCCGATGCCGGTCGCGCAATCAACGATCTCGCCCCGGAGCCGGCGGAGGACATCCCGCATGGCCGCTGTCTCGCCGTCTCCCATGGGTAGAGCCAGATCATGCCGATTCCAGCGCTGATGGGAAAAGGCGCCGCCGGCGGGTCGGGCCTCCGGCGG
>NZ_CAKUCL010000256.1 GCF_934643405.1 uncultured Actinoplanes sp.
GATGCCGTCGGTCATGACCTTGACCATGGTCTCGTCGCTGACCTGGTCGGTGAAGCGCACCTTGTAGCCGACGGTCGACCCGAGCGGCCGGTCCAGCTCCTCGGCGATGCGCTCGGCCACGCTGCGGGCCGCGATCCGCCGCGGCTGCGTGTGCCCGATCTGGCCGCGCAGCCCCCGGCCCAGTTCCAGGCAGATCTTCGGCAGCTGGGTGGTCTTGCCCGAACCGGTCTCGCCGGCCACCACCACGACCTGGTTGTCGCGGATGGCGGCGGCGATGTCGTCCTTACGCCGGCTGACCGGCAGCGACTCCGGAAAGGTGATCGCGGGCAGGTCGGCCAGCCGGGCGGCGAGACGCGCGGCGGCCCGGTCGACCTCGGTGGCTATCTCGGCGAGGACCGCGGCCCGGGCGGCCTCGTCACGGATCTTGCGGGTGCCCTCGAGGCGGCGCTGGAGCCGGCGCTCGTCGCGCGGGAGCAGCTCGGCGATCCGCCCGCGCAGGTCGGCCGGTGCAGGTGTTATCGACATGTCGGCACAAGAATAGGCAGACGAGACGCGGATCGCCTCGTGATTATCGCCGCGTGGCTCAGCCGCGCGGGCCCGGTGCCGGGTGGGCGTCGAGCCACGTGTCGATGGTGTCGTCGCGGATCGCGGCGAACATCTCGGCGGACCGGGCCGGGTCGAGGCGCACCGCGCTGCCCGCCGGAGTCTTCAGATCGGTGGAGGTGAACGGCACGGTGGCGTACGAAAGCGCACCCGGCCTGATGTCGCGCACAGCGAGAGCGAGCCTCTGAAGATCGAGGCTCTGGTCCACGGTGAGCGAACCGGCGACCGTGACCATCAGGTTGTCGTACTTCATCGGGTTGCTCAGCAGGTCGCCCGCCGACACCTTGGCGATCACCGCCTTGACCACGAGCTGCTGGTTGCCGATCCGGCCGATGTCGCCGCCGGGCACGTCGTGACGCTGGCGCATGAAGTCCTCAGCCTCGTCGCCGTCCAGGTCGTGACAACCCTGCTTCCACAGCGTTCCGGTCAAGCGCGACCTCACGTCGTACGGGACACAGACGTGCACGCCGTCCACCGCGTCGACGAGGTGGTGGATGCTGGCGAAGTCCGCGATCATCGCGCCGTCCAGCGGCACGCCGCTCAGCTGCCGCACCGTGGCGGCGGTCAGTTTCGCGCCGCCGAACGCGAACGCCGCGTTGATCTTGTTCTTGCCGCCCTTCCAGCTGCCGCCGGCCGGGATGTCGACGTAGCTGTCGCGCGGGATCGAGACGATCGTGGCCTTGTCCCGGCTCGCCGCGATGTGCACCAGCATGATGGTGTCGGAGCGCTCACCGATCGGGCTGGTGCCGCCCGGCTCGGTGGCCCGCGAGTCGGAGCCGAGCAGCAGCAGGTTGAGCGGCCAGGACCTCCAGTTCTGCTCGCGCCGGCTCTGCTCGGCCGGCGCGCTCGCGTCGTCGGGCAGCAGCGCCTCGCGGCCGACCCTGTTCTCGTACCGCGCGTACAGGAACCAGCCGCCGCCCGCGACGCCGCCGGCCAGCAGGAGGAGCAGCACGCCGAGGATCAGCGATGCCTTCTTCCACCCGGCGAGGCGCCCGAACCACGTCCGCTTCCTGTCTTCCTCGTCTTCCAGCCCCAGGACCACCGGGACACCCTGGCCGGGCGACCCGGCGGAATCATCAGCTTTTCGGCGCCGTCCTCATCGGCCACCCAGCCGATCGATGGCGGCCATCTCCTCCTCGCTCAGCACGAACCCGTCGATATCGGCGTTGCGCGAGATCCGCTCCGGCGTCTTCGACTTCGGGATGACCACGATCTCGTGCTGCACGTGCCAGCGCAGCACCACCCGGGCCGGGTCCACGCCGTGCCCGGCGGCGATCCGGGTGAGCACCGGGTCGTTCAGGTTGGTGGTCTTGAACGGCGAGTACCCCTCCACCACCACGCCGCGCTCGCGGTGCGCCTCGACCAGGCGGGCGTCCCACAGCTCGGGCCCGAACCGGATCTGGTTGACCGCCGGGCGTTCCCCGGTGGCCGAGGTCAGCTCGTCGATGGCCCGGACGTCGTAGTTGCTGACCCCGGCCGCGCGGATCAGCCCGGCATCGCGGACCTCCAGCAGCTCGCGCCACAGCGGCACCGAGTGCCCGCGCGACGGCGGCCAGTGGATCAGCCAGAGGTCGATCGTGTCGACGCCGAGCGCCCGGCGGCTGGCCTCGATCGTGGCGCGGGCCTTGCCGGCTCGCTCGGGTGGCAGCTTGGTGGTGATGAAGACCTGGTCGCGGGGCACGCCGGAGTCGCGCAGGGCGCTGCCGACCTCGGCCTCGTTGCCGTAGACGGTGGCGGTGTCCAGGTGCCGGTAGCCGGCCTCGAGGGCGAAGCGGACCGCCTGGTACGCGGTGTTGCCGCGGAGCTGCCAGGTGCCGAAGCCGAGCAGCGGCATCTCGACCGAGGTGCCGTCCGCCGTCTTCGGCAACGCGAGGGCAGGGATGGTCATGAGGTGCGTCCTTCCGCAGAGGGTGAGCGAGTCCCATCCTGCCTCGGGAAATCAGTCCCTGCCGGTCGGCGACGTCCGGCGGTCGGGCGCCGGGGACCGCCCGAGCAGCCCCCGGTTCTGCATCCCGGCCCGTTCGGCGAGCGCGCGCTCCAGCGCGGCCCGCTGCGGCGCGCCTTCCTTCTCCCGTACGGGCGAGGGCAGCGTGAAGTGGAACCGGGTGCCACCACCGGGGTTGTCCGAGACGCCGATCTCGCCGCCGTGCCGCTCCACGATGCGCCGGCAGATGGCCAGCCCGAGCCCGGTCCCGGCGTACCCGGCCGCGGCGTGCGCGCGGTGGAAGCTCTCGAACACGGCCGGCTTGTCCCGGTCCGGGATGCCGATCCCCCGGTCGGCCACCTCGATGCGGGCCCACCCGTCGGCGGTCGTGCCGGTCACGTCGATCCGGGCCGGCGTGCCGCGCCTGACGTACTTGACGGCGTTGCCGATCAGGTTGTCCAGCACGTGCCGCAGCATCGCCGGGTCGGCGTGCACCCGCGGCAGCGATCCGATGTAGACGTCGGGCGCCTCTCCCGGCGGCAGATGCCCGGTGCGGTCCTGCACCACCTCGGCGACCAGCTCGCCGACGTCCAGGTCGCGGGTGCGCAGCGGCGCGTCCCGGGCGGTGGTGTAGGCGAGCAGTGTGTCGATCATGGTGGCCATCCGGTCCACCGCGCGCACCACCCGGGCCAGGCTGTCCTGCGCCGGTGCCGTGTCGCCGCCGTCGGCGAGCAGCTCGGCGGCGGCCTCGCAGTGCCCGCGGACCACGGTGAGCGGCGCCTTGAGGTCGTGCGCCACCACCCCGGCGAACACCGCCAGGTCGTTCTCGTAGCGGCGCAGCTCGGTGATGTCGTGGAAGACCGCCACCGCGCCCTTCTGTCCGGCGCTGGGGTCGAGCGGCCGGCCGTCGACGCTGATCAGCACGCCCTCCGGCCGGGCCTGGTTGCGCACGATCATCTCGACGCCGTCGGACGACTCGCCGCGCAGCGCCCGGATCAGCGGCAGCTCGTCGCGCGGGAACGGGGTCCGCCCGTCGGTGCGGAACAGCCCGTAGTGCTCCTGCCAGCGGTCCGGGTCGTCGATGTCCTCGCCCAGTCCGAGCAGTTCCCGGGCGGCCGGGTTGTGCAGCAGGAAGCTGCCGGTCTCGTCGACCACGCCGACGGCGTCGCCGATGCTGTTCATGATCGCGCTGTGCAGCCCGGCCTGGCGGCGGCTCTCCGCCTCGGCCGCGCGCAGCTCGGCGGTCGCCCGCTGCACCTGGATCCACGCCCGCGCGCGGCCGGTGGCCAGCACGTGCACCAGCCCGGCCAGCACCAGGGTCATCAGGCAGCCGCCGAGCAGCACGGTGAGCGGCAGCCCGCTGCGGCCGCCGGGCAGCCGGGCCGAGTCGGCCCGGGTGACCAGCGTCCACTGCCGGTCGGCGACCGGGAAGGAGTTGCGCCGCTCCAGGTCCGCCTCGCCGGCCGCGGCGTACTTGGCGACCGTGGGCCGGCTCCCGTCGCGACCGGTGGCCAGCAGCTCGGCGTCCAGCACGCCCTGGCCGACCGTGGCCAGCATCCCGGTGAGGAAGTCCTGGCTGCGCAGGCCCAGGATGACCCAGCCGTGGAACCCCGGGTTGCTCGCCCGCGTCCACAGCGGCGCCACGAAGACGAACGAGTGCTGCTGGCGGGCGGCCGGCAGATTGCGGTCGCGCAGCAGCACGTAGGTGTCCGACACGCTCGGCTGACCGATCCCGCGGGACCCCTGCAGCGCCTCGGCCGCCTCCGGCGCCGCCGCCGCGTCCAGCCCGTCCAGCGGCTGGCCCGCGGTGTTCAGCAGCCGCGTGAAGATCGTGAAGTAGTGCTCGCCGCCCGGTTTGGCGGGCTTGAGGACCAGGCCCTCGGCGCCGCGCGCCCGCCAGAGCCGCTGGGTGGCCGGGATGTCCTCGGTGCGGGCGGGCACCACGTACGCGAGACTGGCCGCCCCGGCCAGCCCGGCCGACGCCAGCGGAGCCGTCGCGGCGTCGAAGTCCTCCCAGGTCAGCGTCTCGTCGGTGGCGATGCCGGCGGCGGTGGCCTCGATCAGCGCCCGGTACCGCTCGGTCTCGGTGCGCACCGCGGCCAGCGCCACGGCGGTCCGCTGGTCCATCGCCCTCTCGGCGTTCTCCCGCTGGCTGGTCCGCAGCGCCGCGTAGGCGAGCCCGGTGACGGCCAGGCCCGCCACGACCACGAGGGCGGCGAGCAGAGATCCCGCGAACCGCCCGCGGCGTGCGCGCGCCGCGGTGGCCGACTCTGCCCGTTGCTCCACCGAACGGAGCATAAAACGCAAATCACCCGCAGGTGCTACTTCCAGGTGTCGTACCGGTACAGGTTGTAGGCGGCCATCAGCCCGGTGATCTTCGTGTAGTAGTTCGGGTCGGTCGCGTAACCGGCCTTCCACACCTGCCAGATGAACTTGTTGGCGTCCCTGCTGTAGGCGAACGCCGGCTGGTACCGGCTGTTGACCCGCAGGAACTTGCCGTGGTCGCGGAACGAGTTGGCCATCGAGGCGTACGTGCGGAAGACCGCCGCCGTGGCGAAGCAGGTGCCGGCCTTGGTGCACTCGGTGGTGTTGTACGTGTGGCAGCCGCTGGCGATCGTCCCGTACGCGCCGTTCTGGCACTTGATGCCGAAGTAGTTCTTGTCCACCAGCGACAGGCCGCTGCGGCCCCAGCCCGACTCGAGGATCGCCTGCGCCATGGTGACCGACGCCGGGACGCCGAACTCGCGCCAGCCGCGCTGCGCGCCCGGCGCCGCGGCGGCCAGGAACTGCGCGGGCGTCTGCTCGACCGCCGGGGTCAGCGAGGCGCCCGGGCAGAGGTGCAGGGTGGGCGTGACGACGTACGCGTGCGAGATGTAGGAGCCGTCGGAGAGCCGGTTCCACTGGGTGGTCGAGCGGACCGTGCCGGTGACCAGGGTGCCGACCACGCCGCAGACCCCGCTGACCTTCGCGCCGGTGAGCACCGTGCGCTTGACCGGGGAGGAGGTCGACGGTCCGGTGCGGATGTTGACCTTGCCGTCGGCGCTGCGGACCGTACCGACCTTGACCGCGGTCCTCGTGACGGCCGGCTTGGCCTTCACCGCGGCCGCCTGCGGCGAGGTGGTCGCGCATCTCGGGATGCCCGCGCCGCCCGAGACGTACGAGTGGGTGACGTACCCGCCGGTGCTGAGCCGGTCCCACTGGGTGGTGGTGCGGACCGAGCCGCGCACCCGCTGCCCGGTGACGGCGCAGACGGCGGTGACCCGCTGGCCGCCGCGCAGCGATCCGACGACCTCGGCGGCCAGCGACGGCGCCGAACGCACCTTGAGCGTGCTGCGCACCTCGACGGTGATCGGCACGCCGGCCGCCTGGGCGGTGCCGGGTGCGATCCCCAGTCCGGCCCCGACGGCGAGCGCCAGCAGCGGGCCGGCGAGCAGGCGGCGGGTGTTCTGGCCCATGAAGACGTCCCCTTCGGTTTCCGGTGCCGTACGGCTGTTCCGGTCGAAGGTCGCGAGGGGGCGTTGCGAGGCGAGAGCGCGGGCGGGTGCAGATGGGTTGCCACCGCCGGCCGCCGGTACGGATGGGACGCGGCGCCACAAGAGGGACCTATGATGCGCGCTTGAAAAGGCGTTCGGCGGGGCAAGTCGCTACCGCTCGCGTTCCCGCTCGTTCGTGTTCCGTCGTTTCTGGAGGGCACCGCCCATGACGGCCCTGGCGTCCCCCGAGCCGGCCACCGACGCGCCCGTCACCGGCGGCCGCCCCGGTCTGCTGCTCGCACCGTTCGCCGCCGCGCTGCTGGCCGCCGCGTCGGCCGGCGCGACGTACAAGGTCTTCGTCCGCACCACGCTCGGCCAGACGGTCGACACGGTCGCCATGCGCGGCGCCGACGTGCACCACCCCAAGGTCGTCCAGCTGCTGGACCGCACGCTCAACGGCACCACCCTGGCCAGCCTGGTGCTGGTCTGCCTGGCCGCGGCCGCTGTCGGCGTGCTGCGCAAGCGGATCGACCTGGCGGTCGGCGCGACCCTGCTGGTGATCGGCGCGAACGCCAGCACCCAGCTGCTCAAGACCCAGCTGTCCCGGCCGCACCTGGACGGCTTCCCGGCGCCGAACTCGTTCCCCTCCGGGCACACCTCGGCCGCCGCCTCGGTGGCGTTCGCCCTGGTCCTGGTGCTGCCGGCGGCCATCCGCAGCACGGCCGCGCTGATCGGCGCCGGCTACGTCGCGGTGATCGCCGTGGCCACCGTGTGGGCCGCCTGGCACCGGCCCAGCGACACCGTCGCGGCGCTGCTGGTCGTGCTGGCCTGGGGTGCGCTGGCCGTCCTCGGGATCCGGGTCCGCCGGTACCGGGAGCTGGGCGCGCCCCGGCTGAGCCGGGTGGCCGGACTGCCGCTGACCGTGCTCGGGGCGGTGACCGGCCTGGCCGGCCTGCTGGGCCTGATCGCGGTGGGCATGTCCGAGCGCGTCACGCCGGATCTGGTGTCCGGCCGCTTCGCGTTCCTGGCCGGTGTGGCCTGCATCACCTCGGCCGTCGCCGGCGTCTTTGCCGCATGGCTGCGTCTGGTCTCAGCCGACCGGGCGTGATCTGCTGATTCTCGTGTTCCGGCCCATGTGAGATGGAAGTTTCCCTCGGAGGCTCGTCATGACCGCACCGTCGTCCAACAATCCCGCGACCGGCAACATCCCGCCCGGCCCGGCCGGGCAACCCAGTCTGCCCGCCCAGAACGTGGCCGGCCCCGGCGTCCCGCCCGTGGTGGTCGGCACCTACCCCGACTACACGATGGCCCAGCAGGCCGTCGACCTGCTGAGCGACAACAAGTTCCCGGTCGAGCGCACCGCGATCATCGGCACCGACCTGCGCCTGGTGGAGAACGTGCTGGGCCGGCTCACCGTGGCCCGGGCCGCGCTGGCCGGCGCGGCCAGTGGTGCCTGGTTCGGCCTGTTCATCGGCCTGCTGTTCGGCCTCTTCTCCACGTCCAGCTGGTTCGGCGTGATCATCGCGGGCCTGCTGATCGGCGCGGCCTGGGGCGCGATCTTCGGCGCCATCGCGCACGCCGCGACCGGCGGGCGGCGCGACTTCGCCTCGCGCAGCTCGATCCAGGCCGGCACCTACTCGGTGACCACCGACCCGGAGCTGGTCGACCAGGCCCGCTCGTTGCTCACCCAGCTGAACTGGCGCGCCTCCGGCGCCCAGTGACCGCCGGTCCGCGCGGGTGCGGCCGCACCCGCGCGGCAGCCGGTCAGAGCGAGGTGCCCAGCTGGGCGCGCAGCTTGGTCAGGGCACGTGTCAGCAGCCGCGAGACGTGCATCTGCGAGATGCCGACCTGCTCGGCGATCTGCGACTGGGTCAGATTGCCGTAGAACCGCAGCGTCACGATCTTCTGCTCGCGCTCGTCGAGCCGGGCCAGGGCCGGGCCGAGGGCGACGCGGGTCTCGGCCAGCTCGAACTCGTGGTCCACGCCGCCGAGGGTGTCGCCGAGCTCGGTGCTCCCGTCGGCCGCCATGGGCGCGGACAGCGAGGCGGCGTTGTAGGCGCGGGCCCCCTCCAGCCCCTCCAGCACCTCCTCCTCGGTCACGCCCAGGTGCGCGGCCACGTCGGCGACCGTGGGCGAGCGGCCCAGGGCGTGGGTGAGGGTGCTGTTGGCCTCGGTGATCGACAGCCGCAGCTCCTGCAGGCGGCGCGGGACGCGGACACTCCAGGTACGGTCGCGGAAGTGCCGCTTGATCTCCCCGATGATCGTGGGGATGGCGTAGCCGGCGAAGTCGACGCCGCGGTCCGGATCGAACTTGTCGACCGCCTTGATCAGCCCGATCGTGGCGGTCTGGATCAGATCGTCGGTGGGCTCGCCGCGACCGGAGTAACGGTGAGCGAGATGACGGGCCAGGGGCAGCCACGCCTCGATGGCACGGTCACGCAGTGCCGGGCGAGCTGCGGCGGGGGCGGTGGCCAGCGCGACCAGCAGGTCGGCGGCGCTCGGCGAGACGTGGCCGGCATGCGCGCGGCCAGGCAGAACAGGCACGGAGGTCCTCCATCAGCGGGCAGAGAGCCGTGCCCGCGCGCGGCGACCGTTCAGTTAACCCACGCTAGCCGAGGGCCCGATGCCTTGACCAGCCGAAAGGACGAGGGTCATGGCGCAACGGAGCGTAAGGGTGACGTCCGGTGCGATTCAGACTCCGTCCCGCGTGGTAAACAGCGGGAAACGAAGTTCGACCATGGGACGGGAAAAGGGATGGCCATTCTCGGCATCGACATCGGCGGCTCCGGAGTGAAGGGCGCGCCGGTCGACACCGCACAGGGCGAGCTCCTCGCCGAGCGGGTTCGGGTTCCCACGCCACAGCCCTCGGACGTGACCAGGGTCGTCGAGGCGGTCGCCGAGGTGGCGTCGCAGTTCGACGGCTACGACCGGGTCGGCATCACGTTCCCCGGGGTGGTCGTCGACGGGGTCACCCGGACCGCGGCGAACGTCGACAAATCCTGGCTCGACGCCCCGGCCGCGAAGCTCTTCTCGGACCGGCTGGGCAAGCCGGTCTCGGTGCTCAACGACGCCGACGCGGCCGGCGTGGCCGAGGTGGCGTTCGGGGCGGGGCGTGACCAGCGCGGCTTGATCATGATGCTGACCTTCGGCACCGGCATCGGCAGCGCGCTGTTCCTGGACGGCACGCTGATCCCGAACACCGAGTTCGGCCACCTGGAGCTCGACGGCAAGGACGCCGAGCTGCGCGCCTCCGACCGGGCCCGGGAGACCGAGGACCTGAGCTGGGAGAAGTGGGCGATGCGGGTGCAGGAATACCTGCGTCACGTCGAGGCCCTGCTCTCCCCCCGGCTGTTCATCGTGGGCGGCGGGGTGAGCAAGAAGTCCGACCGGTTCTTCCCGCTGATCGACATCCGGACGCCGATGGTCCCGGCCACGCTGCTGAACAACGCCGGCATCATCGGGGCCGCGGTGACCGCCGAGCAGGCGAAGGGGCACCCCGGCCCGGTCCAGGTGGACGCGGCCGCACAGCCCGGCGGGATCGCCTGATGGCCCGCACCATCGCCACCAGCACCAGGGTGGACCGCGACGAGCTGCTCGCGTTCATCCGGCCGCGGCACCACGCGATCCTGATGACCACCCGCCGGGACGGGCGCCCGCAGGCGTCGCCGAACACGTGCGGCGTCGACACCGAGGGCCGCATCGTCATCTCGACGTACCCGGAGCGGGCCAAGGCGATGAACGTGCGCCGCGACCCCCGCGTCTCGGTCTGCGTGCTCTCCGACGACTTCGGCGGCGCGTGGGTACAGGTGGACGGCACGGCGGAGGTGCTCGACCTGCCGGCGGCGCTGGAGCCGCTGGTGGAGTACTTCCGCTGCATCTCCGGCGAGCACCCGGACTGGGACGAGTACCGCCAGGCGATGCGCGAGCAGGGCAAGTCGCTCATCCGGATCACGATCGACCGCTGGGGCCCGATCGCCACCGGCGGCTTCCCCGCCCGCCTCGCCGGCCGGTGACGCCGGCGGCCGGCGCCGTGACGGCGCCGGCCGGACCGCTAGGCCGCGAGCGGCTCCTCGGCGCCCAGCAGGTAGACCAGGGTGTCGCGGTGCATCGCGGCCACCGGTTCGAGCAGGTCGGGGTGGCGCAGCAGCACGGCCGCGTCCTGGTCGCGCCGGTCCGGGTCGAGCAGCCGGCGGAACTCGCCGGACAGCCCGCCGGCGCGGCGCGGGTACGGCTTCGGC